>DASSMK010000320.1:0-40657 GCA_035688915.1 Thermoanaerobaculia bacterium
ACAGGCGGAAATCGAACGACGAGAATTGATTGTCTTTGCGGCCGAGATTGCGTTGCGTGACGACGGCGTCCGCGGTGCATGAGCCGTCCGGATTGCGCTTCGAGCAGCGGTCCTGCGGCGTCTGCGCGTCCGCGCCAGTTGCGGTAATCGACTTCGGCTGCGCGGAGCGATACGAGTAGCGCACGTTCAGATCGAAGCCGTACGGCGCGTTCCACAACAGCCAGCTGTTCAGGCGATGGCGCTGATCGCGATCGGAGTAGCCGTACTCCGCGGCGAGATCGGTAACCTTCGCATAGCGGAACGAGAACGGATCGCGCTCGTTGTCATCGTCCGACATGTCTTTCGAATACGTGTAGTACGCCTGGAACTGCACGTTGTGCGAGGGCCGCTTCGAGACGCCGAACGTGATGCCGCGATAGAGGCTCTTCGCTGTCGACTCCACCACCGTCAGCGCGCCGATGCCGTTGCTGCCGTCGGCGCCGAGGCCGGTGGACCAGGGCGAGCCGAGAAGCGGATCGTTGCGATTCACGAAGCGCGTGATGTGATCGCCCTTCGCGTAGTTGTACTTCACGAGGAATGCGTAATCCTTGATCAGTTCCTGCTCCCACGATGCGCTGTACGACGTGGTGCGCGGGTTCTGGAAATCTTTGTCGAAGACGAAGACGTCGGGACGGAACGGACTGCCGATCTCCGACTGCGGGATGAGATTCGGATACGCCGGCACCGGGCCGAGGAACGGCGAGGCGGCGCTGCTGCGGAAGATGGTCTGGCCGCGGCTGCCGTTCGTGGAGCGCGACGACGCGAGCGTGAGTCCCGGGACGCGTCCGTAAAAGATGCCCGCGTTGGCGCGCAGCACTTTCTTGCCGTCGCCGCCGGGATTCCACGAGAGGCCGAGGCGCGGCTGCCACATCGAGTTGTCGGAGGGGATGTTGCCGTCGGAGGGGAACTCCTGGCCGCCTTTGGTCTGGCCGATGAACTTCGCATAGAAGACTTCATTGGCGGGTGTGATCGGATCGGGCTCCATCTGCGCTTCCCAGCGCAGGCCGTATTGCACGTTGAAGTTCGGCGTGACTTCCCACGAATCCTGCACGAACACCGCGGGCTCGGTTTGCGGAATGCTCTGCGTGCCGGCTTCTTCGACCGAGAGTCCGCCCACGCCGGCCTGCTGCAAATACAGCAGCACCGGGCCGGTGATGTCGGTGCCCGCAGGACACGCGCCGGTTTGCGACGTGCTGCCGTCGGAGCATTCGACGTAGCTCGGATTGTTCACGTAATTGAGAAAGCCGTCCGTGGAACTGAAGATGTAGCGGCCGTTGGCGAAGCCGAGGAAGGTCTGCACGGAGTTGACGCGGTTGTATTCGGCGCCCGCTTTGATGGAGTGCGCGCCGAGGAGATAGGAGAGGTTCTCGTTGAGCTGCACGCGCGTGTCGTAATACTCGACGGGGATGAAGAACGGCATGCCGAAGCGGTAGCCGTTCGCGAAGTCGAATGCGGTGTCGGGCAGCGGGCGGTTCTGTCCCGTGATGTCCGGACCGGTGTAAGGACGCGGCCGATTTTCGCGCGCGTACTGGAAGCGCATTTCATTGAGCAGCGCGCTGCTGAAGGTCGAGACGATGCTGCCCGTGCCGGCGTTCGACGAATCTTTCTCCGTCGCGTTCGCGCTGCGGCCCCATGAATCGACGTCGAACGTGCCGTTCTTCTGTTCGCTCCACGTGTAGTTGTAGCGAAGTGTGACCTGATTGCGCGCGCTCGCGTTCCAGTCGGCTTTCGCGAGCAGCACGCGCGCGTCATTCGTGCGTTCGATGGAACCGTTTTCTTCCGGGCTGCCGAGCTTCGCCAGCGCGGCGACCACGCGCGGATCGATGCGATTCAATTCGGTCTGCTTCGTCGACGAGGCCTGCTGCAGATCGAAGGCGGTGAAGTAGAAGATCTTGTCGCGCACCAGCGGCCCGCCGAACGTGAAGCCCGTCTGGTACTGATTGGAATCGAACTTCGGCGCTTCGCCGCCGTCGGGCTTCTTGCCGTTCGAGCTGAGCGCGTCATTCTTCAACACGAGATGCGCGGTGCCGGCCACGTCGTTCGTGCCGGACTTTGTGATGACGTTGACGAAGCCCGACTGCGAGCGCCCGAACTCCGCGTTCGCGCCGTCCGCGACGACGACCAGCTCTTTCACCGCATCGAGATTGAATGTGAACGCGGGCCGCTGGCCACCGCGCTGCTCACCGAAGAAGGGGTTGTTGAAGTCGGCGCCGTCGACGGAGATGTTGTTGGAGATGCCTTTCTGGCCGTTGATGGAGAGCTCATCGCCGTCCGGGCCTTGCACGATGGTGACGCCCGGCGTGAGCTTGGTGAGGTCGAGGAAGTTGCGGCCGTTGTTCGGCAGATCGGAGACCGCTTCGTCATCGATGCGCGTCGCGCCTTCGGTGCGGTTCGTTTCAATGAGCGGCGCTTCCGCAGTGACCACGATCTGTTCGCTGAGCGACGCCTGCTGCAGTTTGAAATTCGCGCTGAGCGTTTGGCCGACGCCGAGGTCGAGGCCTTTCTGCAATTGCGGTCCGAAGCCGTCGAGCGTTGCTTTCACTTCGTACGGTCCGAGAGGCAGGAGCACGCCGCGATAACGGCCGGCGCTGTCGGTGACGAGCGTCGATTCGTAATTCGTGGCGAGGTTGTGCACCGCGACCGTCACGCCGGGCAGGACGGCGCCGCTGGCGTCGGTGACGATGCCTTCGATGACGCCGGTGGTGGCTTGCGATTGCGCGAGGAGAGGAAGCGGCAGGAGGAACAACAGCGCGGCCAGGAACGGACGGAGCACAGACGTTGGGCGCATGAACCCTTCTCCTTATTTCCGGTCTACCGATTTTGGCTTTCCGTCAAGATAGGCTCGCGACCTGCGCGCGTCAAACGGCTGTGGCACGCTTCATTCAGTCGTGGCGCGCATGTCTGTCGTACAGGAAGCGCGCCGCGAGGCCGCTCCATGGATCGAACGCCTCGCCCGCCTCGGCTACATTTCCGTCGGCACCGTCTACGTGATCATCGGCTTCTTCGCCGCATCGGCGCCATTCGGCCGCGGCAAGACGGGCGATCAGAAGGATGCCTTCGCGTTCATCCTGCACGCCCCCTTCGGCCGTCTCTTGTTGTGGGTGATGGCCCTCGGCCTCGGCGGCTACGCCATCTGGCGCTTCGCGAGCGCGTGGGCTGATTCCGAACATCGCGGCAACGGCGCGAAGGGTCTGGCGCTGCGCGCGGGGAGCGTCGGACGCGGCGCGCTGTACGCGTGGTTCGCGGTGGAGCTGGTGCGCTTCGCGATGCGCAACGCCACAAGCGGCGCGCACAGCGAAGCGAAAGCGAAGCACTGGACCGGACGCCTGATGGACGCACCGTTCGGCCGCTGGCTCGTCGCCGCGGCTGGCTTAGGCGTCGCGGCCTACGGCATCTATCAGCTGTACGCGGCCGTCACAGCGAAACTCTCGAAACAGCTCCATCTCAGCGGCGCCCGCTCGCGCACCGCGCTCATCGCCATCTCGCGCTTTGGCCTCGGCGCGCGCGGCCTGGTCTTCCTCGTGATCGGCGCGTCGCTGGTGATTGCCGCATGGCACCACAATCCAAACGAAGCGCACGGGACATCGGGAGCACTGCAAGCGCTCGAACAACCCTTCGGCGGCGCGCTGCTCGTGCTGACCGGCATCGGCATCGTGGCCTACGGTGCGTACGCGTACATCAACGCGTGGTATCGGCGGGTGGCGGTGGAGTGAGGGGTGGTGGAGCGCTGCGCGTACGGGAGTGTGTGCAGTACGATCGCGCGGTGAGCCCGACGGTCTTTCGCGAGGGTCCTTATCGATTTGCGTTCTTTTCGCTGGAGGAGCCGCGGATGCACATCCACGTCTTCTCAGCCGACGGCGAGGCGAAATTCTGGATTGAACCGGCCGTCGAATTCGCGGACGGTCAAGGCATTACGGCTCACGAAATACGCGCACTTGTTAAAATCGTCGAGAGGCACCGGGATGAAATCGCAGCTGCATGGCGCACACACTTCGGCAGTTGAGGTCACCAACATCTCAGCGCACGGATTCTGGCTTTGGCTCAGTGGCCGAGAGCTGTTTCTTCCGTTCTCCGAATTCCCGTGGTTTACAACGGCCTCTGTCGCGCAGCTGACGCATGTCGAGTGGCCAAGTGACGATCACTTGTATTGGCCTGATCTCGATATTGATTTGTCGGTGCGATCAATCGAAAACCCTGAAGCGTTTCCTTTGAAATACCGCGACGCCTGAGGCAGAACGCGCGCACGAAAAAACGGGCCGGCTTTCGCCGGCCGTTTTCGTTTCACGCAACTTACTTTGCCGGAGTGGCTTTCTTCTTTTCGAAGATCGGCACGAGCCGGACGACGCCTTCGCGCTTGGTGGTCCAGCCGCTGGCGTCGGTGGCCCAGACGCGCACGATGTAGCTGGCGAACAGCGGCAGGTTGGTGATCTTCAGCGCGTTGTCGGTTTGCGTCACGGTGGACGGTTCGATCGTTCGCAGCAGCGCTCGCGTCGATGAGTCCAGCATTTCGGCTCTCCATGTGATCGGGAGCGTGCCGTAGCTGTTCTTGATCGAGAAGTTGATGTCGCCGCTCAGGATGTGGCCGTCGCCGCTGGGATTGGTGATGGTCAGGCGTTGCGACGAGACGAAGATGCCGTGCTCGAAGAACGAGTCGCTCACGTCGTGACCGGTGGCCGAGTACCAGAACGTGAGCGGCTTCTCCTGGCCGCGGACAAAGTACGGCTGTGACGGCATGCCCGGATCGAGCGGCGGCGGATACTCCCAGTGTCCAGTGTTGATCGGCTCACCCGAGTTGTAGAACGACTCCCACGTGCCACTGCTCCCCAGCTGATCGTCGCCGGCTTCCTGCACGGTCAGGCCGACATCGACATCCTGCGTCGAGCCGGAGGGGATGATGGCCTTGCCTCCGAAATTGTCGAAGCGCGGACTGACCATGTGCATGACGGTGCCGACCAAGAACGTGTCCGGCTCGAGTGCGGACGCCCAGCGCCAGTGAATGTGCACGCACTCGGGGCAGCCGGGATGTCCGGAAAGGGAAGGACCGTCGATGTCGGCGTCCGCCGGGCTGGCAGGACCGAGGTGCAGGTTATCGATGACGGCGGCATTCGGTGACACGTCGGCCGGGTCGGAGAGAACGAACGGTCCGACCTTGCCGCCGTCGATGATGCGGTGCTTCTGCTCGGTGAGCATCGGATTGCCGAATGGCGTGGCCGTCGGACCGACGCAGAGGATGACCTCAGGACCTTCGCAGTCTTTGAAGAACGCAGCGATGTTGTTCGGCGAGTGCGGGAAGAACGTGCCCGCCGTGGCCGGATCGTAGCCCTGCAGCGACGCGTCGAGCGCGGGCGGCTTGAAGTCGAAGCGCTGCACGCTGTTGAACGACTTGAACGCGTACGCGCCCGGCGAGGAGAGGTAGCGATAGCGCACGATCGGTTTGAAGCGCGCGCAGGAGAGCTCGTCCGAGGCTTCGCATGATTCGGTGCCTTCCGCGCCGAACTCCATGCGCTGCTTGACGACGAGACAGCATTCGCGCGGCTCGCCGTTTTCATCGCGCGTCGGATCGATGTTGTTGATGAGATACGACGCTTCGATGGCGAAACCGGTGGCGTTCGAGGCCACGGTCTCGGGAAGCTTCAGCGAAACCAGCTTGCCGGTGATGTTCGAGTTGCCTTCGCACGGCGCGCCTTCCTTGAGCTGGCAGCGCCATTCGCCGCCGCTCGTGGCGAGCGTGAAGTACGGGAGGCTGATCTTGCGCGCGATGAGCCGCTTGCCGATGTGCAGATCCGTGACGACAAAACCAGTCGGGCCGGTGGCCAGCTTCATCGTGTAATCGCCGCGCGTGATGGCCTGGCCGCTGTTGACGACGCTGGGGAGATGCGGCGTCTGCTTCTCGAGATCGGCGCAACGCAGCGCACCGAAGCGCGCGACGTTCAATCCCGTGTTGCCCCAGCCCACCGAGAAGACGAGATTCGGATCGACGGCGTCGACGTTCTCGCCGATGCCCGGCAGCGGTCCCGCGATGAGCGGGTGCGAAAGATTGGTGAGGTTCACGACCTGCGCAGCCGCGCTGCCGACGATGGCGAAGCGGTCTTTCACGACGATGCGTCCGATGCCGCTGTCGAAGCGTGTGAAGCTGAGCGGCTTCGGCTGGCGCGGATTGGTGATGTCGATGACGGCGAGCACGGTGGACGGCGCGGTGACGAGATTCTGCGGACTGTCGCTGACGCGCGCGGTGCCCCAGCCGCCGAGGAGGGCGAGGACGCGGCCGTCGAGCTCCGTGACGGCGACCTGCGTGGCGAGACTGATCGAGCCGATGGCGGCATCCGGCTTGAGCGGATCGAACGTCAGCTCGAGCTTCTCGGCGGCGAACATCGCGGTGGAGCTGCCTTCCGGATCGGCGATGACGAGCGGACGGCTGCCGGCGATGACGACGAGCGGCCTCGCGGAGCCATCGATCACGAAGTCGTGCGCTTTGATGCCGTAGAGACGAATGCGCTGGCCGGTCGCGTCGAAGAGATCCGTCTGATGAACGACGGATTCGCGGAAGCCCCAGCCCACGCCTTTCAGGTTGATCGATTTGTAGACGTCGATCAGACCGCCGCTATCGACGCGCTCCTGATACGCGGCAGCAGCGCGCTGCATGTCTACGATGACGAGACCTTTGGTGAATGCGGACGAGGTGACGTAGGCGAGCGAGCCTTTCACGTCGAAGCGAAGGATGACGCCCTCTTCGATGCCTTGCGTGATGCTGACGATGCCTTTGACCTGCAGCGAGTCGGCATCGGGACCGTAGATGTAGAGATTGGACGGACCGTAGTCGATGTAGTTGATGCCGGAGGCGACGGCCACGAGCGGACCGCCGAGGAATGAGTCTTCTTCGGCGTGGATGTCGGCAGCTTGCGCGGTGATGCCGCGGCGCGAGGCGGAGATCTCGTGCGGGAACTCAGGATCGCTCACGTCGAACACGCCCACATCGCCGTGCGGCGGATTGCGGCGCGCGACGTAGGCGCGGTCACCGATGACCGCCACGCCTGCGGCGTTGAACGGCGGCGCGGAAGCGCCTGCGGCTTCGGGCTTGTACGTAGTGAACTGCAGGTGGAACGAATCGAGCGAGTCGCCGGTGACGTCGATGACGTTGCCGAAGATCTGCACGCTGTAGAGGTGGCCGAACTTCAGGCCGCGGCTCGGACGGACGGTGATGGAGCGAACGGCCGTTTCCGCATCGGCGGTACTGAGGTCGCTGACGACGTACGACGAGCCCTGCGCACTGACCGCTACCGCCGCCACGGTGTACGTCACCGTGCTCCCCTCGGTGATGTCCAGCATGGTGATGGAGGGCATGACGTGGCGCACCGGCTCGCTGAACGAAATGACCGGGAAGACGGTGGTGGCGACGTCTTTGGCGTCCTGTTTCGGGAAGAGATCGGCGGTGAGCACTTTCGGCGGGCCGCTGCGCGCGATGTTGTTTTCTTCGCTGCCTCCGCCGATGACGAGGAACGAATACGTCACGGTCACGGCGGGGCCGGTGAGCGGCACCACCGTGGCGGAGATGGTGTACGTGTCGGCCTGCAGAGGACTGAACGGCTCGTTGATGACGCGCGTCATCTTCAAGTCGCCGGAGTAGTTGTCTTCGATGAGCGGAATGGGATTGCCCTGGATGCTGGCGGTGAAGGAACGGAAGCCGGTGCCGACGTTCGATTTGAAGCCGACCAGCAGCTGCTTGCCCATCGTGATGTAGCTCGGAGCTTCGCTGCGCACGCCGTTGCTGGCGACGGTCATCACGTGAATTTCGATCTGCGGCGACGGCGGCGGCGGATCCTGCACCGGCAGCGCGAACGAAGCCGTGGCGATGTTGCGGAACTCGATGGGCAGCTTGCGTGCGCGCGAAGTCTCGGGGTCGAGCTCGAGCGCGAGCGCGCGCTGCGATTCGGGTGCGGTGAGGACGACGGTCTTCGTGCCGCCGAAATACGTGGGATCTTCGAGGCCGTAGACGCCGTCGCTGCGCGTGCGCGCGAACGTGGCGGAGTCGCCGGTCGATTCGGAAGCCTGGCGGCCGCTCGAATGCAGCGCGAGCAGATGCGCACCCGCTTCGCTGGTGACGACGGCGTTGACCACCGGTTCGTACACCGGCTCGTTCTGACCTTCCTTCCAGGTGGGGCGCGAGACGTTGCCGGTGAGCAGGCCGCCGACGGCGGTGCCGGGCCACAACGCGTCCCACGAGTACATGAGCGAGAACATCACTTCGCTGCCGAGGCCGAAGGCCATGCCGCCGCCGTTGGCGGCCCATTCCCACGAGTCGACGCTGTCGTTCCAGCCGATGTTCGGATACGACGCGGTGACGACTTTCGCATCGGCACCGGTGCCTTCGACGAAGGCGTGATCGACGAACTCGAATGCGACGGCGCCGTTCGGGCCGGTCAGGCGGCGGTAGACGTAGTAGAACGCGCCGTCCGGTGCGTCGGCCGGTTTGGCGAACACGAGATCGCCTTCTTTTTTGAGCTTCGGCTTGTCGGCGCTGATGACGCGCAGACCGCCGGCCCAATGCAGGTTTTCGCTCGCTTCGGGACGCTCGGGGAATTCGTTCGGGCCGAACGTTTCGAGGCGGAAGGTCACGCCTTTTTCGAGCGCGCCTTCGGGGAGACGAATCTCCGTCCCTTCCGGTCCGTGCACGACGCCGCCGCCGGCGCCGACGGCCACGCGGCCGCTGCCATCGGTGGCGACGTACTGGCTGCGATCGAAGTTCGTGGCGTTGCCGATCGGATCGGTGATGGTGATGAGCAGGCGATCGTCGATGGTGGCCGGCAGTTCGCCGCTGATCGAACCGTCGTTGAGTGCGGTGAAGGTGACGACCACGCCGTTGCCGGTGTTCACCACCATCACCTGCGAGCCCGCGACGAGCGAGCCTGCGGGCGCGCTGAAGTGCACGATGCCTTCGGCGTCGGGGAAGGTGAACGTGAGCTTGGTCGTGTCGATCTGCACCGGCGTGTCGGGCTTGGTGACGAACGACGATTGCGGTGCGGTGACGTAGCCGCCGTAGATGTCGGCGACGCCGGAGATGACGACGGTGTAGCGCGTGGCGGCGTCGAGTTGCGCGATCGGAATGATCGCCACGCTCTTGCCGCTGCCGGAGACGACGAAGCGCAGCGCGACGTTGCTGCCGCCTTCTTTGATCAGGCGCACGGTCGATGCGTTCACCGTGGCGGCGTTGAGCGCGGCGGTCGAGACGAGATCGATCTGCGTGGCGGTGTCGACGAGCGTGGCGCCGTCGGCGGGTGTGATGGTGGCCGTGGAGGTGGTGCCGGCCAGCGCGAGATCGAGATGCGCCGTCTGGCCTGCGGCGGCGGCGATGGAACCGGTGCCGCGGAGCGACGTCTGCGCGACGGTTGATTCGATGGTGATCGTGCCTGCCGGCGCGGCGAGCGTGTAGTTGCCGGTGGCGTTGGCGATGGCGGCGAACGGCGAAGCGTTGGTGAGCACGAGCGCGGTGACCGGTGCGCCGTTGGCGGTGGTGGTGCCTTTGATGAGCGCGAGTGCGTTCGCGCTGCGGTAGAAGATGTAGCGGCCTTCGCGCTCGATGCCGGGGAGATCGGCGTTGGCGCGCGTGACGGCGCGGCCGTTCAGCAGATCGGCAGCGGCGACGACGACCATGCGCGCGATGCCGTCCACGCGTTCCACGCGCGCGACGACGATGGTGTCGCTCGGCGCAACCGTGGCCGCGGCGACGGAGACTTCGGCAGGAGTGGCGAGCGTGCGGCCGGAGAGATCGACCACAACCTCCGCGAACGGCGTGACGCCATTCACCGCGGCGGTGAAGGTTGAAAGCGGCGCCGATTCGATGGAGACAGCGGTGTCTTCCGGCAGAGAGCTGGCGGCGACCGAAATCGCGGCATCGCTCGAGGTGACGGTGACCGCGGCGTTGCCGCCGGTCTTGCCGCGCACCGCTTCGCGGCCGGCAAAGATGTCGAGATGGACGCGGCCTTCGGCGAGCTCGCCGTTCGCGAATGAGCGCGTGGGGACGACCGGCACTTCTGCCGCGAGACCGTTCGTCGCGTTGCGATAGAGCACGATGTCTTCGGTGCGCTTCTCTTCGGAAGCGCTGTTGCCGTTGGCTAGCGTGAACGTTTCGTTGACCGTAGCCTGTACGACGGTGCCGGAAGGCAGCGGCGCGGGCGAGGTCACGGTGACGCTGCCTTTCGCTTCGCCGCCGGTGGGCGGAATGACGGGCGGCGTGACGGTGCCGGTGCTCGCGGCGGTGGACGGAATCTCCTGCATGGCCACACCGGGCAGCACTTCGCCCGCGAGTGGTGCGGTGATCGCGGCATCGTTGTCGAGCACGACCAGTGCGTAAGCGTCGGGCGCCGGAAGCGCGACGGTGACGCCGTTCGCGGAAGCGACGACGTCGCGCTGCACCATCACCCACGCGTTCATGGCGCGGCGATAGGCGACGAGATGCATCGCGCCGGTCACGCCGCTGACTGTCGCGCTGACCTGACCGGCGAACGCATCGGCGCCGCGAAGATCGAATGCAACGAGCGGCGTCCAGCCGAGAGGGAGCAGATTGGGGAGACCTTGCGGCGAGAGAAGCGTCAGCGACAGCGGAGCGGCCGACGTCAGCGCGTTCGGCGCGAACGTCACGGTGACCGGTGCGTTGCTGATCGAGCCGCCGGACGTGCCGATGCTCTTCGGCTGCGCGAGCGGCGTGAGGCGCGCGTCGACCGGCACGGTGCCGGTGCCGGATGCGATGGCTACGGTGCGATCGACGGGCATGACGCTGCCGTCTTCGCGATCAATCGTCACGGTGACGAAGGCGTCGTTCGCGGTGAACGAGTAGCGGCCGCGCGCGTCGCTCGTGGCGACCTGCGTGCCGTTGGCGACACGAATGCGCGCGCCTTCCACCGGCAGACCGGTGGTGTCGGAGAGCACCTGGCCGACGATCACGCCGTCGGAGACGACGCGGATGTTCTGCGTGGCCGCGGCGGTGTTGCCGGCTTTGTCGGTGACGAGCACTGCCAGCACGAGCACGTCGCCGACGTTGGCGCTGGCGGGAACGGAGAGCGTCAGCTCGAACGGCGGCGCGGTGAACGTCTGCAGTTCTGCGCCGTTCAGCGTCACGACGACTTTCGGGGTGCCGAGGTTGTCGGTGGCGGCGATCTGGATCGGGGCGGTGGCGGTTTTGGTGAGCGACGACGGCGCGTCGATGGAGACCAGCGGCGCGGTGGTGTCGCGCGTCACCGTCACCTGCGCCTGGCCGGTGCGTGTGGCGGAGTCGGTGGCGATGATCTGCAGCACGTTGTCGCCGTCGGCGAGCGGCACGGCGGCGATGGAGTAGGTGAACTGATTGGCCGCGCCTTCCACTTTCTGGAACGTGCCGGTCAAGCCCTTGGCCGTGACGCTCTGCAGCGTGACGTCGGTGATGGTGCCGGTGATGGTGGTGATGGCGTTTTTGGTGAAGCTGAGATTCGCGGGCGTGGCGATGGTCACGACCGGCGCGTTGAGGTCGAGTGTCATCTTGCGCGTGACGGTGGTCTTGTTCGCGGCGGCGTCGGTGGCGACGACGGTGAAGGTCTGCTCCCCTTCCGGCAGCGTGGCGAACGACGCTTCCCACGCGTCACCGATGAGCGTGGCGGCGGTGCCGTTCACGGTCACGGTGGTGGTGGTCGCGTCGGTGACGGTGCCGCGCACGACGACCGGCAGATTCGCCACGACGGCGTTGGCGGCGGGCGACGCGATATCGACCACCGGTGCGGTGCGATCGGCGGTGATCTTCACCACCGCGCTGCTGCTGTTCTGCGCGGCGTCCGTGGCCACGAGCGTGAACGTGTTCACCCCTTCCGTGGCGAGCGGCGCGTTGTAGCTGAACGCGCCGCCGCTGACCGGCACGAGGACATCGTTGATCTTCAGCGTGACGGCGGTGGCGTCGGCGATGGTGCCGGTGATGGTGGCGTTCTGCGCGGACGTCGCAAAATCGGGAGCGGGCGACGTGACGGTGATGACCGGAGCGCCGGAGTCGACGGTCACCTGCACGGTGGAGGTGGAGACGTTGCCGGCGGAATCGCGCGCGGTGGCGGTGATGGCGAGCGGACCGTCGCCGCCGCTGAGGAACGCGGTGAACGTGCCGTTCGTCATCGTGGCGAGAACGTCGTTCACTTCCACTCCGAGGGGCGCGCTGTCGCTGGCGGTGCCGGTCACTTCGACGGACGGCCCTTTCAGGAACGCGCCGTTGAGCGGCTTGGTGATGGCGACGACAGGCTTGGTCTTGTCGACCGTGACGACGGCGGTGGCGGTGGTGCTGTTGCCGGCGAGATCGGTGGCGACGACATGCAGCGTGACCGCGCCTTCCGTCGCCGGCAGCGGAACGGCCGTCGCTTTCCAGCCGTTCGCGGTGACGACCGCGTTCGTGTTCTCGACTTTGATCGTGACGGGGCTGGCGTCGGCGACCGTACCTTCGGCGTCGATGGCCGCGGCGTTCGTGAATGCGTTCGCGAGCGGTGCGAGGATGTTGAGAACGGGCGCTTTCGTGTCGACGTGGAACTGCGCGGTGGCGATGCCGGAGTTCGCCGCCCAATCGAGCACCGTCACGCTGATGACGTGGTCACCGTCGAAGAGCGGCGTGGTGAGCGCGGACTGCGCGCCCGTCGCGGTGATGGTGAATTCGCTGGTGCGATCGACGCCGTCGACGAGGATGGTGACCCAGGCGGGCGCGATGCCGCTGCCGGTGCCGTCGTTGAACGTGAGCTGTATGGCCGGTATCTGCGTCGGCACGTAGGCGTTCGCGAGCGGCGCGGCGATCGTTACGACCGGCTTGATCGTGTCGACGGTGAACGTGGCCGGTGCGGCAACGGCGTGATTGCCGGCGCGATCGACGACGGTCACGCCGAGCGTGTGCGCGCCTTCCGCGAGCGGCGCGGTGAGTGTGGCGGTGGCGGTGTTCGCGTCGATGGCGAAGAGCGCGGTGCGATCGGTGCCGTCGAGCGTGATGGCGAGCTGCGCGCGATCGACGCCGCTGCGCTCATCGGCGAAGCGAATCTCGATCCGCGGCGTGGCGTCGCTGAGGAACGAACCGCGCGCGGGCGTGACGACGTCGAAGGTCGGAGCGACGGTGTCGACTTCGAACGACGCCGACGTTTCGCTGCTGTTGCCTGCGGCATCGCGGATGACGGCGCGCAGCTGGTGCGTGCCTTCGCCGAGTGCGGCACTCGCCGGGATCTGTCCCGTCGCTGACGCGGCGCCGACGGCAAAGTACGACGTCACGTCGGTCTCCGCGGCGCTGCCGCGGCGGAGGAAGACGTGCACGGAGGCGGTGTCGATGCCGCTGCCGCTCTGGTCTGCATAAGCGAGGTTGAGCAGCGGTGTGGCGGTGTTGACGAACGTGTTGTCGGCGGGCGCGATGAACTGCGCGGCCGGCGCGATCGTGTCGATGGTGAATGCGCGTGTGAGCGTGGTGCTGTTGCCCGCGCGATCGCGGAACGTAGCGCGCAATTCGTGCGCGCCGTCGAGCAGTCGCGGCGTGGTGGCCAACGTTCCGACCGCACCGTCCGCGTCGATGGCGAAGAGCGTGGTGCGATCGGTGCCGTCCACCGTGATCTGCAGCGTGGACGGATCGACGCCGGAGCCGCCGTCGGTCCAGTGCACGTTCACCGCGGGCGCGGCGCTGTTGGTGATGGTGGAGAGATCGACCGTGCCGGCCGGCGCGATCGTGTCGATGAAGAAGCGCGAGCTGCCGGTGGCGTGATTGCCGCCCAGGTCGGCCACTTCGGCGGTGACGTTGACGGAGCCTTCGGGCAGCGCGAGCGTGCCATCGAGCACCGCGGGCGAACCGTTGTTCGTCAGCGTGAACGACGACGTGCGATCGGTGCCGTTGATCGTGAACTTGCGTGTGGCGACGTCGATGCCCTGCGTGTCGGAGAAGCTAATGGCGATGCGCGGCTTGTTCGTTTTGAGGAACGCGCCGGCGAGCGGCTCGTCGATCGTCACGACGGGAAGATCGGTGTCGACGCGGAACGGCGTCGTCACGGTCGTGGCATTGCCCGCGCGATCGGAAATTTTGGCGACGAGCGAATGCGCGCCGTCGGCCAGTGCCGCAGTTTTGCCGGTGGCGCGATCGCCGCTGACGGTCAGCGCGACCGCCGCGCCGTCGACGGTCGCTTCGAGCGTCGACAGCTGCAGCGCCTGATCATCGGAAAACGTCAGCGCCACGTCGACCTGCTTCGCGCCGTACGTCGCATCGGCGACGGGCGCGTTCACGGTGAGCAGAGGCTTCTTGATGTCGACGTTGAAGGACGTCGACGCGGTCGATTCATTGCCCGCCGTGTCGCGAATGGTGACCGCCACGGTGTTGCCGCCTTCCGGCAGCGCAGTGGTGGCGTTCCAGGTGGCTTGCGTGGCCGCCGCGGTGAACTCCGCGGTGCGATCGACGCCGTTGATCTTCACACTCAGCGACGCCAGCGCGAGCGCCGTTTCATCGGAGTAGGTGATGCGAATGGCCGGCTTGGCGGTGGCGAGATAGCTGCCGCGCGCGGGCTCGGCGACTGCGACGATCGGCGCATGAGTGTCGACGCGGAACTGCGAATTCGCGGCGGCGTTGTTGCCCGCTTTGTCTTTGATGGTGGCGACGATCGCGTGCGCCCCTTCGGCGAGCGCGAGCTCCGCCGGCAGGTCGGCTGTCGCTTCGTCGGAGCGGCGCGTGAAGAGCGCCGTGCGATCGACGTTGTCGATCTTCACGACCAGCGACGCGGTGTCCACGCCGGATGCGGCCGGCTCGTCGGTACCTTTCGCATCGGCGTAACGGATCACGATGCGCGGCTGCTTGTGATTGGTGACGGAGCCGTTCGCGGGCGCGGCGATGGAGAACGACGGCGCGGTCTTGTCCGCGTTCTTGCCGGCCAGATTGATGGTGAGGAACGATGCCGGCGCGCTGGCCAGCACGACGTTCAGCGTGGTCTGCGGCGTGAGCGTGACGCTCTTGCTGAAGCCCGCGGCGGTCTGGTTGAAGTCGTTCTGGTCGACGACCTCGTTCCCATTGATCGAAACGACCGCCGACGACACGCGGTTCTCCCCGGTGGGCTCGCCGTTGTCGATGATCAGTCGATACGGCGAAACGATCCAGGCCGGCACGCTGACCGTGGCGGTGTACTCGTCTTTCGCGCCGGTGGTGCGCACGTACTTTTGCGGGCCGAAGATCGACGCTTCGCCGGTCTGCAGCACGCTGTCGGCAGCAGGCGCAGGAAGCACCGCATTGCTCGCCACGGCGCGCGATTCAACCGCACGCGGCGTGGGCGTGGCGCCGCTCTGCGCGGCAGCGGCCGCGGTCTGGATCCACATCGCGGCGAGCATCAGCCAGGCGGTGATGCGTCGCGAAGAAGACGAAGAAACTGTTCGAGTGGTAGGCAAGATCGCGTTCCCGTTCTGATTCGTCACTGCAGTTGGATGTCCCACGTACCGCCGTTGAGCGAGCGTGTTTGGATGACGGTTGCGTCCGGCCGCGCCGGCACGACCTGAATGCGCGCCCTGCCCGCGCCGGCGGTGCCCGGCGAGTAGGTGACGGTGATGGTGCCGCCGGAGACGGTGAAGACCTTCCACCCGCTGCCGCTGGGCGAAGAGGCGCCGTCGACGATCGTGCCGCCGACCGATGTGTTGCAGAAGCCGTTCGCGTCGGTCGAGCCGCAGCTGTTGGCGGTGACGGCGAGCACCGTTCCGTCAGGTACCGGATTGCCGGCCGAGTCTTTGATCGCGGAGAACGTCACGGTGGCGGTGGCGCCGCTCGTGCGCGACAGCGTGGCCGGACCGCTGGCCTGTGTCGACGTCACACCGTGCAGCAGCACGACGGCCGTGCCGATGACGCGCGTGATGACGATGTTGCCCGAGGTCGATGCCGGCACGACCTGCACCGTCGCCACTTTCGTTTCGCCGATGTTCGCCGTGAGACCGTTCGTCGAGTAGACCGCTTTCACTTCGCCGCCGGCGATCGTGAAGATCTTGAAGTTGCCGTTGTTCGGCGAGACGGCGCCGTCGCCCGCACTCGTGCCGGCCGCGGTGATCAAGCCGCCGACCGACGAGACGCAGAAGCCGTTGCGATCGGTGGAGGAGCAGCTGTTGATGCCGATGCCGACCTTGGAGCCGTCCGGCACGCGCGTCACACCGTCGGAGTCTTTGACGTCCGAGATGGTGATCTGCGAGAGCTGGCTCGGACCGGTGGCGCTGACGTCGATCGGTGCTGTCGACACCGTTGCCGATGCGGGCGCGAGGAGACGCACCGACGCGGTGGCCAGCACGCGGCTGGTCAGGCGATTGCCGTTCGAGTCGAGCGGGTTGGCGATGACCGTGGCGATCTGCTCGCCCGACGCGACCACGATGCCGTTGGTCGAGTATTCGGCGACGACCTGGCCGTTCGTGATGGCGAACGTGCGCCACGCACTACCGACGGTCGACGGTGCGCCGTCGGTGATCGCGCCGCCAATGGACGAGACGCAGAAGCCATTCGCGTCCGTACCCGCGCAACTCGCCGCCGACACCGCAATCAAAGTTCCATCCGGCACCTCGGAGCCATTCGAGTCGCGGAAGTTCGAGAACGTGACCTTGGCGCGGTAATCGCCGCCGTCCGCATGCAGCACGGTCGGCGTGATCGACGCGGTGGCCGAGGTGTTGCCGGCCAGACGAATCGGCACGCTGCCGAGAACGTACGAGCTGAGACGCTCGCCATTCGGGCCGCCCTGCATCAGCACGACCGTGGCGTCGCGGAACTGTCCGGGCAACACGGAGAGTCCCTGGTCGGCGTACGTGACTACGATCTGGCCGTTTTGGATCGTGAAGGTCTTGAACGCCGAACCGGTCGGTGATGCGACGCCGTCGATGATCTGGCCGCCGGCCGAGCCGACGCAGAAGCCGTTCGCATCGGTGGCCGCGCAGCTGGCCGCGGAGACGACCATCTTCGTGCCGTCCGGCAGCGGGTTTCCGTATGCGTCGAGGATGTGATTGAAGGTGACGGTGGTGGTGTAGATCGAGCCGTCCGCGAAGATCGTCGACGGATTCGCGAAGCCGCGCGCGTTGAGCGGTCCGATGATGCGGACGTTCGCACGTGCGATGTATTTCGCATCGGCGCGATTGCCCGCGGAGTCGGCCATGAGCGCCTGCACGACGGCGGTGCGCACCTGATTGGAGACGGTCTGCGTCGCGCCGAGGGTGGAGTAGGTCGCGCGGATTTCGCCGAGGCCGAGAGAGAACATGCGGAAGGCGGAGCCGGTGGGCGACGGGACGCCGTCCACGATCGTGCCGCCTTCGGAACCCTGGCAGAAGCCCTGTCGGTCGATGGATGCGCAGTTCGTCGCGGACAGCAGGAGGTTTGCGCCGTCGGGGATGAGGTTCGCGCGCGTGTCGTGCGCGTGGCGGAGGATGATCTGCACCGGCTGCGCGACCGGAAAGACGTACGGCGTCATGTCGGGCGTCGCGTAGAGCTCCGTCATGGCGGCGCCGGTGAGTTGGAGATTGCCGAGGGCGATGGCCTTGGAGCTGACGCGATTGCCGTTTGCGTCGGCGGCGGCGACCTGCAGCTTCACGGTCTCGACGCGTCCCGTGGTGGCGAGCGCGCCGTTCGACGAGTAGTCGCATTCGGCGATGCCGTTCTTCACCGTCAGGCGCTTGCCGATGCCGCCGAAGTCTTCGCCGCCGATCAGCTGGCCCTGCGCGTACGAGCCGATGCAGAAGCCCTGCGGATCGGTGGTGGCGCAGTTGCCGATGGCGAGGAAGATGCGCGTGCCGTCCGGCGCGGGAGTGCCGTTCGCGTTGCGCACTTCGACGGTGATGTGGCTGCGGCGATCGAAACGATCCGCGTACAGCACCGCAGGCACCGCGGAGACGATCGCGGTATCGACGGAAGAACGGATGTCGATGTCGATCGACCCGATGGCTTCGGTGCCGATCACGTTGTTGTCGTGATCCGCCGCGATCGCTTGGATGACCGCGTGCGCGCCGAACAACGCGCTCGGCGTGACGTTGGTGGTGGAGTACGTGGCGGTGATGCTGCCGCCGACCACTTCGAAGACGCGGAAGTTCGGATTGTTCGCGGCGGGCTCGCCGTCCGTGATCGTGCCGCCGGACGAGCGGATCTGGCTGCCCCACGGATCCTTCGTGGCCATGTCGGCCGCGGAGAGCGCGACGTGCGAGTGATCGGGCACGAGCGTGCCGTCGATGTCGCGGATGTCGGTGATGGTGAGCTGCACGTTCGACGGCGTGCTGCCGGTGACGATGACCGTCGCAGGAGACGCGGTGAACTTCGCGGAGTGCGGCACCGTCTCGTGATCGGCTTCTTCTTCGACGGTCACGGAACCGACGAAGCGCGATCCGTCAGTGAAGACGGCGGTGACCGTGTAGGTCTGCTCCCCTCGGATGAAGCTGTTGTCGTTCGCGGCGAAGAGCGTGAGCGTGGTGCCGCTGGTGACGGGCAGCGAGATCGTGCCGTTCGGCGCGTTGAGCAGCGGCGAGCCGACGTCGACGGAGACGCCGAGCGGCGCGTTGCCGCCGCGCGTGCTCTTAGTGACCGGGCCGGCCAGATCGATGTACGAGAGCGTGCGCGACACGCCGTCGCCGATGGCCATGCTCATCGTGAAGACCGCGTCGAGATTGCCGTCCGGCGTGACCGAGCCGGCGGCGGTGCCGACGCGATCGGCGAGGATGCCTTCGTAGGAGAGCGTCGTCGCGCCGCTCGACGGCGGCAGCGACGGCGTGCTGCGGATGCGGAGCGTCGATGCGGCGCCGCGGTTGCCGACGCTGTCGACGGCGGCGAGGCTGAGCAGATCGTCGATGGCGCCGTCGATGTAGACGGAGAAGCCGCCGTCCGCGCCTGCGGTGATGGTCGTGAGTTTGGCTGTGGCGGTGTTCGTGATCTCGACGAGCGCGCTCGCTTCGACGGCGCCGGCGCGTGCGAAGACGAGCGAGCGTCCGGCGGACGGCGGTTCGGCGTTGATCTTCGTGACGTCGGGCGCGGCGGGCGGCGTGCGGTCGACGATGATGGCGCGCGTGACGGTGGCAGTGGTGGTGTCGTACGCGGTGCCGGTCACGCTGATGGTTTGCGTGGCGTCGGCGAGCGCGGCGAGGTCGAACGTCGCTTCGTACGGCGACGCGGTGTCGCTGACGGTCGTGGTGCCGAGCGTGAAGTCGACCTTCGTGACCGGCTCCGACACCGACGCCTTCACCGTGACGGAATCGCGGAAGCGTTGATTCGCGGACGGCGCGGTGATGGCCACGGTGAGCGGCGAGTTGTCGACGATCACGTGCACGGGCGCGCCGGCGGGACCGATGTTGCCGGCCACGTCGACGGCGCGTGCGGTGAGCTCATGCGGACCTTCGCCGAGTCGCGTGGTGTCGTAAGCGACAGAGAGCGTGGCGTCGGTGGTGGCGAAGACGCTCGTGCCGCTGGCGAGCTGGATGCGCGCCACGCCGGAGCCGCTGTCCGTTGCTGCGCCACCGAGAGTGACGGAGCCGGAGATCTTCTGCCCTTCGGTGACGCCGCTGACGGTGGCGGCGGACGGCAGCTGCGTATCGATACTGAAGCTCGAGGAGAGTGCGGAGCGATTGCCCGCTTTGTCGCTCACTGCGGCGCTCAGCGTGTGCGTGCCGTCGGCGAGATCGGCGGCGGGGAGGAAGTAGATCTGCGTGCTGCCGCCGATTTGCTGCACGGCCACGCCGTCGATGGAGAGCGTGGCGGTGTTGATGGCGATGCCGGAGAGCGCGTCGTCGACGTCGATCTGAATGGCGGGACGCGCGGCGTTCGCCCACGCATCGGCGAGCGGATGGCGCAGCGTCATCGACGGCGCGATCGTGTCGAGCGTGGCGAAGGTGGTCGTGTACGTCGCGGTCTGGCGATTGCCGCTCGCGTCAATGGCGCCGCTGACGGTCACGGTGAAGCGCGTGTTCGTCGCGAGCGGCGACGACGGCGTGAACGTGACCACGGCAGGCGCAGTCTTCACCGCGTTGCCTGTGACGCCGCCGCCGGCGCTGCTGATGCTGATGAGCGCTGCGATGTCGGTGGCGTCGGCGAGCGGTTCGGTGAACGTGACGGTGACCGGCGAAGCGGGATCGATCTGAATGGCCTGCGCAGCAGGAACGATCGACGCGACCGCGGGCGGTGAAAGATCGACGGTGCGGAAGCGGCTTTCGAATGCCTGCAGCGGATGGCGGCCGTAGATGTCGGTGACGGCGGTGGTGGCGCTGACGGTGAGCTCCGCCGAATCGGGCAGCGTGCCGGTGAGCGTGACCTGCTTGCCGTCGCTGGCGAGCGACGCGCTGAGGCCGAGGGACGACGTGCCGTTCTTCACGCTGATGCCGCCGAGAGACTGCAGCGGATCGCTGAACGTGAGCGTGATGGCGTGATCGATGGCCACGCCGGCCGCGCCGTTCGCGGGATCGACGGTGAGCACCGCGAACGGTGAGTCATCGAGCACGAGCGTGCCTGCGTCGACCGTGTCGCCGTTGTTCGCGAGCGTGAAGCCGCCGGCGATGGCCACGCCACCGGTGAGTGGATCGGTGATGCGGATGCTGAAGGCGCCGAGGGGGACGCCGCGGGAGGTGAAGCGGCCGTCGGTGCCGGCTTGCAGCGTGACGGAGCCGCGATTCGGCAGCAGGTCGAGCGTGATCTGCGCGCCGTACGCCGCAGTGGTGCCGTCGGCGCGTTTGACTACGCCGGTGACGGTGCCGCTCGGCTGCAGTTGGACGGTCACGTTGGTGGCAGCGTCGTAGGCGATGGTGCCGGAGGCGGTGCCGTAGAGCGTGAACTCGCCGGACTGCGTTTTCAGCGTGGCGGTGTACGGACCGGCCAGCACTTCGCGCAGATTAAAGATGCCGTCGCTGCCGAGCGTCAGCACGTAGGTGTACGGGAACGAGCCGGTGCCGCTGAAGGTGAGCGTGCCGGCGGTGGGATTGCCTGCGGAATCGAGCGCGCGGCCGTTGACGGTGCCGACGCCGGTGAGCACGATCGGCACATCAGTGGTGGCGTTGCCCGCGACGTCGGCGGTGGCGCGGCCTTTGTCGACGCTGCCGGCTACTTCGGCGGTGAGCGTGGCCAGACCGGCGGGCACGCGCTCGAAGGCGAAGTGACCCGCATCATCGGTGGTGGTGGCGAGTGTGCCGCCGCCGGTGCCGCCGACTTGAATGGTGACGACGGAAAGCGGCGCGGCATTGTTGCCGTCGGCGCGCAGCACTTGGCCGGTGACCTGGCCGGCGTCGCGCATGGCTACGTTCAGCGTAAGCACCGTCGCTTCGCCGGTGAGCGTGGCGGACGCGGTGCCGCTGAGGAAGCTGCCGTCGAGACTGGCCGTCACGACGACGCGTCCTTCCGGAACGCCTTCCACGACGTAGCTGCCGTTCGCATCGGCGAGCGCGTTCGCTTTGTACGAACCGGAGACGACTTCGACGTGCGCAGCGGGCATCGGCGCACCGTTGCTCGTCACGACGCCTTGCACGACGCCGAGTCCTTGCGCCAGGACGTCGAGCGTGAGCGTCTCCCCTTCTGTGGCGATGGAGCCTGCGGCGATGCCGCTGCGCGCGGTGAGCGGATCGACCGCTTCGAGGCGCACCGCACCGGCGGGAACGTAATCGAATGCGAATGATCCGACGTCGCCCGATCCGAGCGTCGTGGTCTGCGCGAGCACGCGTCCGTTCGCGATCAGTTTGATCGTGCCGAACGGAATGGCGGTGGTGCCGTCGGGGCGGAGGAAGTGGCCGCGCACTTTGCCGGTGGTGGTGAGCGCGACCTTCATCTCCAGCGTGTCACCGGGACGCGCGAGCACGGAAGTGGAGCGGCCGCCGCGCGCGAAGACGTCCGACGCTTCGGCGCTGACGCGGCCTTCGAAGATGCCGTCGAAGGTGGCCACGCCGAGGCTGGAGGCGTCGACGACACCTTCATAGGTGCGGTTCGGGAAATCGAGCTCCGCGATTTTCACGCGCGCGCTCGTCACCGGCTGATCGGCGCCGTCGACGACGCGCACCGTCACGCTGCCGCGGCCTTTCAGTCGCAGGTCGTGAATCGAATCCTGCGCGGCGCGGAGGAAGAGCTGCTCCTGCGCCACGCCGCCGGTGATGGCGTCGCGCGCGGTGAGCGAGTAGTTGCCTTGCGGGAAGATCTTGGCGAAGCGGAAGTGGCCCGCGGCGTCGGTGATGACGGTGACGTCGGGCAGCACGCCGTTCGCGGTCACTTCCACACCGGCACCGGCGGGCGTGGTGCCGTCCGGCAGATAGATCGTGCCGGAGAGCTCACCGGAGATGGTGTTGGTGAGGTGCAGAGTGAAGTCGACCGTGTCGCCGTTTTTGGCGATGGTGCCTTGCGCGCCAGCCGTGGTCGGGAAGAACGGATGCGCCGCAGTGACGGCGATGGAGCCGACGTTGACGCTGGTGAAGCGGAACTGTCCGAGCTCGTTCGTGCGCGTGGTGTGCGAGACGCCGGAGACGAGCGAGCAGGTGTCTTCGTCGAGCACTTTGGAGTGCAGCACGATGTCGGCGCCCATGGCGGGCTTGCCGTCCGGATCGAGCACGGTGCCGGTGACCGTGCCGGTGCCGGCGAGCGTGAGGATCCCGAACACCGTCTCACCGTCCCGCGCGATCGACAGCGTTACTTCGGCCTGATCGACGACGGCGGCGTTCTGCCGCGTCACGCGGAACGACGCAGAGCCGATGGGCAGGTTGTCGTAGCGCACCCGCCCATTGCTGTCGGTGGTCTTCGCGGAGCAGCCGCACGGATTTTCGCAGGCGCCGAGCAGGTCGACTTCTTCGCCGGCCAGCGGCTGGTGCGCGGCGTCGACGACGGTGAGCTCCGCGCTGCCGAGGCCGGAGAGCGTGATGACGACGTTGTCGACGAGCTGATTGGGCTGGCTGACCACGACGTCGGCGCGGCCGCTGCGGCGGTAGTCGCGCGTGATGGCGTTGATGTGTTGCGTGACGAGCGGCTTGACGAGCACGTTGGCGAGCTCGAAGCGGCCGTCGGCGGCGGTGAGTACGCCGCTGCTGTCGATCGAGACGACGGTGTCGCCGGCAGGCGCGCCGTTCGGCAGCTTCACGATGCCGCGCACCGTGCCGAAGCCTTCCATGATGTTGATGAAGAGATCGCGCGCGATGGATTGGCCGGCTGCGGCGACACCGCCGACTTCGACGCGATCGCGCGTGTTCAGCGCGGCCGTGACCTGGTAGTCGCCGGTGGGCATGCCAGTGAAGCGGAATGCGCCGTTGCCGTCCGTCGTCGCGACGGCGATCGGCACGAACGCGCCGTTGTCGATCGCCTTGTAGACGACCTGCATGCCGGGCAGCAGCGTGTTCACGCCGCGCTCCGAGCGATAGAGCTTGCCGCTGAAGTTGACGGAGCCGCCGTCGAGCGTGACGTTGATGGTGGCAGTGGTGCCGGCGCGATCGAGGCGGCCGGTGGCGCGGCCGACGCTGGCGCCGAAGCCGGCGGTGATGCGCACGATGCCGACGGCGACGCCGCTGATCGTGTAGACGCCGTCGAGGTTGGTGACGGCGGTGCCGCCGAGCTGCGGATCGGTTTCGCTGAGCGCGGAAACATTCGCGCCTGCGACCGGACGTCCCGCGAGATCACGCACGACGCCGGTGACGCTGCCTTTGCCGAAGAGCGCGATGTCGAGCACGATCTGCTCGCCCGCGGTGCGGACGGAGGACGACACCTGCCGCGCCGCGCCGCTCGAGGGATCGAGCGTGACCAGGCGGAACGGAATGCCGCATTGATCCTGCCGCACGTAGCGCAGCTCGAAGCGGCCGTCGTTGCCGACGGGCAGTGCGGTGAGGCCGATCTCGTCGTCGAGCGGCGGCTCGCACGTGAGGATCGGATTCTGCGTGTACGTGACGACCGCGCCGGTGGCGCCGGTGCCGTCTGCGTTGATGACGCGACCTGTGACGACTGCGCCCGGATCGACGAGACGTGAGCCCATCGGCGCGGTGCCGGCGGGACCGACGATGCCGCGCGAGTCGGCCATGCCGCTGACGCTGAACGTCGTCGCGATGTAAGGCCCCTCGGGCTGCACGATGGTTGCGAAGACGAGCCGGCCGGAGAGCTGCCGCTTCGCGGAGAAGACTTCATTGGACGGCATCGAATACGCCGTCTTCACCGCCGCTGCTTTCGCATCGACGACGCGGTCGAAGAGGACGGCCACGTGCTGGCCGAACGGCAACGCGCCGGCGAGCGTCTCCGGACCGATGACCGTGGCGGAGATGAGGCGCGCGCCCGCTGGTTGCAGCGTTTCGGTGGTGAGGGTCTGGCGCGTTTCGTACGTGCCGTCGCCGGTCGCGTCGATTTCGAGAGCGACGTCGGTGCGCAGCGGATCGGCGACGATGCGGTATTTGCCGCCGCCGCTGACGTTCACGCCGGTGGCGGTGGCGCGCACGAATGCGCCGTTCTTCGGGAAGGTGATCGAAAAGTCGGCGCTGCCGCTGGCGAGCGCGATCGCTTCGACTGTGTACGGCGCAACGGCCGCGGACGGGACGATGCCGAACAGCGATGCGCCTGCCGGCACGACCACGGCAGATTCGACATGCGCGTCATCGAAGACGTCGCTGACTACGGTGCTGACGTTGTTGTCGCCGTCGCGCAGCGCGAGCTTGACCGGACCGCTCGCAGCGAACGACAGGAAGTTCGGACCGGATGCCGCCACTTCCGCGACGGTCCGTTCGTACGGCACCACGCCGCCCGCCATCGCCACCGGTTGCGTGAGCGCATTGCCGACGGCGCGTGCGAAGCCGCGGCCGGCTTCCGTTTCGCGCAGCAGCTGATCGAAGCCGTGATCGACGGGCGTGCCGCCGTGGAAGTCGAAGAGCAGATCGCGCACGGCATCCGCCCACGGCTGGCCGAGTCCGACGCGCAGGCCGGCTTCGGCGAGCGCGAGTGCCTTTTGCGTAGCGACCGATTTGTCGATGCGCGTGACGGTGGACGGCAGCGTGCCGGACGGCGCGTTGGAGATGCTCCATGCTTGTCCGAGAACGCGCATGGCGGCTTCGACGACACCGGTGGGAAGGTTGTCGACGGCGGCGGGGAGCACGAGCGTGTCGGGCGAGAGCGCGATGCCGCGCTCGCCGACGCTCATCGTGAAGCGGAGATCGCCCGACGAGCCGTTGGTGGTGTCAAAGCGCAGATACGTCGCCACGACCTGACCGGTGCGTTCAGCGACGAAGGTGTATTCGAGCGTCTTCGAATCGCGCGCGCCGATGGTCGGCACGACCTGCGTGGCGTCGCTGACCAGAGAGGCACCGCTCATCCGGCTGGCGTCGAGCGTGAGGTGCACGTCGTTCGCCGCCGACTGGCTGATGTTGTTGACGGTGATGTACATCTTGAACGTCTCGGCGCGGCGCACGACGGCCGGCACGGCGAACGAGAGGTCAAAGTACGGATTGCGGACGAGCACACCGCCGGCGGCGGTGCCTTTCACTTTCACGGCGCCGGTGGCGAGGCCGTCGAGCGTCGCCGCAATATCGAACGAGAGGTTGTGGAAGCCTTCCTTCTCCCCTCGGATCAGGAACTCTGCCTGCCCCTGCTCACCCGGCGCGAGCGTCAACACGTCGTCGGCGGTGTTCGCCTTCTGGTCGACACCGAGCGCAGTGATCTGCATCGTTTTCGGCTGCGGGCCGCTGTCGAGCGTGGGCAGCGCGAGCGGATCGTCGGCGGTGCCGACCACCTGATCGGCGCCGGCCGGCAGCTTGATCGTGCCGCTCACTTCGCGGAGCGTGAGTCCCGTGCCGCCCGGAGCGCCGTTGGCGACGAAGAGCTGCGCGGAGAAGAATTGCTTGAGGTATCCGACGTTGCCCGGAATCACGAGCACGCTCGGGATGCGCACGTCGGCTTGCTGGCCGTTCGGCAGGCGCAGGGTCGGTGCTTCGCCGCCGTCCGCCGGTTCGAGCAGCATCGGCACGATGGTGGGGAGGGGCGCCGCGAGCTCGCGCAGCGGAGAGGGCGGCGGTTGCAGCGGCTGCGGAATGGCCACGCCGCGCTTATCGAAGACGACCGGGAAGGAGATTTCGACCGGCTTCGATTCGAGCTTGAGGCCCATCGTGAATTCGAAGCCGAGGTAGGAGCTCTGATCGAGAACGATGCCTTTGGCTTTGATTTCGTCGAGCGTGAGCGGCCGCGTCTTCACGGACGTGATCAGGATCTGCTCGATGATCGAAACGGGGACGCGGGACGGCACGACGTCGATGGCCGTGCGGCCGTTGACGGTGAGGCGGAGGTTGGAGAGTGTGTAGTCGCCGGCGGTGGGCAGCGGCGGGAGCGCGAGGATGAGTGGATCGTTGGAGGGTGTGCCCGGATCGGGCAGCGAGACAGGAGCGCGGAGGCCGGGGCCGGAGAGGTCTGCTTCGACACGGAACGCGCCGCCGAGTGCGTGTTCGATTTGCGGTGCGGTGAGCTCTGCGCCGCCGCTGGCCACGACCACGCGCACGCCGGAGATGGTGTTCTTCGGTGCCGTGACCTGCAGCGGCGTGACGCCGGCGGTGAGACCTCTCAGGTAGAGATCGAGCTCGCCGAGCTTCCGGAACGGCTGCGCGGCGGCCGGAAGGGCCGCGACGAAGAGAAGCACGGCGACGCAGGTACGGATACGCGTCTTGGCGAAGCGCACGAAAGGCACGTGGAGCCCCTTTGTTCACGTGCCGGCGCCGGACGCATCCGCAGCGCGCGAGGAGACACCTCAGGCGCGGAATGCGGCGTGAACAGGCGCAAACTCGCGAAGGATTTCGATTGAGAACCGGACGACTGGCGGCAGGGTAGCAGCAGGGGTGGACAGCTGCAACGAATTTGTTACGGCTGTGTGTGGTTGGGGCAGTATTACGGAGAGGGCAGGAGCTCGCTCTGCGCCCATTCCGCCACATCCCCCACCCGGATCGTGCCGCCTTGCACGATCTCGCCGAAGACGCCGCCGCGCCAGTGCGGATCGAGAGCGTTTTGCAGGCCGCGCTGCGCTTCCTCCATCTGGTTGCAGGGGCGCGTTTCGCCGTAGACGCGGACCACGCATTCGCCAAGGCGGAGGAGTTTGCCGCGCGTTTTCTCGAGATCGAGGCCGCGGAGCATGACGTTCGCGCGGCGCGTGGAGGGGGCGACGTCGATGCCCAGCTCCGTCGCGGCGTCGCGCCACGCGGCTTCGTCGATGATGGTCAGCTGCCGCTTGCCGCCTTGATTGGCGTTGCCGGCCAAACCGCGGCCGCTCACGAGCTGCGCTTCGTCGAGAGGATCCATCGGTCCGCGTTTGAAGCGCTTGCGCCAGATGCGCACGATCTCACCCATGGCTGGTTTGGAGAATGCGCAGATTGTTCCGCGCGCGGTCGTAGGCGGGATTCAGGCGCAGCGTCTCTTCGTACGCGGCGATGGCTTGCGCGTTGTAGCCGATGGAGGCGAGCGACCAGCCGAGGTTGTTCCAGGCGTCGGCAGTGGAGCGGAAGCGGATGGCGCGGCGGTAGAGCACAGCTGCGTCGACGTGGCGTTCCGCGCGCGTGGCGGCGAAGCCGTCATTGAAGCAGCGTTCGTAGCTCGCGCAGGTGCCGGGCACTTCGCCGCGCAGGATGGCGTTGGCGGAGACGTCACTTGGATCGATGGCGCGCATCTGTTCTGCGATCGCGCGTGCGCCGTTCGCGTCGCCACGTGCGATCGCGAGATCGAGTTGCAGCTGGCGTGGCGTCAGCCATGAGGGCCCAAGGCGCGCGGCTTCGACGAGATGCGTTTCCGCTTCCTTCGCTCGTCCGCGGGCGGCGAGCCAGCGCGCGTAATAAAAGTGCGAGCTGCGATCGGGCACCAGTTCGAGCGCGCGGCGGAAGTGGCGTTCGGCTTCGTCGTTCGCGCCGAGGGAGGCGTTGACGATGCCGCGATTGATTTCGAGCGTGCTGTAGTTCGGCGTGTACTGCGCGGCGCGATCGAAGAGATCCTTCGCTTCGCGCAGGTTGCCCTTGGCCATCTGCGTGAGGCCGTAGTTCATCCACGCGCGTCCGTTGCGCGGGCTCTTCTCGGTCACGTCGCGCCAGAGCGTCTCTTCGGTCTTCCAGACGTTGTTGCGCGCGTGCGTCCCGGCGGCGTGCGCGAGGAGCAGCAGCGCGAGCGCGGCGTATTCGAGGCGCGGCCAGCGGCGGCCGAGGAGGTGGAGGGACCAGACCAGAGCGATGACGAAACCCATGAGCGGAAAGAAGAGGCGGTGCTCGTTCGCCACTTCGGCCAGCGGGAAGAAGCTGGACGTCGGGAGGAGCGTGATGGCGAACCAGAGGATGCCGAATGCGATCGGCTCCGTTTCGCGGCGTTTGGCGGCGCGCGCGGCGACGAGGCAGAGCAGCGCGAGGAACGCGTAGCCGGCGATGGCGGAGGTGTCGTAGAGATGCGCGAATGTCTGCAGGTCGGTGTCGGCGGTGAGGCCGATGGGGAGAAACGCCAGCCGCGCGTAGTGCATCCAGACGTACGGCTGCGTGATGAGGTAGGCGAAGCGCGAGCCGCCGCCGGAAGTCCAGAGCGGCGAATTCATTGAATTCAATGCAATGAGGATGATCACGCCGGCGATGAGCGACGGCAGCGCGGCGAGCGTCGCTTCGCGCCACGTCTTCTTGCGGATGACGCGCTCCCACGCGATGACGATGCCGGCGAAGATCACCACCGGCGCTTTGGCCAGCGAGGCGATGGCTAGCGGAATGAGATACAGATGTGCGCGGCGCGTGCGCGTGTAGATGACGAAGGCGAGCAGAAAGCCGACGGCGGAGAGGAGCTCGCTGCGGCAGGAGAGAAAGTTCATGGTCTCGCTGTTCGCGGTGTGGACGGCGAAGAGCGTGGCGGCGCCGATGGCCAGCCAGGCGTTGCGCGGATCGGGTTGCGCCGCTTCGAAGACGCGATGCGCGGCGATGGCCACGAGTGCGGCGACGAGCAGCAGCAGGATCAGTTGCGTGACGTGATACGGCACCGGCGCAAGGCCATGCGCGATGGCGTAGTCGGTGGCGAAGCTGAGCGTGACCAGCGGCCGGTAGGTGGCGTTTTGCGGGAGGCTGCTGAAGGTGTTGGCGTCGGTGAAGAAGCGCGGCAGGTTGGCGAGGCTGCGGATGGACGCGTTCTCGACGATGGCGTGGCTGTCGTCGAAGTGGAAGTCGTTGTGGAAGAAGTTCGCGTACGCCGCGACGATGAGCGCGAGAGCGCCCACCGCCGCGGCAATGACGTCCGCGAGGCGAAGCGGCGGCGTTATGGCGTCGCCACCTGCAGTTTCATCGCGCGCGTCTCCGCGCTGACCGACGAGACGTTCGCCGGAGTGCCGAAGATCGTGATCGTGTAGGTGTGACTGCCCGCGGTGCCTGGTGTGTCGACCCATGTGACCGGCATAAGGTAACGGATCGTGCCGGTCGCTGCTTCGCGGCGTCGCAGGCGGAACGTTTCGAGGCCGACGCCATCGCGGCGGATGCGCGCGCGTTCGTCGAGCACGCCGGGCGTAGCGGAGACGCTGATCTCCAGTTCGATGACGGCGTCGATGCCGACTTTGTCGCTGTTGGTGACGGTGGTGACGGTGGCGGTGAGGACTGTGGTTTCGGTGCCGTCGATGGTGAGGGTCTGCGTGGTGTTGGCGTTGGTGAAGGCGAGAGTGGTGCCGGGGCCGGTGGGGCCGGTGACGCCCGTCGCGCCTGTGGCGCCGGTGAGGCCGATGCTGCCGGTGTCGCCCGTGGCACCGGTTACGCCTTGAAGGCCGGTCGGGCCGGTCGCGCCGGTCGCACCTTGTGCGCCGCTGTTGCCGGTTGCACCAATTGCGCCTTGTGCCCCGGTTGCGCCGGTCGCGCCTTGCAGGCCGATTGGACCGGTGTCGCCCGTCGGACCTTGCGGACCGATCGAGCCGGATGCGCCGGTGGCACCGGTCGCACCTTGCGGTCCGGTCACGCCGGGATCGCCTGTCGCGCCGGTCGGACCTTGCACGCCCATCGCGCCGCTGGCGCCGGTCGCACCTGTCGCGCCTTGCGGACCAGTGACGCCGGGATCACCGGTCGCGCCGGTGGGACCTTGCTGGCCGATCGCACCCGATGAACCGGTGGCTCCGGTGGGGCCTTGCGGGCCGATCGCGCCGGTATCACCTGTGGCACCGGTCGGCCCTTGCAGACCGACTGCGCCTGATGCGCCGGTGGCGCCGGTCACACCTTGCGGTCCGACTGCGCCGGTATCGCCCGTTGCGCCGGTGGGACCTTGTTGGCCCACCGCACCGGATGCGCCCGTGGCGCCGGTCACGCCCTGCGGTCCGACTGCGCCGGTATCGCCCGTCGCGCCCGTCGCGCCCGTGGGACCTTGTTGTCCCACCGCACCTGATGCGCCGGTGGCGCCGGTCACGCCTTGCGGTCCGATCGCGCCGGTGTCGCCCGTCGCGCCAGTGGGACCTTGCTGGCCTACCGCGCCGGATGCGCCCGTGGCTCCGGTCACGCCCTGCGCGCCTGTGGCGCCAGTGGCACCGGTTGCGCCGTTGTTGCCGCTCGCGCCGGTAACGCCGGTCGGACCGATCGGTCCTGTCGCGCCGGTCGCACCTGCCGCGCCCGTGGCTCCTGTCGCACCGGTCGCACCGTCCACACCATCCACGCCATCCGCACCGGCAGGTCCTTCCGGTCCCGTCGGTCCGGTCGGTCCCACTTCCCCGCCGAGTAGTTCCGCGCGGAACGCCATCTCAAATCCGGAGGCGTCCTGGCTTTCGTTCGCGATCTGCGAGCCGAGCGCGATGACGCGGCCTTCGCCGCCGGTGACCTGCACGATGGCCAGGCCATTCACCAGCAGTCCCGGGCCGATCAGGCTCGACACCGCGACGGTGCGCGGCTCGTACGGCTGCAGCGTCAGATCGGATTGCGTGAGCACTGCGCCGTTCGCGCCGGTGAGGATCATGCGCACGTTCGCCGTCTTCCCCGCCGTCTCGACCAGGAAGATGTTGTAGCGGAAGTGCTCGTCGTACGTGACGCCTTGCAGCACCGACTCCTGCCCTGCGCCGTTCGCGAAACCGGCGCGCACGCCGGCCATGAACAGTCCCTGCGACGCGCCGCTGCCGGCGCCGGCGAACTGGTTGTAGATGCGCGAGGAGACGAGGAACGGCACGTTGCCGCGCAGACGCATCGCGCCGACCACGCCTTTGATGCCGAACAGCGTCTCGGCCGCGTTCTCGTACACCTTCGTCGCGCCGGGCGCGATCGAATCATTCACCGTGAGCGGCGATTCGTTCGACTGCCCCGGCATCAGAAACTGCATCTGCAGCGCGAGCGTCTGCGTAGCCGACGAATTCGTCACCCACACCGTCGTGTAGAACTCGCTGCCGCCGATGCCGGAGACGCGGCCGACGGCCGGCAGAATCACGTCGTCGCCGCCGAAACTGGCCGTCGAGAGCACGGGCCAGAAGGCCGTGAGCAGAGCGAGAGCCAGCCGGAGAGGAACTGCTATGCGTCGCATGGGCGCGATGCTACGCGCGCATCGCCGGATTCGAGGCCGCTCTTCCGTACATAAGCCGCGGAAAGCGCATCACCGCGGCGGCGCCACATCCGCTCCGTGAAGATCACCGTCACCACCAGCGCGGTGAGGAAGATGGGAAACATCAGCGTCGTCGGCAGCAGCCGCTGCGAGCTGTTGATTGCCGTGTGCAGAAGCACCGCGACGGCGAGGCTGCCGCCCGAGCGATTCACGATCCAGGTGAAGAGGATGGCCACGAGCGGTCCGATGAAGAGGTATTCGACGACGCCATCCGGTGCGCCGGGATAGGCGTGAATGAGCCAAAGCGGAAAGTGCCAGAAGCCCCACACAACGCCGGTGATGAGCGATGCATTGAGCGGATTGACGCGCTGCTGCAGATGCGGCAGCAGCCAGCCGCGCCAGCCGGTTTCTTCACCGATCGCCACGGCCAGCAGCGTGAAGAGCGCGGCGCGCGTGACGAAGCCGAGCCACGTGACGAGCGGCAGCCCCGCGCGGATCGACGGCGGCATCTCTTCGCGCGTGATGAGCGCGATGGCATAGCTCGCGAGCAACAGCGCCGCCGGAAGCAACACCGCGATTGCGCACCACTTGAGCGGAAGACGCGTAGCGATCGAATTAAGCGACGAACGCTCGCTCGCCGCCGCTGACGCGAAGATGAACGCACAAACCGCCGCAGCGACGACGGAGCCGAACACGCCCACGGTCGTCACGCCCGGCGCACTCGCCTTCGCAAACTCCTCCGCCAGACGCGCGTCGCCTGTGATGAGACTGGAGATGTTGATCGCCAACAGCGACAGAAACACGAACGCGAAATGCATCCACCAGCGCGACGTGATGCGACCCGCCGTGCCGTGCATGCGATCGAGCAGCACGGCCGCCAATCCCGGTCCCATGCCGATCACCACGAAGATCTTCAGCAGCGTCCAGTTCGTCCCGACGATCGCCGGCAGCGCGCACCACACACCCCAGGAGAAGACATACGCGAGCACGAGATACGAGGCGATGGGAAACCGTTTAAGGAGGAGGGCCACACCGGCAATACGCATGAGTCGCGACGCGGTGCACAACGGGACGGCCGGGCACAAACACTTCGGGCGGCCTCGCGGCCGCCCGAATGGGATTCACTGCGATGACGGCGGGGCAAGCCCCGCCGCTCCACACGCGCTTACTGCTCGTCGTCGAAATCCGCCAGCGACAGCGCATCCTCTTCCTCGGTCTCCCGCTGCAGAAGGTCTTCGAGGCTCGGCTGGGCCGGGGCTTCGTCCTTCTCCAGGTAGACCTCGCGGTAAACCGGCATACCGGTACCGGCGGGGATGAGGCGTCCGACGATGACGTTTTCCTTCAGGCCGCGCAGGTAGTCCACACGGCCGGCGATCGCCGCTTCCGTGAGCACGCGCGTGGTCTCCTGGAACGACGCCGCGGAGATGAACGACTCCGTCGAGAGCGAAGCCTTGGTGATGCCGAGAAGCAGCGGCACACCGTCAGCCGGCTCGCCGCCGCGGTTCATGACCTTCTCGTTCTCTTCCATGAAGCGGAAGCGATCGACCTGCTCGTCGACGAGGAAGTCGGTGTCGCCCACGCGCGTCACGCGAACGGAACGGAGCATCTGGCGGCAGATGACTTCGATGTGCTTGTCGTTGATCTGCACCGACTGCGAGCGGTAGACCTCCTGGATCTTGTCGACCAGGTAACGCTGCAGTTCCTTGATGCCGAGAACGGCCAGCACGTCGTGCGGATCGATCGGACCGTCGATGAGCGGATCGCCCGCGCGCACACGCTCCAGCTCCTGCACGTTGACGTGCACGGAACGGGGGACGCTGTACTCGTGGCGAGTGCCTTCGTCGGTCTCGACGATGATGCGGCGCATGCCTTTGACGATGGCGCCGTGATGCACGGTGCCGTCGACTTCGGTGATGACCGCTTTGTCACGCGGGTGACGCGCTTCGAACAGCTCGACGACGCGCGGCAGACCGCCGGTGATGTCCTTCGTCTTGGTGGTGGCGCGGGGAATCTTGGCGAGAATGTCGCCCGGATACACGTCCTGCCCGTTGTGCACCATGACGTGGGCGCCGGTGGGCAGAAGATACTTGCGCTCTTCGCTTCCCTTGCCCGCTTTGATGATGAGGGTCGGCGTCCGCTTCTCGGCCGTGGACGATTCCACGATGACCATCTGCGTGAGGCCGGTGACCTTGTCGGTCTCTTCGCGGACGTTCTCGCCTTCGACGATGTCCTTGAAGGTGACCTTACCGCCGACTTCCGTGAGCACGGCCGAGGTGAACGGATCCCACTCGACGAGCGGCTGTCCGGCTTCGACGTGCTGGCCGTCGACGACCTTGAGCGTCGAACCGTAGACGAGCGCGTAACGCTCCTTCTCGCGGGACGTCGCGGCGATGTCCGCGCCGCCGCCGGCCTTCTTCGACTTCTTGGTCGGGATGTCTTCGAGGATGAGCAGCTTGCCGTTACGGTTGACGACGACCTGGTCGTTGTTCTTGTTCGTGACGGTGACGACGTTGACGAGCTGCACGCGGCCCGGCGACGTCGCTTCGTGCTTCGACTGTTCGGAAACGCGCGAGGCCGTACCACCGACGTGGAATGTACGCATCGTGAGCTGCGTGCCCGGCTCGCCGATCGATTCCGCAGCGATGACGCCGACTGCTTCGCCGATCTCGACCAGTTTGCCGCTGGCCAGGTTGCGGCCGTAGCAGCGGCGGCAGACACCGCGGCGCGTTTCGCAGGTCAGCACCGAGCGGATCTTCACCTGCTCGATACCGGCTTCCTGAATCGCGTTCGCCAGTTCTTCCGTCAGCTCTTCGTTCTGCGCCACGAGCTGATCGCCCGTGAGCGGATCGTAAACATCTTCCTGCGCAACGCGGCCGACGATGCGGTCGCGCAGCGGCTCGAGGATGTCGCCGCCTTCCATGATCGGCGTGACGGTGATGCCGTCGAACGTCTGGCAGTCCTGCTCGGTGATGATGACGTCCTGCGCGACGTCGACGAGACGGCGCGTGAGGTAACCCGAGTCGGCGGTCTTCAGTGCCGTATCGGCGAGACCCTTACGCGCGCCGTGCGTGGAGATGAAGTACTGCAGCACCGAGAGACCTTCGCGGAAGTTCGCGGTGATCGGCGTCTCGATGACTTCGCCGGAAGGCTTGGACATCAGTCCGCGCATACCGGCCAGCTGGCGCACCTGCTCGCGGGAGCCACGAGCGCCGGAGTCGGCCATCATGAAGATCGGGTTGAACTCGCCCTTCGACGCTTCGACGCGCTTCATCTCGGCGAACATCTCGTCCGACACGCTTTCCGTAGCGCGGTGCCAGATGTCGATGATCTTGTTGTGGCGCTCGCCGTGCGTGATCGCACCGTCGAGGCGCTGACGCTCGACCTCGAGAACGGCCTTGCGGGCGTTGTCGACGATCTCGGTCTTGCGCGACGGGATGACCATGTCGTCGACGCCGATGGAGACACCAGCCTTCGTCGCGTAGAGGAAGCCGAGGTCCTTGAGACCATCGAGCATCTCCACGGTCTTGGCGTTGCCGTAGTTGATGAAGCAGTAGTTGACCAGCTCCTGCAGACCCTTCTTCTTGAGAAGACCGTTGATGTACGGGATCTCCTCCGGAAGGTGCATGTTGAAGATGACGCGGCCGACCGTGGAGTCGACGAGCTTGCGGTCTATCTCGAGGATCTCGGCGTGCGTCACGTCCTGATCGTTGAATTGCTTGGTGAGGTCCATGAAGCGGCCGCTGACGCGAACCTTGATGCCCGTGAGCAGCTCCACTTCACCGGCCTGCAGCGCGATGATCACTTCGTCGAACGAGCCGAAGGCCTTGCCCTCGCCCTTCGCACCGCGCTTTTCCTTGGTGAGGTAGTAGCAGCCGAGCACGAGATCCTGTGAAGGAACCGCGAGCGGCTTGCCGTGCGCCGGCGAGAGGATGTTGTTCGAGGCGAGCATGAGCACCTGCGACTCGACCTGCGCCTTCGGCGACAGCGGCACGTGCACGGCCATCTGGTCACCGTCGAAGTCGGCGTTGAACGCCGTGCAGACGAGCGGGTGGATCTTGATGGCCTTGCCTTCCACGAGCACCGGCTCGAAAGCCTGGATGCCGAGGCGGTGGAGCGTCGGTGCGCGGTTCAGAAGAACGGGATGCTCTTTGATGACGCTTTCGAGCGCGTCCCACACTTCATTGGTCTGCAGCTCGACGAGCTCCTTGGCGGCCTTGATCGTGCCGACCAGGCCCTGCTGCTCGAGCTTGTGGTAGATGAACGGCTTGAACAGCTCGAGCGCCATCTTCTTCGGCAGACCGCACTGGTGGAGACGCAGCTCCGGTCCGACGACGATGACCGAACGGCCCGAGTAGTCGACGCGCTTGCCGAGCAGGTTCTGACGGAAGCGGCCCTGCTTGCCCTTGAGGGTGTCGGACAGCGACTTGAGTGGGCGGTTGTTCGAGCCTTTCAGCACGCGGCCGCGGCGGCCGTTGTCGAAGAGCGCGTCCACCGCTTCCTGCAGCATGCGCTTTTCGTTGCGGACGATGACGTCTGGCGCGCGCAGCTCGAGGAGCTTCTTGAGACGGTTGTTGCGGTTGATGACGCGGCGATACAGATCGTTGAGATCCGAGGTCGCGAAGCGGCCGCCGTCGAGAGGCACGAGCGGGCGCAACTCCGGCGGAATGACCGGAATGACGTCGAGAATCATCCAGGCCGGGCTGTGACCCGACTTGCGAAAGGCATCGACGACCTTCAGGCGCTTGGCCGCTTTGAGCTTTTTGATCTGCGACGTTTCGGTGCGCATGATCAGGCGCAGCTCGTCGCTGAGCTCTTCCACGTTCACGCGGCGCAGCAACTCCTTGATCGCCTCGGCGCCCATCTTCGCAACGAAGACATCGCCGAACTGCGACCGCAGCTCGCGGTAGCGCTCTTCCGTGAGCAGCTCTTTCTCGTTGATCGTGCCCATCAGATCGCCCGGATCGATGACCACGTACGATTCGAAGTAGAGGATGCGCTCGAGATCGCGAAGCGAGATATCGAGCAGGTGGCCGATGCGCGACGGCAGGCCCTTGAAGAACCAGACGTGCGAGACCGGCGAAGCCAGCTCGATGTGCCCCATGCGCTCGCGGCGGACTTTCGACTTGGTCACTTCGACACCGCATTTGTCGCAGATGACGCCGCGGTGCTTCATGCGCTTGTACTTGCCGCACAAGCATTCCCAGTCGGTGATCGGGCCGAAGATTTTCGCGCAGAAGAGGCCATCGCGCTCCGGCTTGAACGTACGGTAGTTGATCGTCTCCGGCTTGGTGACTTCGCCGTACGACCACGACCGGATCTTCTCCGGCGAAGCCAGAGAGATCTTGATGGCGTTGAAGTCATTGATCGCCTGAGGCTTCGCAGGTGTAAACAGTGCGTTGAAGCTTTCCAATTTGCGCCTCCGTTAGTTATCGGTCGTCGTCGGATGCGGGAAGTTCAGCTTGACGTCGCTCCCGTAGCACTCCCAGCACGGCGCTTCCCATTCGGTGTCGCCGCTGTGAAAGTGGACGGTCATGCGAATGGCTCCCATGCCGTGACAGGCACGGCATGAGGCATTCGGCATGCGAGAGAGCGTCATGGTTTTCCTTCGCATCGGCGCTATTCCTTCAGCAACTCGACGTCGAGGCAGAGCGACTGCAGCTCGCGCACGAGAACGTTGAACGACTCGGGCAGACCCGGATCGTCCGGAACCTCACCCTTGACGATGGCCTCGTAAATCTTGGAGCGGCCTTCGACGTCGTCCGACTTCACGGTCAGGAGCTCCTGCAGCGTGTACGCGGCGCCATACGCTTCGAGAGCCCACACTTCCATCTCACCGAAACGCTGACCGCCGAACTGCGCCTTACCACCCAGCGGCTGCTGCGTGATGAGCGAGTAAGGTCCGATCGAGCGCGCGTGAATCTTGTCGTCGACCAGGTGCGACAGCTTGAGCATGTAGATGTAACCGACGCAGACCTGCTGCTCGAACTTCTCGCCGGTCATGCCGTCGTAGAGCGAGGTCTTGCCGTCATCCGGGAGACTGGCGGCCTTGAGCTGCGCCTTGATCTCGCCCTCGGTCGCGCCGTCGAAGACGGGCGTCGAGAAGTGGAGACCGAGTGAGCGCGCGGCCCAGCCGAGGTGCGTCTCGAGGATCTGACCGACGTTCATACGCGACGGAACGCCGAGCGGGTTGAGCACGATCTCCACCGGCGTGCCGTCCGGCATGTACGGCATGTCTTCCTCGGGCAGGATGCGCGAGATGACACCCTTGTTGCCGTGGCGGCCGGCCATCTTGTCGCCGACACTCAGCTTGCGCTTCATGGCGACGTAGACCTTGATCATCTTGATGACGCCCGGGGGAAGCTCGTCACCCTTCTGCAGGTCTTCGCGGCGCTCTTCGGCTTTCTGCTCCAGAACGCGGATGCGGTTCTCGGCGCGCTCGACGAACATACGGATCGTTTCGCGCGTCTCTTCTTCCACCGGCAGCGCGAGGAGCTCGCGGCGCGAGAGGCGGTTCACGACGTCGCGGTCCGGCGTCTCACCCTTGCGGACGAGCACATCGCCGGTCTTGAAGTCGACCACGTCGCGCTGCAGCTTCTTGTCGCCGAGCACTTCGGAGATCTTCTTGTTGCGGGCGTCGGTGATGATCCGGATCTCATCCTGGATGTTCCGGTTCATCCGCTCGATCTCGCCCTCTTCGATCGACTTCGCGCGCATGTCCTTGTCGACACCCTTGCGCGAGAAGATCTTCACGTCGACGACGGTGCCTTCGATGCCCGGAGGCGTCTTCAGCGAAGCGTCGCGAACGTCGCCGGCCTTCTCACCGAAGATGGCGCGGAGCAGCTTCTCTTCCGGAGTGAGCTGCGTTTCGCCCTTCGGCGTGACCTTGCCGACGAGGATGTCGCCCTGCTTGACCGTGGCGCCGATGCGGATGATGCCGCTCTCGTCGAGGTCGCGCAGCGCAGACTCCGAGACGTTCGGAATGTCGCGAGTAATTTCTTCAGGTCCGAGCTTCGTGTCGCGAGCTTCGATCTCGAACTCTTCGATGTGGATCGAGGTGTAGTAATCGTCTTTGACCAGCTTCTCGGACACCAGAATGGCGTCCTCGAAGTTGTTGCCGCGCCACGGCATGAAGGCCACGAGCACGTTGCGGCCGAGCGCGAGCTCGCCGGCGTCGGTGCAGGGGCCGTCAGCGAGAACCTGACCCTTGCGCACGCGCTGGCCTTCGCGAACGATCGGCTTCTGCGCGATGCAGGTGTTCTGGTTCGAGCGCTTGAACTTGATGAGCTGATAGATGTCGGCGCCGAATTCCTTCGTTTCGCCGGTCTCCTGATCTTCCGCCTCGACGCGAACGATGATGCGGTTCGAATCGACGAGGTCGACCACGCCGCCGCGCTTGCAGAGCACGACCGCGCCGGAGTCACGCGCCACCACGTTCTCCATGCCGGTGCCGACGAGCGGCGACTCGGTGCGGAGAAGAGGAACGGACTGGCGCTGCATGTTGGCGCCCATCAGTGCGCGGTTCGCGTCGTCGTTCTCGAGGAACGGGACGAGCGAAGCGGCGACCGAGACGAGCTGCTTCGGCGAGACGTCGATGTAGTCGACCTTCTCCTTCTCGATCGAGACGAAGTCGCCCGACTGACGCGCGATGACGCGGTCGTGAACGAGATTGCCGTCATCGTCCATGATCACGTTCGCCTGCGCGATGGTGTAGCGCTCTTCATCCCACGCGGAGAGGTAGAACGCGTACGGCTCGGCTTCGGCAGGCTGCAGGAGCTGCTTCTTGCCGCCTTTGCCGGCCAGCGCTGCGTTTTCTTTCGCGACGCGGTTGTTTTCCTTCTGCAGGTCGCGCTTCTCGACGATCTGGCCGAGCGTGAAGCTCGTGTCGCCAGCCTTGACCACGCGGTAGTGATCGAGAACGCGGCCGCCTTCGACCTTCTTGTACGGGCTCTCGATGAAGCCGTACTCGTTGATGCGCGCGTAGCACGCGAGCGACGAGATGAGGCCGATGTTCGGACCTTCCGGCGTCTCGATCGGGCAGATGCGGCCGTAGTGTGTCGGATGGACGTCGCGCACTTCGAAGCCGGCGCGCTCGCGCGAAAGACCACCCGGCCCGAGGGCGGAGAGGCGGCGCTTGTGCGTGACTTCGGAGAGGGGGTTCGTCTGGTCCATGAACTGCGAGAGCTGCGACGAACCGAAGAACTCCTTGATGGCCGCGATGACCGGTTTGGAGTTGATCAGATCGTGCGGCATCGCCGAGTCGATGTCCTGGTGAACCGACATCTTCTCTTTGATCGCGCGCTCCATGCGCACGAGGCCGATGCGGAACTGGTTCTCGAGCAGCTCACCGACCGCGCGGACGCGGCGGTTGCCGAGGTTATCGATGTCGTCCACGCGGCCGACGTCCTTGCGGAGGCGGAGCAGGTAGTTGATGACGACATAGAAGTCGTCCGGCGTCATCGTCTTCTGCGTGACCGGCGAATCGAGATCGAGCTTGATGTTGAACTTGAAGCGGCCCACGCGCGAGAAGTCGTACTTGCGCGCGTCGAAGAACATGCCTTCGAACAGAGCCTTGGCCGACTCGAGGGTCGGAGGATCGCCCGGGCGCATGCGGCGGTAGATTTCGATGATCGCCGCTTCGAACGATTTCGAGGTGTCCTTGCGGACGGTGTTGAGCAGGATGTCGGAGACGAGATCCCACTCCGGGAAGATCACTTCGATCTCTCCGACGCCGTGGCCGCGAACGACTTCCGCCCAATCGGCCGGAACGTTCTCGCCTGCTTCGAAGAGCACTTCGCCGGTGTTCGTGTCGACGACGTCGCCGAGGAAGGCGGCCTTGTCGAGCGCGGCGAAGTCGACCTTCACCGACGCTTCGTTGTTCTTCGTCAGCGCGTCGGCCATCTTCTGGTCGAGCTTCACACCGCCGAAGACGGTGCGCACGGCGCGGCGGCCGCGGATGGAGTGGCGCTCCTTCGCTTCTTCCTGATCGAGGACGCGGCGATCGAAGGTGAGCTCTGCGCCGCTGTCGTTCACGCGCACGCGGATCGGCGTGTAGAACTGGCGAAGGATCTCTTCGTCAGTGGTGAGGCCGAGGGCGCGGAGGAAGACCGAGCCGAGGAACTTGCGCTTGCGGTCGATGCGGACGTAGAGGATGTTCTTCTGGTCGTACTCGAACTCCACCCAGGAGCCGCGGTACGGGATGAT
>DASSMK010000321.1:0-4874 GCA_035688915.1 Thermoanaerobaculia bacterium
CCGGGTGCTCGTTCGGCGGGGCAAGCCCCGCCGCTCCAACGGCATCGCTGTTCTCCCACCGTTCGCTGCCGAGCACCGGCACGCCGTCGATCAACTCGCGCACCTGCACGTGCGTGCCGGTCAGCGATTCGCGCACGATCGGCGCGTGCGGCGCGGCGCTTCCTGTGAGTAGCGCCACCGCGGCCAGAAGAGTGAGCATCAGCAGAGTCTACGTACGCGACGCGACTTGCGCTGGTGAGGTGGTGCCGCTCGAAGCGGTGACGTCGGCAGGCAGCGAGAAGAAGAACGTCGTGCCCGCGCCTTCTTTGCTGTCGACCCAGATGCTGCCGCCGTGGCGCTCGACGATCTGCTTGGTGATGTAGAGGCCGAGTCCGAGACCGCCGTAGTTGGTCGACGAGACCTGGCGGCCGCGATGGAAGCGCTCGAAGACCTGCGCCAGCTCGTCCGTCGGAATGCCGATGCCGCGATCCGAGACAGACGTCACGAGCGAATCGTTTCGATCTTCGACGTTCACGAAGATCTCGCTGCCGTCCGGCGAATACTTCACTGCGTTCTCGAGCAGGTTGCCGAGCACCTGCTCCAGCCGATCGCGATCGCCGACGATTGTCTTGTCGTCCGCCGGCACGTTGAGATGGAAGCGGCGGTCGCTGACCGCGGTGTGGTGGCGATGCACGACGTCGCGCACGAAGTTCGCCCAATGAATCGCTTCGCGGCGAATCTCCAGCCGTCCTGTTTCAATGCGCGACACGTCGAGCAGCTCGAGGATGAGCCGCGACATCCGATCAATCTGGTCCAAAGCAATATCCAGATACTCCTCGGATGTATTGAGGTCCCCTTCCTTGATCAGCATCTTCGCGAGCTGCGTGTAGCCCTTGATCGAAGTGACCGGCGTGCGCAGTTCGTGCGACGCGATGGAGAGGAATTCGTCTTTGAGGCGCGAGAGGTCTTCCACCTTGCGGCGCGCGTCGACCTGCTCCGTGTAGAGCTTCGCGTTTTCGATGGCCAGTGCGGCGCGCTCCGCGAGCACTTCGGCGAGCGGCAGCTTGTCGTCCGCCATGGCGCGATCGGGATCGTTCGCGGCGATGATCAACGCGCCGAGCGTTTCGCGGCGCGTGCGCAGCGGCAGGATCAGCAGCGAAGCGAGCTTCATCGGCGCGGTGTGATACGTGCCGGTGTCACTCGCGTCGTGCATCGCGCGCACGTTGGTGGTGAGTGACGGGAAGGATGTCGAGACGACCTGCCCGATGATCCCTTCGCCGATGATCAGCGGCTGGCGATAGATGTACGACCAGGCCAAACCGAGCGACGCCATGTCGCGGTGATAGATCGAGGCGACGCGCAGCTCTTTCGAATCGGGAGAGCGAAGAATGACCGCGGCCCAGTCGCCGAGGACTTCGGCAGTGCGCTCGGCGATGGCCTGCGTGACCCACGCGGGATCGATGTTCGACGAGAAGAACGCGCCGGCGTCGGCGAGGATCTGCGCGCGCTCGGCCTGCAGCTGCATTTCTTCTTCGAGTGCGCGGCGTTCGGTGATGTCGCGAAACGTGACGATGACGCCGGAGGTGCGGCCGTCTTCCTGCAGCGGCGTCGCGCTCATCGAGACCGCGACGCGTCCATCTTCGCGCGCGATCAGCACGGTCACGTCCTGCACGGAACGTCCGGTGGAAAGCGCCTGCGCGGCGGGAAGCTCCTGCGGATTGAGGACACGGCCATGTTCATCGCGCAGGCGATAGCGTTCGGCTTGCTGGAAGATGGCGATGCCGATGTCGCTGCGGCCGAGGAGGCGCTGGCCGGCGGGATTGATGAAGACGGTTTTGCCTTCGCCGTCGACGAGCATCACGCCGTCCGACATGCCGGCGATCATCGCTTCGGTGCGGCGCACCTGCCGCGCGATCGATTCGCTGAGAAGATGTTCGATGCGGGAGATGGCCAGTCCGCCGGCGACGATGATGGCCAGGCCGGCGATGACCATCAGCAGCATCACCCACTGGCGCGCACCCGCGACGCGTTCGAGCGATTCGCCTTGCGAGCTGCGGTGTTGATCGGCGATGAGGCCTGCGTAATCCGGCGCGCCGCGGCGCAGCTCTGCGGCCTGCAGCATCGCTTTCATCGAGTCGGCGCTCTTGCCTGCGTCGTACAACTCGATCTGCTTGTCGGTGAGCGCTTTGATGCGGCGGTAATGCTCGCTGAAGCTGGCGATGGTCTTGTCGTCGGCGTCGTCGGAGGCGAGATCGTCGGCCAGCGCGGCGGCCTTTTCGAAGTTGCGCGCGGCGTCGCCGTACTGCTGCAGAAACTGCGTCTGGCCGCCGAGGAGATAGCCGCGGGAGGAGGAGAGAATCGTGGCGAGCGATTCATCCATGAGGCGGACCGCGTCGAGGAGAGGACGCGACTCCTGCACGATGTGGTACTCCTGCCGTTTCTCCATCTGCAGGATGGCGATAGTCATGGCGACGCCGGCCACAACCAGCAGCGCGAGGCCGACGAAGGCCCCCCACAACATTCGCCTTATCGATGGAGACATAAACTGAAAGCCGGTCGCGTCTGGTGCAAGAACGAAGCCGCCATTGTGCCAAATCGCAGGAAAGAAAGGTACTTCGCGCGGGGGACGGACGCGGAGCGGCCGGACCGGGGAACCCCGGGGGTAGGCTCAGAGGCTCATAGGCTCATAGGCTCAGAGTGGATTTCTGGGCTGCGGTTTGCCGAGGGCGACGACGGGGGAGAGAACGGTGCGCGCTCGGCTGCGGTTTGCCGAGAGCCACACGGCGGAAAGAAGATCCGGCGCGAGCTTTGCCCGTTACACGACGCAGGAGCCACGAACAGGTGACTGCCAAGCACGCCTAGAAATCTACTCTGAGCCTGTGAGCCTATGAGCCTCGACAATGTTCCGACACACGACGCAGGAGCACGAACACCGTCACTGCCAATCACGAACGAGTGTGCCTAGAAATCTACTCTGAGCCTATGAGCCTGTGAGCCTCACCATGTCCGACTTGCTCAAAAAGTACCGGCAGATGCGCGACTTTGGCGATACGCCGGAGCCCGCGGGCGGGAAGCCGAAGCGCGGCAAGCTGCCCATCTTCGTCATCCAGAAGCATCAGGCTTCGCATCTTCATTACGACTTTCGCTTGGAGATGGAAGGGGTGCTGAAGTCGTGGGCCGTGCCGAAAGGGCCTTCGTACGATCCTTCCACGAAGCGGCTGGCCATGATGACCGAGGATCATCCGTACGACTACGCGTCGTTCGAGGGCGTCATCCCGCAAGGGAACTACGGCGCGGGCAACGTGATCATCTGGGACGAGGGAACGTGGGAGTTCATCGAGCCGGGCGACGATCCGGTGAAAGCGCTGCGCTCCGGCAAGCTGACCTTTCGGATGTACGGCAAGAAGATGTTCGGCGAGTGGGCGCTGGTGAAGATCGGCGGACGGCAAAAGTCGGACAAAGGGAACGAGTGGCTGCTGCTCAAGCATCGCGATGAATTCGCGAACGAAGCGGTGGATGTGACTACGGTCGCGCCGCGCTCCGTCGTTTCGAATCGCACGGTCGAAGAAGTGAATCCGGAGAACATCTGGCAGAGCAACCGGCAGGCGTCTTCGAAGAAGCCGGTCACGCTGGCGGAGCGATTGTCGCGCGATCGCGCGAAGGCGCCGGCGAAGAAGGCCAGCGCGAAAAAAGCCGCGCCGAAGAAGACAACGGCGAAAAAAGCGACCGCGACGGAAGCGGCTGCGAAGAAAGCTCCCGCGAAAAAGGCCGCGGCTACGACGCCTTCGAAGCGTCGAGCTCCTGCAACGCCTGCTCGAGCAGCTTCCGCTCCGAGTCGAAGCTCGCGCGCTCAATCGCCTGCGAAAGCTCGAACCACGCGACGTCGTCCACCTCGCTGAGCTGCGGCGTGAGCACGCCGCCCACATACTCCATGAGGTAGAAATCGACGCGCTTGCGGATCAGCGTGTCGCCGGCGCGGAAAAAGTATTCGATCGTGTCGAGCAGCTTCACGATGCGCGCTTCGAGGCCCGTCTCCTCGAGCACTTCGCGCAGCGCCGCCTGCTCCGACGTCTCGCCTTCCGACACTGCGCCTTTCGGCAATCCCCAGCGCGTCTTGTGGCGCGTGGCGATGAGCGCGACGTGCAGCGCGCCGTCACGCTGGCTGATGACCGCGCCGCCCGATGAGTGTTCGTTGCGCACTTTTCGCTTGTCGGGCGTCATTGCGCTCATTCTATCGAACACGTCTCACCTGTCATCCCGCGCGCAAGGCTGCGTCTGCCTGACGAATTGAAATGATTTCGTGCTTTTTTGAACGGTTCGGCGTTATTTTCGTATTGAACAAACAATTGAACGCGACGGGGGGACGTTTATGGACTCTCTCAGCATCATCACGATCGTCGGCCTTCTGGTTCTGGCCGGTCTGACTGTCGTCTTTCTGAAGATGCGCCGCTCGGATTATCTGGGCGAGGTGATGAAGAAGCGGCAGCCGGGCGCGAAGCTCGTCACGCGTGCCTATTACGTCGAAGGGCGCGAGACGATGCCGGTGGCGCTGACGCTCACCGACACGGCCATCCTCTACGAAAATTCGGACCTGGAAGCGTCGTTCGATCTCGACCGGATCGACGAAGTCGAGTACTCGGGTGAGCTGGCCACCGGCCGCACCGTGCCGAAAGGTTGCCGCGTGATGCGGCTGCGCGTGCACGGCTCGATGTTCGAGTTCGAGCTCGAGCAGCCGGAGTGCGCGAAGTGGATGGCAGCGCTGCCGCCGCACCGGCTCGACGACGCGCCGCAGGCGCACGCGGTATAGCCGCACGTGGCGCTGCCGGATTAAGATCGCCAATGGTCCTGTTGGGATCGCCGCCGGGTACCGGTTCGGGGTGTAGCGCAGTCTGGTA
>DASSMK010000322.1:0-10608 GCA_035688915.1 Thermoanaerobaculia bacterium
GCCGCGCATGGCGTCGCTCATGGTCATCATGTCGAAGCGGAGCTCTCCGCCTTTTTGTTTGATGGTGTCCGAGCTCGTGACCACGTCTTCGAGCTGGTGGATGCTGGCGGTGAGAAGCTGGAGCACCGCGATCGAGACGGCGGTGCCGACCACCACGATGGTGAAGAAGCCGGCTACGAGACGCCGGCGGATGTTGAAGCTCATGTATTTCTCCTATGCATTCGCGGCCGCAGCCTGCGCGGCGACCTGATTCAAAATCGTGGTGGTGTCGAGGATCAGCGCGACGCGGCCGGTGCCGAGAATCGACGAGCCGGCGATGCCCGGAACGTCGCTGAACCATTTGCCGAGCGGCTTGATCACGGCCTGGCCGGCGCCGTTCAACTGATCGACGACCAGGCCTGCCTTCATGCCGTTGTGGCGGCCGCTCATCGAGACGATGAGGACGTTCTCGCGCGCGCCGGGCGTGCCTTCGATGGCGAAGAGCGAGCGAAGGCGGATGTAGGGGACGACTTCATCGCGCAGCAGAATCACGCCCGTCGCGCCGTCGTGCGATTCCGCGCTCGCGCTCTTCAGCTCGAGGCACTCCAGCACGTTCTCCATCGGCACGATGAAGGTCTCGCTGCCCACCTGCACGCCGAAGCCTTCGATGACGGCGAGCGTGAGCGGCAGGCGGATGGTGAATGTGGTGCGCTCGCCTTCGCGCGTGTCGATGGCGATGGAGCCGCGCAGCGCTTCGATGGAGCGGCGCACGACGTCCATGCCGACGCCGCGGCCGGAGAGATCGGTCACGTTTTCGGCGGTGGAGAAGCCGGGCTCGAAGATGAGGCGCCACAACTCGGCGTCGCTGAGGCGATCGGGATCGTGGCCCAACGTGCGTGCACGTTCGGCGATGTGCGCGCGATTCAGTCCGGCGCCGTCGTCCGAGACGATGATGATGATGCTTCCCGCTTCGTGCCGCGCTTCGAGCGTGATCTGCGCGACCGGCGGCTTGCCGGAGGCGACGCGCGCGGGCGACGGCTCGATGCCGTGATCGATGGCGTTGCGGATCATGTGCGTGAGCGGATCGCGCAGCGCTTCGACGGCGGTGGTGTCGAGCTCCACGTCTTCGCCGATCGTCACCAGCCGCGCGTTCTTGCCGTGAGTCGCCGCGACGTCGCGCACGACGCGCGCGTACTGCCGGAAGAGCGGCCCCACCGGCACCATGCGCGCCCGCATGATCAGCTCCTGCAGCTCCGCCTGCTGCAGATCGATCTGCCGCTCGATCTCGACGAGCGATTCCACATCGATCTGCGCGCGATTGCTGAGCATCTCGCGCACGCGGCCGCGGCTGATCGTCATCTCGCTGACGAGATTCAGCATGCGATTCAATTTCTCTTCGGCGACGCGCAGCGAGCGAAAGCCCGCCGGTCGCGCCGTCGACGCTTCCGCCGCACGCGCGAGCACCGGCGCCGCCGTCACTTCGCTCCCACAATAGGCCGCGATCCGCGCCGCAATCTCCCGATCTTCCTCGGTGAGGTTGTCGTCGCTGCTGTTCTCGAGCAGGCGGCGCAGCACGTCCACGCCGGCCAGCAGCTGTGTGATCAGCGTGCCGTCGATTTCGATGCTCCGCTCGTCGACGCGCTCGAGCAGCTCTTCGTAAACATGCGCGAACGTGGTGATGGCCTGCAGGCCGACGCACGAGGCGTTGCCTTTCAGCGTATGCGTCACGCGCAGCAGCTCATGCCGCACGTCGGGCTGCTCGGGCTCCGATTCCAACGCGAGCAGTCCGCGCTCCAGCGCATCGATGTTCTCCGTCGCTTCGACGGCGAAGACGGCGCGCAGCTCGTCGAGATTCAGATCGAAGTCAGCCATGCTTTTCCTTCGTCGGTGTGGAAGACGAGCTTCCGGCCACGCGGACCGCCGGTGTTGCTTTCGAGGATGGGAATGCCGCGCGCGGCGAGGCTCTCGCGCGCCAGCTCTTCGTTCTTGGTGCCGAGATGATCGGGAGAGACGATGCCGAACATCGAGCTGCCGCCGAAGAGACGCGCCTGCAGAAACGGGATGCGCGCGCCCGCGGCGGTGAGCTTCGCAAAGAGCTCGCTCATGGCGATGTTGCCGAAGCGCGCGGACGCCACGCCGTTGCCCGCAAAGTGCGGCAGCATGAAGTGGTTCATACCTCCCACGCGGCGCCCGGCGTCATACAGGCAGACGGCGATGCACGAGCCGAGAATGGTCGTGACGCGCGTGGGCTGCGCGGATGCGAAGACCTGCCCCGGATAGAGATACACCATGTGCCGCGGCGTCTCCGCCGGTGCCAGTCCGCCCGCTTCCGGAGCGAGGAGTTGCGACCCGTTCCAGCGACTGCTCATCAACCGGCCAGCGCCGCCGAGACGGATTCGCGCGTGCAGAACAGCGCACTCGCGGCATGCGAAGTGAGAACGTCGAAGAGCTCGTAATCGACCGCTTCCAATCCCGCCTTCTGCGGCAGGAGCGAGAAGATACCGATCACGCCGACGACACGCTCGTCGAGCTTGAGCGGAATGGCCGCGGTGAGCGCGCGCTCGCCGCCGGACGGCGCGGTGTTGCTCTCGCCGCGCACGAAACGCGCGCCGTGCTGCGCCGCGCCGCCGATGACGCCCATGCCGACGCCGACGCGATCCCACAGCACTTCATCGATGCCGAACGAATCGACGAGCTGCAGCGATCCCGTCCTCTCATCCAGCTCCCACACCGCCAGTTCCTCGGAGCCAATCAGATTGATGACGATCTCTTTGATCGCCGCCAGCACCGCTTCACGATTGAGCGTGCCGTGCAGCTGATACGTGGCCACGTAGAGATTGGCGAGATTCGTGTTCTGCTGCTCGACTTCCACGTAGCGGTGCGAATACGCCTGCCGCTCCGTCTCGATTGCCGCGAGGCGCTCTTTGAGCAGCGACTCCTCGCGCATCATCTCGGCGACGAGCTGCGTCAGGCGCTGGTTCTCTTCGAGCAGCGACTGCATGTATGCGTGGTTGTCGTTGGCCACCTTTTCAATCCAGGGGCGCTGTCCTTCAGTGCGTTTCATGATTTGGTTCTCCGGGATAGCTACGCGGCGGGGACGCCGAGGATGTTCTGCAGCTTGGTGAGGAGCTCGAGGCCGTTGATCGGCTTGGTCACGTAGTCCGTGCAGCCGTTGCGGAAGGCGGTCTCGATGTTTTGCTCTTCGCCGCGCGTCGTGACCATGATGATGGGGATGTGCGCGGTGGCTTCGTCGGTGCGGATGGTGGCGCACGCGGAGAGGCCGTCGAGGTTCGGCATCATCACGTCGAGCAGGATGATGTCGGGTTGTTCGGCGCGCGCTTTGGTGATGGCTTCGACGCCGTCGCGCGCGGTGACGACTTCGAAGGGACCCTTGGCCAGGATCATCTTCTCCATCATCAGAACTGTCGTGGAGTCGTCGACCAGCAATACTTTTCTTTTCATCGAATCACCTTTTCACGTTGGAAGGATTGGCTGAGGAGTGGGCTGTTGACGTACTGCTCGGCCGGAAGGCTCGGCGCGTAGAGCCAGCCCTGCACGCAGTCGATGCCGAGGGAGCGGAGGACGTCCATGTCGTCTTCGTCCTCGACGCCTTCGGCGATCGGCGTGGCTTCCGATTCGTGGCCGAGCGTGACGATGGAGCGCAGCACGGCCACGCGATATCGATCGCGGCTGCAGCCGGCCACGATGTAGCGATCGATCTTCAGATGATCGGGGCGGCAGTCGATGAGCATGTGGTAGTTCGACGCGCCGACGCCGAGGTCGTCGAGCGCGATGAGCACACCGGCGCGCGCTAGCTGGTCGAGCGTTCTGCGCATGGCCTTGAGATCCCACGCGGAGCGGTGCTCGACGATCTCGAGCATCAAGCGGTTCGGCGCGAGCCCGGCGGCTGCGGCGTCTTCGAGCAGCAGCTCGGCGAAGCCCGGAACGCCGCTGAGCGTGGAGCCGTGGATGTTCATGGAGATGCGCGGCGCGTCCGGCAGCTTCGCCGCTTCGCGCAGCGCGAGTCCGATGCAGAGCAGATCCATCTGCGACTCTTCGCCTTTGCGGCGTGCGTATTCGAAGAGGACGTCGGGGCGCTCCATGCTCGTTGCGCGCGGGCCGCGCGTCAGCGCTTCGAATGCGTAGACCGAGCGCGCTTCGCCTTCGAAGCGGAAGATCGGCTGGAATTCGAGGCGCAGCGCACCGGGCTGCCGCAGCTCGTCGAGAATGAGCGGTGCGGTCATGTGCGTGGGCTCAGCCGATGGACGATCTCCGCGAGCTGCTGCAGACGCTGCGGTTTGTGCACGAACGCGTCGGCGCCGCGCTTGTACGCTTCGGCTTCCACGCTCGGCGAGCCGTGCGCGGAAAGCATGATCACGCGCGTTTGCGGCGACAGGCGGCGCATGAAGCGGACGATCTCCAGACCTTCCGTGCTGCCGCTGTCGGTGAGGGAGAGATCGGCGATGACGACGCCGTAGTTGATGTGAGTCGCGAGCGCTTCCGCTTCTTCGAGCTCGCGCGCGCAATCGACTTCGAAGCCGATGCGCGTGAAGTAGCGCTTCACCGCGAAGCGGATTGTTTCTTCGTCATCGACGATCAGGAGACGAGTAGCCACGGCGGCCCCTAGAGCAACCGCGCTGCCACTGTGCCACTGACGCTAATTCATTGAATTCAAAGTGTGATGCGCGAAATTGTAGGCGTTCACCGCGGGCGGGTTTGTTCTAATTTCGAGACTCAATTTCTAGTTTTAGAAACGTCGATCCCGTATTTGCGCGCCTTGTAGTAGACGGCGCTGCGGGAGATGCCGAGGCGGACGGCGACGCGGTCGATGGCGGCGTTTTCTTCGCGCAAAACCTGCTCGATGTACTCGCGCTCGACGTCTTCCAACGTGCCGCTGCGCTGCACGTGCGACGACGATGACGCGTCGCTGACGGAAGGAGAAGGAAAGTCGATGGCGCGCGCGTCGAGCACGTCGCCGTGCGTGCGGAGCAGCGCGCGTTCGAGCACGTTGCGCAGCTCGCGGATGTTGCCGGGCCACGAGTAGCGCTGCAGCGCGGCGGCCGCGTCGTCGCCGATGCGCACGACCGGCTGGCCGAGGTCGCGCGCGAGGGAGGCCACGATCGTCTGCGCGATGGCCACGATGTCGCCGCGGCGTTCGCGCAACGGCGGCACGCGCAGTTCGAGCGCGCTGATGCGATAGTAAAGATCTTGACGAAATCGCCGGTCGCCGGCGAGCTGGCGGAGATCGTGGTGCGTCGCGGCGATGAGGCGAATGTCGACGGTGCGGTCGCGCACGTCGCCGAGGCGGCGGAAGCGTTTCTCTTCGAGGACTTTGAGTAGGCTGGCCTGGACTTGCGGATCCATGTCGCCGATCTCGTCGAGGAAGACGGTGCCGCGATCCGCGACTTCGAGCAGTCCCTGCTTCACGCCGGTCGCGCCGGTGAATGCCCCTTTCTCGTGACCGAACAGCTCCGTCTCCAGAAACTCGCGCGAGATGCCGGCGCAATTCAGATCGACGAACGATTCCTCGGCGCGCCGGCCGTTGCGATGGATCCACCGCGCCAGCACGGTCTTGCCCGTGCCGGTCTCGCCCTGAATCAACACGGGGCTGTCGGTGCGCAACACGGCTTCGGTTTTTTCGCGCAGCTCGCGAATGGCCGGTGCATTGCCGAGAAACGGATCGTGCCGGTCCTGACGCTCGCCCTGTTTCGCACCGGCCAGGCTTTGCTGCCGGTTGCGCGCGTTCTCGACGAGCCGCTCGATGAGCACGACGAGCGTCTCCAGTTCCACAGGCTTGGTGAGGAACTGCTCCGCGCCGAGCTTCACCGCTTCGACGGCCGTGTCGATCGTCGCGTATGCGGTGAGCACGATGACGGGCGAGTTGTTGACGGAGCGAAAGAAGGGGATGAGATCGAGCGCGGTGCCGTCGGGCAGCCGGAAGTCGAGCACCGTGACGTCGGGACCGAACGAGCGGAAGAGCGTCTTCGCGGTCGCGCAATCGTCGGCTTCTTCGACGTCGAAGCCGCGCGACTTCAGGAACCGCCGCACGCCGAAGCGCGGACCGGCATCGTCATCGACCAGCAGAACCTTATTGCGCAACATTCTGTGCTCGCATGGACGGAACGTTCGGGATCCGAATCTCGACGACCGCGCCGCCGCCCGCAGCGTTGCTCACGGCGATGCTGCCGCCATGATCGTCGACGATGCGCCGCGCGATGGCGAGGCCGAGGCCGGTGCCGCCGCGGCGGCGCGTGAAGAATGGAGTGAAGACGTGCGGCAGATCGTCTTCGCGAAAGCCGGGACCCTGGTCGCGCACGGTGGCGACGATTTCATGCACGTCGTGCACGGCCTCGATGCTGACGGTGCTTTTCGGCGCGGTGAAGGCGATCGCGTTTTCGACGATGTTCTTGAAGACCTGCACGAGCCGGTCGCGATCGATGACGACTGTGCCGAGAGGTCCCGTCGAAATTTGCAATGACACGCCGCGCTGTCGCGCCACCGGATCGCACGCGCGCACCGAGCGTTCCAGCACTTCCTTGAACGGATGCGGCGCGAGTTGCAGCGCAGCGGGACGGCCGTATTCGAGCAGCTCGTTCATGAGGCGCTGGAGCCGTTCGGCGTCGGTGCGCAGCCGCTCCAGGTATTCGCGAAAATCGCCGGTGCTGCCAAACTCCTCTTCGAATGCGTCGAGCGCCGCGGAGATGCCGAACAGCGGATTGCGCACCTCGTGCGCGACGCCCGCCACGAGCTGGCCCATCGCCGACATCTGCTCGCTGAGCCGCACCGATTCCTGCAACGCGACGATGCGCGTGATGTCGTACAGCACGAGGATCGACCAGCGCGTCGATTCGGGCGAAGCGATGGCCATCGCGTTGACAGCCCACGTCCGTCCGCGATCGTCGTGCGCTTCCGCCGTGTTGATCGCGTCGCGCAAGCCGGCCGAATTCGCGAGCAACCGCGTGGCGGTGACGAACGGCTCGCCGTCGCCGAGGTTCTGGAGCCGCTCGCCGATGACGTTGCGGTAGCTCTGGTGCGTGAGGTCGCGCGCCGCACGATTCATCCGCGCCACGCGCTGCTCGGCGTCCACCACGATGATCGGCGTGAGCACGGAGTCGAACGTGTGCCGCCACTCTTCCGCCGCATGCGCGATCTGCTCCTGCATCCGCCGCTGCGATTGCTCGGCGCGGCGCTCTTCGGTGATGTCGATGCCGAACAGGATCGTGCCGACGGCGCGGCCCGCGCGGCGCACGTCATTCGCACGCAAGCGGAGCAGGCGAGGCTCGCCATCGACTCCGCGCAGGCTCGCTTCCATCTCATGCGGACCGCTGGTGATGAGGTGCCGCGTGGGGCTGGCGTCGGTGATGATGTCGAGCAACTGCTCGCCTTCGACGGCGTTGCGCAGAATGCCGGTGAGCTGTTCGAACGCGCGGTTGACGAGGCGGATGCGTCCTTCCGCGTCCACTTCGATGATGACGACGTTCGCGGTGTCGATGAGGTTCTCGACGTACTCTTTTTCGTCGACGAGCGAGTGCTCGTACTGCAGCCGCGAGAGCTCCACCGCCGCCCGGTCCGCATACACCTGCAACGCCGCCTCCGCCGCCGCATTCCGCGGCAACGGCTCGCGGCTGATCACGGTGACGAGTCCGACAGGTGTGCCGTCCGGCCCGAAGATCGGCAGGCCGGCATAGCTCGCGGCGTCGAGCCCCTGGAGCAACGGATCGTCGGGATAGAGCGTGCGCACATGCTCGCCGATCCAGCACGGCCGTCCGGCCATGACCTGCTCGCACGGCGTGCCGGTGATGCTGTAGCTGAAGTTCGGCGCGATGCCGCCGTCGCGCGCGACCGCCACGGTGTGCAGAATGTTGTTGTCGCCGACGCGCGCGATGAAGGCGCAGTCGACGCGCAGCACTTCGGCGAGGCCGAGGACGGCGCCGCGAAAGAAGTCGTCGGCGATTTTGGAGATGGCGCGGTAGGCGATGTGGCTCAGCACGCGCTCGGTGCTCAGCTGCTCGGTGCGATCGAACGCGATGCCGACCGTGCCGGTGATGGTGCCCAGCGTGTCGCGAAGCGGTTCGATGTGCACGCGCAGCTCGCGCGTGCCGTGCCACGTGTCGTACGAGACGGTCTCGCCCTGCAACGCGGCATTGAGCGAGACGCCGGTCGGCGGTGCGCCGATGAGGTCAGGAACGGTGAGGCCGAGGAGCTCGGCGCGTTCTTCGTCGATGGCGCTGAAGCCGGCGCCGACCATCGATTGGATGTGCAGGCTGGCGTCGGTCGACCAGATGATGACGGGCAGGCGCGAGACGATGAGCTGCAAACGCGCTTCGCGCTCGGCGATGGCGGCCTGCGCGTCGAGCTCCGCCGTCACGTCCTGCATCGTGCCGATGATTCGCCTGCGGCCCGTTTGCGCGTCGATGATGCCTTGCGCGCGGGTGTGCAGCGTGCGGCGCGTGCCGTCGACGCGGAGATACGGATGCACGACATCGATGCTGCCGCCGGCGGCGAGCGCCTTCATGCCGTCGCCGAAGCCGTCGCGTTCCGGCGGCGTGAGACTCTGCACGAATGCGAGATCGATGGTGCGGCTCTGCGGCTCCATGCCGCAGATGCGATAGAGCTCGTCGGACCATTCCACGGCGCCGGTGCTGAGATCGACTTCGAAGCTGCCGACATGTGCGAGCGCCTGCGCATCGCGGAGCTGCGCCTGGCGGCGGCGGAGGTCCTGCTCGACGCGCACGCGTTCGGTGATGTCGGTGATGAGCACGAGCGTGTCGTCGCCGGCGAGGCGGCTGCGCGTCACGATGGCCCAGAGCGGCGGCCCGCTGGCGGGCGCGAGCTCGATCTCGATTTTCTCGACGGTCGCGGCGTGCGGCGATTCGACAAAGGCCGCGAGTCGCTCCTGTTCGCGCGGCGCGGCGAGCGTGGCGAAGGTGCGGCCCATCAGCACGTCTGCAGACAAGCCCATCATGCGCGCGACGGCGCTGTTGGCGAAGACGATGCGGCCGTCGTGCAGCGCGCAGATGCCTTGATCGGCGCTTTCGACCACTTGCGCGTAGCGATCGGCGACGCTCGCCAGCGCCTGCTCGGCTTCGATGCGCTCGATGGCGTCGGCGGAGACATTGGCGATGGTCTCGACCAGCGCGCATTCGCGATTCGTGAAGCGGCGCGGGCTCATGAAATGCGCGCTGATGACGCCGTAGCGCACGGCGCGGCCGCGCACCGGAGCGCTGATGCCGCTGCGGATGCCGTTCGCGACGAGCATCGGTGCGCGGAAGCGCGTCTCGGTGAGGAGGTCGTCGTAGGTGATGCCGGCGTCGCTGCGGAAGGCGTAGCCGGCCAGGATGGAGGCGTCGTTCGCGATGGCGCTCGGCAGCGGCACGGGTGCGCCGGCGACGGCTGCATATTGGAAGTCGCGCGCGTGAGGCTCGAGCCAGAGCGCGGTACACGACTCGGCGCCCAGCGCGGTGCGAACGGTCTCGCAGGCGTCCTCGAGCAGCGCGAAAACGTCACCGGCCTGAACGGCGCGGCGGCCAAAGTGCGCGGCGGCGACCTGCTGTTGCTCTTCGACCTTGCGCTGCGTGACGTCGTAGGTCACGCCATCGACGAAGCGCTGGCCGTCGCGCGTGTAGAGATGCGACGCACGGTCGTTCAGCCATGCCCAAGAGCCGTCCTTGCGGCGATAGCGGTACTCGACGTCGAATGGCTCGCCGGTGCGGAAGATGCCCGCGTGCGTGGCAATGACGCGGTCGAGGTCGTCGGGATGAACGGCTGTCATCCATGCGGCAGGGCTGTGCTCGGTCTGAACGATCTCATCAATGGTGTAGCCGGTGATGAGCACGGTATCGCCGGCGATGAAGACGGGACGGAGCTCGGCGTCGATCGTCCAGACGGTGGCGGCGACGTTCTGCAGCAGCGAGCGGAGCCGGGCGTTGCCTTCGCGATCGGAGGCGGCGCGCTCGTCATGGAGGGGCTTGCGAGACATGATTTTCTCTCGCGCATGATACGGCGCGAAGTTTCTACGCGGCCTTGGAATGTCCCTGAGCGCGAGCGGTTATGGGATGTCCGCGCGCCGGGCCGGAGCGGCGAAGTCAGCCGCAAAAACACGAGCCGCGCGGGCGCTGAAATAAGCGCAGGATCTTTGCAGTTAGCAGCGAGTCCCGGTGCCGAAACGGCGCGGCCTCGACAGCAAAACGAGGCGTTGAAATAAGCGTGAGAGGCCGCCGGTTAGCAGCTGTCCCGACGCCGCAAGGCGAGACGCGAAGCAAGCAGCAAGAGCAGTAAGCAGTTGAAATAACAATCGGTTGCAGTTAGTTGTACATGATCCCGGCGCAAGGAAGTAAAGAGCGAAGGGATGCCGGATGGACGGTGAGAGCGAAGCGAACGAGTCGCGCTCAGCATCGATCCGACGCGATCGAGAAGTCAGTTCCTTGACAACTGAATAGGAAAGCAACAAAGGCAAACGTGATTCCTTTGAGTCCGCGTTCTGGTCGGAAGACTGGGCGTGCGAGACTCTACAGAAATACAAAAGTAGTATCCGAATATGCATCAGTCGTTTGACTGGTGCCAGAGCTTCAAATTCAACAGATAAAACTGGAGAGTTTGATCCTGGCTCAGAATGAACGCTGGCGGCGT
>DASSMK010000323.1:0-11499 GCA_035688915.1 Thermoanaerobaculia bacterium
GCCCGTGGCCCGGCCGCCGGAGGCCCTCGTCGTCCCACGCGTTTCTCGTTAGCGTGTCAGTCGCATCGCGGCAACCGCGGCGAGCAGCAGCGCCATCAGGATCAAAACCGTTTCCGACAGCGTCGGCACCGGCACCGGTGAGGCCACTTGCACGACCGCCGTCGCTGCATTGTTCGTCATGTTCGGATCGGACTGCGCGGACGTCACCGAAGCCGTGTTCGACAGCGATGCGTCGGAGGCCGGCGCATGCACGGTCAGCGTGATCGTCGCGTTCGCGCCGCTGTTGAGCGTGCCAAGCGAGCATGTGATGGCGGTGGTGCCGGTGCAGCTGCCCTGCGAGGGCGTCGCGGAGACGAAGCTCAGCCCCGCCGGCAGGTTGTCGGTGACGACGACGTTCGTCGCCGCGTCCGGACCTTGATTCGCAACCGTGATCGTGTAGTTGAACGTGGAGTTGGGCAACGCGGAGGAGGGGGCGGTCTTCGTAATCGTCAGGTTGGCGACGCCGGTGCCGTTGTCGAGGATCGTCAGTGTGGCGATGGACGGCGCCGACAACTGCGCGCCCGTCGGATTGCTCAGCACCAGTTGCAGCGTCTCGTCGCCCTCGGCCACCACATCGTTCGTGATGCCGACGGTGAACGTCTTTACGACTTCGCCGGATGCGAAGGTGAGCGTGTTCGGCGCGAGCGTGAAATCGCTGCTGTCGGCGAAGCCGGCGCCGCTGCCGGTCAGCGCGGCGTAATGCACCGTGGCGATGCCGGTGGCGTTCCCTTCGCGGATGACCGTGACGTTAATGCTTCCGGCGGTTTCGGGCGCGGCGACGTTGTCGGTGATGAAGCGGATCAGCGACGTGGCCTGCGCCGTCGTCGGCCGCAGCACACCGAAGAGGCCATGCGTTTCTTCGACGATGCCGGCGGTGAAGTAGAGCGCGTTCGTGTCACCGCCGTTGCCGCCGTTGCCGAACTGCAGCGCCCAGAGCTCGTCGATTTCGATCGGGTTGCCACCGGCATCCTGGAGCGTGCCGAGGAAGGCGCCGGTGGTGGGGTTGTAGGCGTGGAGACGGCCGTCGTCGGAGAAGTTGCCGACGATCAGCGCGTTGCCGAAAATGCCGAACGAGGCCGGCGCGATGGCGAGTCCCCACGGCGCGTCGAGCACGCCGTTGTTGATCGCGAAGGTCAGGTCGCGCACGCCGTCGGTATTGAACTTTCTCACGTAGCCGTTGCCGGGTCCGTTCTCCGACTCGCCATCCACGCCGACCTTGGCGTAGGTGACGTACAGCGCGCCGCCGAGATTCTGGATGTTGAACGGCGCATAGCCGGCAGGGATGGTGGCGTCGATGAAGCCGCCGGTGGTGGTGGTGGGTGCGAACGTGCCGTTGAAGACGTCGATGTGATTGTTCGCGAAATCGGCGGCGTAGAGACGGTTTCCGCCGGAGTTCGAGCCGATGGCCAGGCCGGTAAAGACATGGCCGGGCATCGAGACGGCGATCTGCGCGGCGGCGCCCATCGCGGCGTTCCAGCCGGTGAGGTTGCCGGTGATCGACGCGAAGAGAAAGTTCGCCGGCGCCGATCCCATCACAAAGTCGGAGGTCGCATTGCCGACGGTGCCGGTCGGCAGTCCTCCCGGAATGGCGACGTGCGGCAGCGTCGGGTTGAGTGTGGTGGCATCTGTGGCCGGCACGACTTGCAGGAGCGAAGAACTGCTGCTGCCGTTATTCGCGGTCCAGAACGGGCTCGTGCCGCGGAACGTGAGGCCCCACGGATTCACGAGCTGCGGATCGACGATCTGCGCGATGCCTGCGACGTCCGAAGCGAGGTTCGTCTGCACGTACGCCGATCCAGGTGCGATGGCGGGCACCGTCGGTTCGAGGATCGTCAGCGTGGCGATGCTGGGACTCTCGAGCGACGCGCCGGTGGGATTGCTGAGCACGAGCTGCAGCGTCTCGTTCCCTTCAGCGACCGCGTCGTTGGTGATGCCCACAGTGAACGTCTTCAAAGATTCGCCGGGCGCGAACGTGAGCGTATTCGGCGCGAGGGTGAAGTCGCTGCTGTCGGCGAAGCCGGTACCGGCGCCGGTGAGCGGTGCGTACCTGACGGTCGCGGCGCCGCTGACGTCGCCGTCGCGGAGCACAGTGATGGTGACCGTGCCCTGCGATTCGAGCGCGGCATAGTCGGAAGACGTGAACCGGATCAGCGAAGTGACCTGCGCCGTCGTCGGCCGCAGCACGCCGAAGAGGCCATGCGTTTCTTCGACGATGCCGGCGGTGAAGTAGAGCGCGTTCGGATCGCCCGCGTTGCCGCCGTTGCCGAATTGCAGCGCCCAGAGCTCGTCGATTTCAATCGGGTTTCCGCCGGCATCCTGGAGCGTGCCGAGGAAGGCGCCGGTGGTGGGGTTGTAGGCGTTGAGACGACCTGCGTCCGCGAAATTGCCGACGATCAGCGCGTTGCCGAAGATGCCGAAGGATGCCGGCGCGATGGCCAGTCCCCATGGCGCATCGAGCACGCCGTTGTTGATCGCGAACGTCAGGTCGCGCACGCCGTCAGTGTTGAACTTACGCACGTAGCCGTTGCCGGGACCGTTCTCCGACTCGCCGCCGGCGCCGACCTTGGCGTAGGTGACGTACAGCGCGCCGCCGAGATTCTGGATGTTGAACGGCGCGTAGCCGACGGGAATGGTGGCGTCGATGAAGCCGCCGGTGGTGGTGGTGAGCGCGAACGTGCCGTTGAAGACGTCGATGTGATTGTTCGCAAAGTCGGCGGCGTAGAGGCGATTGCCGCCGGAGTTCGAACCGATGGCGAGACCCGTCCAGACATGTCCCGGCATCGAGACCGCGATCTGCGCGGCGCCGCCCATCGCGGCGTTCCAGCCGGTGATGTTGCCGGTGATCGATGCGAAGAGGAAGTTCGCGGGCGCCGACCCCATCACAAAATCGGAGGTGGTGTTGCCGACGATGCCCGTCGGCAATCCGCCGGGGATGGCGACGTGCGGCAGCGTCGGGCTGAGCGTAGTCGCGTCTGTAGCCGGCACGACCTGCAGGACCGAGGAGCTGCTGCTGCCGTTGTTCGCAGTCCAGAACGGGCTAGTGCCGCGATACGTGAGGCCCCACGGATTGACGAGCTGCGGATCGACGATCCGCGCGATGCCCGCGACGTCGGAAGCGAGGTTCGTCTGCTCGTACGCCGCTCCAGGCGCGATGGGCGGCACGGCCAACGTGGTCGTCGCGCGCGGCGGCGCAGCGAGCGCGGAGGGAATCAGCACCGCGAGGGCAGCCAGCGTAGCGAGTGCGATCGCCAGAATGTGTCTCGCGCTGATGGTTGCTGCAAAGTGCCGGCGTGGGAAGGGGTGGTTCACGGTCGTGCCCTCCGATGGCGTGGAATCTCTGGCGCGCTCGGCGCCGGATCGTGCCTGACTCTGTTGCGCCTGTTGCTGGCCGGGGAAGGGGGGTGGGTTCAACGCCGGGCGCGCGACACCACCCTCAGAGCTGCTCGCCGTTGCGTCGAGGCAACGGTTCGTGACTGCGCACTACATTCCAAAGTCTGCGATTCGCGAGCGATCGTATCACGCGAAATTTCGCGGCTTTGCAGCGCTTCGGAAGGAGACCGAGACGCGTGGCGAATCGCGCATCGTCGAGGTCGTTTGGTGGGAGTGCGCCACGAAGGATCGCGGCGCAGCGGATAGAGAACGTGGTTCGCGGAAGCGCCGCACCGCAGTGCAGCGTCCGCGAACGCAGGGAGGGTCTTATTTCTTGCGGTCGCCGCGGTCGCCGTAGCCGGGCTTGGAGGTCGTTTTGGCGTGCCGCTTCCGGTCCTGCGCCATCGATTTCCCCGCATCCACCACCTCGGAAAATCGTCCGTTCTCGTCGCGCCGCACGAAACGTTTGTCTCCCTTGTTCGGCTCGATCAGTTCTCGTTTTCCACTCATCGTTTGCGACTCCTTTCGCACATCCTTTTGTGCAACCGCAGTGCCGTTCTGTGGAGGAAATCGCGTGCTACCATCGGCCCAGGTTCCCATCCATCGCAGTCGAGTAAGGAGAGAGAGATGCGCGTCCAGTTCCCGCGGACAGTGGCTTTGCTTTTCTGTGTCTTCTTCACCCTCCCGGCGTTGTACGCGGATCCGACTGCGGAGAGTTTTGCGACCACGCTGGCCAAGTCTGCCGGCTCGTCGGTCGCCTCCGCGGGCGGCGTGGCGGTTGCCAAAGCGCTCACCGGAAAGTTCTACGACGCCACCTGCGCCAAAGAGGTGACGAAGGACGTGGCCGAACAGTACTTTTGCAACGCGCTGGCAGGTTTCAGCGGCCGCGATGAGCAGGAGTGGAAGAAGAACATCGAAAAGCAGCTCTCCGACATCAAGTCTTCCCTCGGCGCGCTCGAGAAAGGGCAGGCCCGTCTGCAGTTCGATCTCAGTCAGCAGCACAAGGAGCTGTACCGGCTGTTCAAACAGGCCGCCGCCGAGCAGATCGCCACGAACAATGAAGCGGAGTTCGAGACGCTCTGGAAGGAGTACCTGCGCCAGTTCGATGACGACCTGAAAGACGTCAATCGCACGGCGATGCTCAAGCTGGCCAAAAAGATCCTCAGCAAGAATCTCGACGACAAGCTCGGCCTGTACAACACGGTGCTGACCACGTCGTTCCGCGGCAATCAGGCGCTGCTTCGCTATCCCTTTTACGACTACAAGGAAAAGCACGAGTTCCGCGCACCGTTCTTCAATGCGGACAAGAGCTTCGACACGCTCTATGAGGGCGCGGAGCGCGCCTTCATCGATTCGCGGGCCCGTCAGGAAAAGGTTTACGCGATGGAGCTGTGGGCCATCAAAGTGATGGAGTCTGATTGCCAGCTGCGGTCGCCGTGCGAAGCGCCGCCCATCACGGCGAAAGAGCTCAAGAAGGCGTTCGACTCATATACGAAAGACCAGGTCATCGCCTTCAATGAAGGGCTGGACTGGGTGCTGCTGACGTACGCCGATGCACGTGGGAACGCGTTCTTTCTGACCGGGCGGGCCGAGGAGTTCCTGACGCGGGCCAATGTGCTCAATGCGGCGCTGCTGGGGAATGGCGAAGGCGCGTGGGGCCAGACCATCAGCATGGGCGATGCGTGGGACGGCGCGATCAACCTTCAGTGCGGCGCGAGCCCCGGAAAGATCTCGCCGCGTTTCGATTACGTGGTGCCCGTCACCAGTCGCAGCGGCGATCGCGAGCTCGATTGGTGGGTGTCGCGCGCCGCAAATCCAATCTATGACGAAGTGCATTTCGCGAAGGAGTGGAAGGTCTATCACTATTACCTTCCGGAGGCGAAGCCCGGCCCTTGTACCGTCGCGGAGAATCTGCCGGGCAAAGGAATCATGCCGTGGCGGGAGCCGGGCAGCGCGGTGATGCACGTCAGAACGGCCGACAATAAGGAAATTACGTTCGGCAGCTTCCTGGCCATTCAGCGCGCCGGCGGCACGTATGCGATGGCGAGCGGCAGCTGGCGCAAGCGCAATGAGCCGATCAATGACGACAGCGGCACGACCGGGAACGTGAAGAACGGCCGGTTCGACTGGACGATCGACACGCACGCCAGATTTCCCGAGGTGGGCGTGCTCTTTGAGGGTCGTGGTGAATACATTCCGTTCAAGGGCGGCCGCATTCGCAAGTACAACCAGATCTATCTGTACAACGCCAAGAACATTTATTTTCCCGAGGATCGGCAGGTGAAGTTGCACTTACTGCAAGGTAATGAGTGCGCGAAAACCTGTCGCAATGGGGAGCGCGGCGACACCTTCCTGCTCGACTACAACATCGAGAACGGAGACACGGGAAAACTCGATGCGGTCGTGTCCGTCTTCCTCAGTCCGACGGTCAGCAGTCCGGACTCTCGCGACAATGGCCTCAAGGACCGCGCCAAAAGCGGCGGCATCTACATCGACGGATCGTACAAAGACACGAAAGACCGCCGCACGAAGCGCGTCGATACGGCGCAATCCGCGGTCGTGAACATCGATCCGAACAGCGCCTATCACCTGCAGTACCTGCTCGAGTTCGACCTCTCCACGGAAGGCGCAGGCATCGACGGGACGCAGTTCATGTACCGCGGCAAGATCACGCCGGGGCTGCTGTATTTGTCGAAGTGAGTTCGCTCCCGGAGAGCGGTGGCGTCGCTGCCGCTCTCCATCACGCGCTACACGGCTTCTGTGGCGCTGAGGTCGTACGCTTCGCTGAGTCCCGCGTCGCGGAGAACATCGCGAATGGCGCCGACGACCGCGGGCGGATCGCTCTCGCGCAGCACGGTCTGCAGTGGCGGAAACGATTCGCGCGGGAAGACGCGCAATGCGGTCGAGGCGAGGGCGCTGAGCTCGCGACGTAAGAGCGACGGGCGCTGTTCCGGTTGAAACGGTTGCGGGGGGCGCAGGAGAAATGGATCGGGCAGGAAGCCGACGTAGAGCGGCACGCCGCGCGATTCGCCGATGGTATCGATGCGCAGCGGCAGGCGGCAGGGGACGAAGCCGAGCGAATCGGTGGCGGCGAGCAATACGCGTCCGGCGTCGAGCATGCGCCGCAACAGGTCCTGCGCGGAGCCGGCGTGCAGTTCGCGCGTGAGCACATCGCGCAGCGATTCTTCATTCTTCACGATCTGCCACAGACGCCACGTCCCTTCGCCGCTCGCGGCGAGGACGACGACGCGCGGTGACGACAGCCAGCGTTGTCCGCCTGCGTGCAGACGCGCCCACTCCACGAGACCGCGGCGTCCGACTTCGGCGTTGGTGTACGAGGCCTGACGCGGCGAATGGAATCGCCAGCCCGGCACTTCGCCGATCCAGTCGCCATCGGGCAGGACGCGCGGCGTGAACGCAGTTGCAGAAGCCTCGTGCAGCGCGATGCGGCCGTCGATCGGCGGCCAGATCATTCCTGCCGGCACGGACGCATCCGGCGGCCACGGCGCGTCGGATTCCGGAGTGGCGATCACGGGCGGCGCGGCCGGTTTCGCCGCCACTTCCGCGAGCACTTCCTGCAGCGCCGATGCAACGACCGACTGCTCCGGCGATTCGTTGCGTGTGAGTTGTGCGAGGAGCTCGGCGCTGCTCTGCACGTCGGGCGGACCGAGGCGGAGAGCGCGGTCGCGCAACAGCTCGCGCACGCGATCGAGCGCCAATCGCACCGCGAAGACGAACGCTTCGCGCACGCCTTGTCCGGTCGTCGCGACCGACTCCAAGACCGCGATGCCGGGTGCGGTGTCGCGCAGCGTGGACAGGTCCACCGCGTTGGCGCGGTCACGTTTGTTCGCTTGCAGGATCACGCCGACGCGCGGGCCGGGCAGCGCGTCGAGCGTTTCCTGCATCGTCTTCAGATACGCGGCCGTGGTCGGTACCGCGCCGGGCGCACTGTCGCTGACGAACACCACCACATCTGCCGTTTCCAGCAGATTGTGGCGGCGATGCGCGAGCACGGTCTGGCCGGGGACCGTCACGATCTGGCAGAGGATCTGGTTCCCTTCGAAGAGGCCGCCTTTGTACTCGACCCAATCGAAATAGAGCGTGCGTCCGTCGGTTTCGGCCGGCGTGGCCATCGGGCGCGCCAGACTCGCTGACAGCGCCCTCAGACTGGTGGTTTTTCCCGCTTCCGGCGGACCGTCGTAAACGATCCGGATGACCACTGCACCACGTTCGATATCGAGAACGGCCAAGTCAATTGCCCCTGAGTCAGATCACTGCGGCGAGGTTCTTGTTCACCGAGTTGCGCACAATGGCCAGATTCGTATTGGCGCGCTCCGCGGCGAGATAGAGAAACGTATGGCCGCCCGGGAAGATCTTGATGAGATGGATCTGATCGCCGAGGGTGAGGAGGATGTCCTCGAGGTGCGTCTTGAGGCCGAGCGACTTCATGATCTTGAGCTTCTGCTTCACGAGCTCACTGTTGTAGGCGCTGGCTACCGCCAGATCAAAATCGGAGCGCAGCGATTTCGCGGTCAGAGTCATGCCCGACTCCAGATCGACGACCGAGGCGGCAATGAAGCCGGACATGTCGGCTTCGATTTTGGCGATCATCTCTTCGTATTGTTTCTCAGTGCTCATTGTGGGGATTCCTCTCGTCTCGTAATGCGCGGTCAGGCGATCTGCATTTGCCGTTCGGCTTCGGCGATGTGGTGGCGGGCCATGGCCAGATTGGCTTTGCCTTTGTCCAGCACCACGTAAATGAACATCGCGTCATTGGCCGAGCAGAGACGGATGATGTGGTACTGCTTGCCGAGCGTAATGAGGATGTCTTCGATCTGATCGGCCAGGCCGAGCGATTTCATGGTCTTGCGCTTCGCGCGAACCACTTCCGTATTACCTGCCGCGGCCACTTCGATATTGAAGTTTGCGCCGCCGCCGATGGAGCCGAGCATCATGCCGCTGCTGCTGTCGACCACGCAGGCGCCGAGAGCGCCTTCGCTCGCCATGATCTTGTCCAGTGATTCCTTTACGTTTGCCATAATGAATTTCCTTTCGCTGAAGCTGCTTTGCGCAGTGTGTGGATGAATTGGATTGAGATTGATTCAGGCCAGGCGGCCGAGAGCGCGATCGACGACGCGGCGGAGCACGGCGAGATTGACGGCGTCGCGCGTGACGGCCAGGTATAAGAGCTGGCCGTCGGGAAGAGTCTCAATGAGATGCACTTGATCGCCGAGGATGGCCAATGAGTCGAGGAGCGAGGCGGCGCGGCCTAAGGAGCGCATGACGGACGCCTGCTGGCGGAGCAATTCCGCGACGAATGGGCCGGCGGTAGCGAAATCGAGTGCGCGATCGCGGGAGCGTTGTGCGACGAGGGAGCCGTTCGCGTCGAGCACGGCCACGCCGAGGAAGCCGTCCAGCGACTGTTCAATGGTGGAGAAGAGAGCGGAATATGGCTCGGTGGCGGGTGCGGCCAGTTCGAGCGCAGGCGCGGCGGTACCGGCCATTGCAGCTTCATCGAGGCGGCGGCAGCCTTCCATCAGCACCTCCTGCCAGGAGGCGGTGATCGACTGCGTGGGAGCCGTGCTGGTGCTGTCGTGCGCGAAACTGCCGTCATCCCAGGTCAGGAGCGCATAGACCGCTTCTTCGCCAATCAGTGCGCCGCAGGTGGCGTGCACCATCGCGCCGTGCGAGAACCAGATCGTTCCGCTCTCGGAAGCGCGGCGGATGGTGAGTGCGCCATCGGCCATCGACACGGTGTAGATCTGAATCAGATCGGGCAGCAGCGGGAGGGAGATGGCGCCCGAAAATCCGCTCGCACGCGGCAGGAGCTCGAGCTCACCGCGGGCAGTTCGCGCGGCACGGTCGTCATCATCAAAATTCAAGATTCGCGCACTCATTGTTGGAGCAATACCGATTTGGTTTGCGGAGTGTGCGCGAAGTACGTTACAGGGAGATTACTCTTCGATCAGCCGAATCCGACACAATGCGCGTATGTAATGCGCGCCGTCATAATGGCGGTTCTATAATGAATTTCTTATGACAGCGCTCGCATTACGGCACAAACGCGTACGAATTGGGACGCGCGCAGCGCTCAGTCGCCTGCCACGAACGCGGTCAGCTTCCATTCGCCGTTGACCTTCGCGAAGCCAGCGCGATGAGCGATGGGGCTGCGCACGCCGGATGCGGCGACGTAGCCTTCGACGCCGTCGTTCGTTTTCACGTGGCGCCAGCCGTCGGGCGCGTTCGGCAGCACGCGGACGATGCTCCAGTGGAGCGTGGTCACGATGGGTGCGGTGGCGTTGGGTTGCTGACGAACGGGAACGCTGTCGCCGATCGCGGCCACGTGCTCGAACGCGTCGATCTCGTCGGGCCAGCGCGAGTAGACGTATGGCGCCCAGAACATCCCGTCGCGCATGGTGCCGCCGAGGCGGAGGACTTCGGCGAGCTCGGTCCAGTTGGCTTCGAAATTCGCGATGCCGTTGGCGGCGCCGAAGGTGGTGCGGATGTCCGGCGAGATCATCGTGCGCAGCGTCGTCTCGTCTTTGCGCTGTACCGCGTCGATGAGGCGTGCGCGGTAAGCGGCGAACGATGGATCCTGCGCCGCTTCGTCCGCGGGGCAGAGCGTCATCGCGGCAGGGACGCAGGCTGGCGCGGGCGGAGGGGCGGGCGCGGGCGTGGCCGCGGCGGTGGACGCGGCGGCTGGCGCGGAGGTGCGAGCGGAGGTGCGGGCAGGAGGCGGAGCCGTCTCGCGCGTGCAGGCGAGGAAAACGGTCAGCGCGAGGAGAGCGAGCGATCGATGCACGGCGGAGACGGGTGCGAGAACCCGGCCACGCGCTGCTAACACTTTGCGCCTGCGTGCGTATGAACGTCCCATGAAACAGTGGGCAGCGCTCTGCGCGTTCGTTTGCCTCGCCGCGATGCCGGCCGTTGCCGCCACGTTCGATCCGGCGCCGTACGCGCTCGACATCACCACCTCGCGGCTCGCGAACGGACTGACGGTGCTCGTCATCCGCGACGTGCACGTCAGCGACGCCACGGTCGAGCTCTGGTTCCGCGTCGGCAGCGGCGATGAGACAGCGGAGCAGCACGGCCTCGCGCATCTCTTCGAGCACACGCTGCCCGGCGCGAAGAACGTCACCACGCCGGTGCCGAATCGCCTCGCGCAACGCCGCGACAGTCTCGACTCGAACGGCTCGACCGCCGTCGATTACACGAACATGTTCCAGCGCGTGCCGGCCACGAGCATCGAGCTGCCGATCGCGGTCTTTGCGGAGCGGATGTCCGCGGCGCCGGAGTCGATCACCGACGCCGATCTCGCCGCCAACCGCGACATCGTCTTCGCCGAATTTCGCAACAGCATCGGACGGCCGTGGGATGCCGCGGTGGCCGGTCCGATGCGGCGCGTGCTGTTCGGCAGCGACCATCCGTACGGCCACGCCGTGATCGGCACGCAGCTGCAGCTCGACGCGCTGACGACCGAAGATGTGCGGCGCTGGTTTCGCGCGCGGTACGGCGCGGCGAACACGATGCTCGTCGTGAGCGGCAACGTAGATCCCGCGCAGGTGGTGGCGCTGGCGAAGAAGCACTTCGGCTCGATCGCCGCGGGACAGTCGTACCCGCTCGCTCTCGCTCCCGTCACGCCGCGCGACCGCGATGAATCGCTCGCGCTCTCCGTCCCGCAGGCGAAGCCGTCGCTCACGCTGGCGTGGCGCACACCCGCGTGGAGCGATCCGTCGCGGCAGGAGGTGGCGCTCGCCGTGGAGCTGCTGCGCCGCCGTCTCACCGACGCGCTGCAGTGCGAGGTGACGGAAGGCTACGGTTTCACCGGCGCCGCCGGCGGCGCGGCGGTGTTGCAGCTGCCATGCGGTGACCCGTCGCGTGCGCGGCAGTTGCTGTCATCGTTTCTCACATCCACGCCGGACATCGCGCCCGTCCGCGACGACCGGCTCGCCGATCTCTCCGAACAGCTCCAGCACCTCGGCTGGCGAAGCAGCCGCGCGCAATGGGTGGGGGAAGGGCTGTGGCTGGCCGGCGACGCGAAGGCGTATCTCGCGCAGGTCGAGCGGATCGCCACCGCCACGCCCGCGAGCG
>DASSMK010000324.1:0-5957 GCA_035688915.1 Thermoanaerobaculia bacterium
GACGAGCATGACGCAGGTGTCGGGGCAATCGTGCGGACAGACGGCGCGGATCACTTCGGGCATGGCAGCCCGAATTGTACGCGTTCGTTAGTTCTACTCGCGCTCGAGGACCATCGCCACGCCGATGCCGCCGGCCGCGCAGACGGTGACGAGGCCGTACTGCTCGCCGGTGCGCTGCAGCTCGTTGCAGACGGTGGTGACGATGCGCGCGCCGGTGGCGCCGAACGGATGACCGAGGGCGATGGAGCCGCCGGTGCGGTTGATCTTTTCGGGATCGATCTGGCCGACCGGTTCGTTGCGGCCGAGCTTCTCTTTGGCGATCTTGCTCGAGCCGATCCACTGGATGTTCGACAGCACCTGCGCGGCGAAGGCTTCGTGCATCTCGATCACGCCGATCTCTTCGAGCTTCACCTTCGCGCGTTCGAGCGCGGTCGGCAGCGCGAAGACCGGGCCTTGCAGCAGCTGGTCGAACGGATCGGTGGCGGCGTACGCGTACGAGCGGATGAAGCCGATCGGCTTGATGCCGAGCGCCTTCGCTTTGTCTTCCGACATCAGCAGTACCGCGGCGGCGCCGTCGGTGAGTGGCGAGGAGTTCGCGGCGGTGATCGTGCCGTACTTGCGATCAAACACGGGACGCAGCTTGGCCATCGCTTCGAGCGTGGAATCGCCGCGCACGAGGTTGTCGGTCTCGAAGACGTTGTCGTAGCTGGGCGGCACGACGACGGTCATCACTTCATCTTTAAAGCGCCCGCTCTCGATCGCAGCAGCCGCGCGCGTGTGGCTCTGCAGCGCGAACTTGTCCTGCGCTTCGCGCGTGATGCCGTTTTCTTTGGCCATCTTCTCGGCCGACTGACCCATGGTCAGACCGGTCGTCGATTCGGCGATGGCGGGAGCATCCGGCGCGAGATCTTTCGGCCGGATTTTCGAGAACGCGCCGAGCTTGCCGCCGAGCGATTTCTGCTTGCTCGCGCTGACGAGTGCGTCGGCGAATTTTTTCGAGAAGAGGATGGGGATGTCGGACAGCGATTCCGCGCCGCCGGCGATGACGGTGTCGGCGTAGCCACGCGCGATCATGTCCGCCGCCGAGGTGATGGCCTGGTTCGACGACGCGCACGCTTTGCCGACGGTGTACGCCGGGATCTTTCGCGGCAGGCCGGTGCCGAGGATGATCTCGCGCGCGATGTTCGGCGCCTTGACGGACGGAATGACGTTGCCGAAGACGAGCTCCTGCACTTCATTCGCGTCGATGCCGCTGCGCTGCACGAGCTCCGCGACGGCGAGCTTGCCGAGATCGAGCGCGCTGAGATGCGCGTACGCGGTGCCGGATTTGGCGAAGGGCGTGCGGACGCCGCGGATGACCGCCACGCGAGGAGAGTATTGCCACGTCATCGGGGCGGGAGTCTAGCATGCGGCTTTCTCGCGAGGGGCGCCGGTTGCGCGGGACGGAGGCTCATAGGCTCATGGGCTCATAGGCTCATAGCAGCGCACGCTGCGCGAGCGTGGCGTGTTGTGCGTGTGGCATGCGCATGACGCGTGCGGCTTGGGCCAGCGCGTGCCGCTTTGAGCCATTGAGCCTCTGAGCCTTAGAGTCATCTCTGCCGTGGCATATGCGTGATGCGCGCGTCTTGCGCCAGCGCGTGCTGCTATGAGCCTATGAGCCCATGAGCCTATGAGCCTGCCCCGGTCGCATAGAATCCCGTCATGACGACGACCGACGCTGCTCCGAATCCGCTGCGCGAAGGGTTGGAGCGCGAGCGGGTGCCGGATCCTTCCGTGCTCGTGATCTTCGGCGCGTCCGGCGATCTGACGCAGCGCAAACTGCTTCCTGCGCTCTATTCGCTCGCGCATGACGGGCTTCTGCCGCCCGGCCAGACCATCATCGGCTTCGCGCGGCAGGAGTACAACGACGAGTCGTTCCGCAAGGCGATGCGCGAAGCGTGCGACAAGCACGCGCGGACGAAGCCGGTGGACGACGCGATCTGGGACGTTTTCGCGCGCGGCCTCTTTTACGAGCAGGGCGATTTCGGCGACGCGAGCGCGTATCAGCGCTTGCGCAAACGTCTCGAGGAGTTCGACGCGACGCGCGGCACCGGCGGCCGCCGCCTCTACTACCTCGCCGTCCCCCCGCAGTTCTTCGAGCCCATCGCCGACCGCCTCGGCGACGAAAAGATGGTGCACTCGCCCGACAGCGGCGAGCCGTACACGCGCGTGATCATCGAGAAGCCGTTCGGCCACGATCTCGCCACGGCGCTGGAACTGAACCGGGTGGTGGTGCGGGCGTTTTCCGAGGCGCAGGTGTTCCGGATCGATCACTACCTGGGGAAGGAGACGGTGCAGAACCTGATGACGCTGCGATTCGCGAACGGCCTCTTCGAGCCGTTCTGGAATCGTCAATATATTGACCACATCCAGTTCACCGTGGCCGAGTCGATCGGCGTGGAGAAGCGCGGCAACTACTTCGAACAGTCGGGCATCGCGCGGGACATCATCCAGAACCACATGCTGCAATTGGTGTCGCTCGTGGCCATGGAGCCGCCGGCGGCGTTCGACGCGAATGCGATCCGCGACGAGAAGGTGAAAGTGCTGCGCGCGCTGCGCGAGCTGCGGGGACATGAAGAGAACGCGGTGCGCGGGCAGTACGCGGCGGGATCGATCTCGGGCGAAGAGGTGCCGGCGTACCGGCAGGAAGAGAACGTCGATCCGCAATCGCGCGTGGAGACCTTCGCCGCGCTGCGGCTCTTCATCGACAACTGGCGCTGGGCGGACGTGCCGTTTTACGTGCGCGCGGGCAAGCGATTGCCGAAGCGCGTCACGGAGATCTCCATTCACTTCCGCCCTGCGCCCTTCGCGCTGCTGAAGACGCTGATGCGCAATCCGCCGACGCCGAACGTGCTGGCCATTCGCATCCAGCCGGACGAAGGGATCGCGCTGAAATTCGATGCGAAAGTGCCGGGACCGGAGATGCGCACCGCGCCGGTGACGATGGACTTCCGGTACGAGACGAGCTTCGGCGGCGAGCCGCCGGAAGCCTACGAGCGGCTGCTGCTCGAAGCGATGGAAGGCGACGCCACGCTGTTCGCGCGGCGCGATGAAATCGAGACCGCGTGGGCGTGGCTCGATCCGCTGCTCGAATCGTGGAGCCAGAGCGGCAGCGGGCCGGAGATGTACGCCGCGGGCACGTGGGGACCGGAGGCCGCGGACCGGTTGATCGAAGGCGACGGCCGGCGCTGGAGGAGACCATGACCTCGATTGCTGATGCGCGCGTCGATCCCGCGAAGATCGAGCGCGAGCTGGCGGCGTTGTGGCGCAGCGAACATGAAGGTGCGCCGCGATTGACGCGCGCCGCGCTTTGGAACGTGGTCGCGTATGCGCAGCATCCGCACGAGCATCAGCTGGCGGAGCAGGTGATGCCGGACGTGAGCGTGACGGTGCCGCAGCGGACCATCATCGTCGCCGAGCAGGAAGGGGAGACGCTCGATTCGTGGATCTCCGCGAACTGTCATCTGGTCGGCGCGGAACGGCAGATCTGTTCGGAAGAGATCACGATCAGCGCGGGCAAATCGCGGCGCGGGCACATCGCGCCGCTCGTCGCGTCGCTGCTGCTGCCGAACATGCCGGTGGCGGTGTGGTGGCTGGGCGATCTGCCGGACGAAAACGAGAAGCACGCCGATGAGATGCTCGACGACGCGGATCGTTTGATCGTCGATTCGTCGCAGTTCGACAGCGTGACGGACCTCGTGCGCCTGCGGAAGATCACGAAGTCGACGCGCACGGCGGCCGCCGATCTGAATTGGGTGCGGCTCGAAGAATGGCGGACGGCTACCGCGGCGCTGTTCGATCCGCCCGCGATGCGCGAGCGGTTGCAGAACATTCGCGCGGTGCGCATTACCGCGGGCGGCGATGGCTCGTTCGGCGCGCAAGCGGAGTCGCTGCTGTACTGCGGCTGGCTGATGGCGCAGTTGAAGAGCGAGCTGGAAATCGACATCGCGCGCGGCGACGAAGAGCGGCACATGCAGTCGATCGAGATCCGTTTCGAGGACGGTTCCACCGCGGCGGTGAATCGCGACTCCGGTCGCAACGTCGTGGTCGGCACCGGGGACGCGAACGCAGAACCGCTCGATTGCGTGGTGCGCTTGCAGACGCGCGAATTGGCGGGCCTCATCGCGCGGCAGCTGCGCAAACCGGAAAACGATCGCGTGTACGAAAAAGCGCTGCACGCGGCGACGGAGCTGGCGGGACGGCGCGGATGAACCTGCGGATCTTCGATTCGCCGGAGGAGCTGATTCGCGCGACGGCGCGCACGATCCTGCAGCAGTTGCACCCTGGCCTGCCGGCGACGATTGCAATCTCCGGCGGTTCGACGCCGAAGCCGCTGTACGAGTTGCTGGCGACGGAGCCGTGGCGAGAGCAGCTGGCGAGAACGCCGGTGACGTGGGTGCTCGTCGATGAACGCTACGTGCCGCGCGACGATCCGCAATCGAATGCGGCGATGATCGAGCGCACGCTGTTCGCGAACGGCGTGCTGCCATCGCATCGATTCGTCTCATTCGATACGACGCTCGAGGATCCGCACGAATCCGCCGGGCGTTACGCGAGCGCGCTTCCCGAAGATCCGTTCGACATCATCCTTCTCGGCATCGGCGATGACGGCCACACCGCGTCATTGTTTCCCGACACCGGCGCGATCGACATCGAAGATTGCCGCGCCGCCGCGATCTACGTGCCGAAGCTGGAGCAGTGGCGCGTGACGCTGACGAAGCCCGTGCTGCGCGCCGCGACGTTGCGGCTGGTGCTGGTCACGGGCGCGTCGAAGGCGCCGGTCGTGGCCGCGGTTCGCGAAGGCGCCGATCTCCCGATCAGCGTCGTGACGCGCGGCGTGGAGACGTGGTGGCTCGTCAGTCGTGATGTGAGCCCGTAATGTCGTAAAGTAGTTTACGTGCACGATCTGCAGGAGCACGCAGTCAACAATCTGCGGTACATCCGCGAGGCGATGGAGCGCGCCAGCGCGTTCACTTCCATCCCCGGTTGGGGCGGAGTGATCGTCGGCATGACCGCGGTCGCCGCCGCCGTCGTGGCGTACGGCCACACGTCGCGCGCCTGGCTGACGATCTGGCTGATCGAAGCCGCCGTCGCGGCGCTGATCGGCTTCAGCGCGATGTGGCGCAAAGGACGCCGCGCCGGCGTGGCGTTCGATTCACCCGCATCGCGCCGCTTTTTCACCGGCTACTTCGCTCCGCTCATCGCCGGCGCCGCGATCACGTTCGCCCTCGCGCGCAGCGATCATTACTCAACGCTGCCCGCGGTGTGGCTGCTGCTGTACGGCACCTCCTTCGTCTCGACGGGCGCGTTCTCCATCCCCGTCGTTCCCGTCATGGGCGTCTCCTTCATGCTCCTCGGCCTTGCCGCGGCCGCGTTGCCTTTCCCCGTCGGCAACGCGCTTCTCGGAGTCGGCTTCGGTCTGCTTCACATCATCTTCGGATTCATCATCGCCAGGAGGTACGGTGGCTAAAGCAGCAACGCTACGGAAGCAACAGCAGCAACACGCCGCGGTCGTCGAACCGGCCATTCCCGATTTCGACCGGCTCATTCACGAGAAGACGCGCCTGGCCATCGTCAGCGCGCTCGCGGTGAATCCCTCGCTCACGTTCAACGAGCTGAAAGCGATCCTGAAAGCGACGGACGGCAACGTGAGCGTGCACACGCGCAAGCTGGAAGAGGCGGGTTACGTCTCGTGCAAGAAGTCGTTCGAGGGACGCATCCCGAAGACGGAGTACGCGCTGACGGGCGGCGGGCGAAAGGCGCTGGAAAAGTACCTCAATCACATGGAAGCGCTGATCAAGGTTGCGCGGGGCGTGTGACGACGACCGGGGGCCTCCGGCGGCTGGGCCACGGGCCCCAGACCCCGTCGGTTGGCCTAGCCTCCGCCGACACTCACTGCCAACTTGCGCGACTCTGTC
>DASSMK010000325.1:0-3719 GCA_035688915.1 Thermoanaerobaculia bacterium
AACGAGCATGAATCTGAATCTCAAAGACAAAGTGGTCATCGTGACCGGCGGCGCCGCCGGAATCGGACGCGCCACCGCCGAGGCCTTCGAGCGGGAAGGGGCGAAGGTCGTGGTGTGGGACCTGCCGCAGGTGAACGTGACGGACGGCGATGCGGTGAAGAACGCCGCGGACGCCGTGGTCGCGGCGCACGGCCGCATCGACGTGCTGGTGAACAACGCCGGCATCGTGCGTGACTCGCAGCTCGTGAAGTGGAAAGACGGCGCCGTCGCTTCGATGATGGATGACGCGACGTTCGACGCGGTGGTGGACGTCAATCTGAAAGGCGTCTTCCTCTGCACGCGCGCCGTCGTGCCGCACATGATCAAAAACGGCGGCGGCGTGATCCTGAACGCGAGCTCGATCGTCGGCCTGTACGGCAACTTCGGTCAGACCAATTACGCCGCCACCAAGGCGGGCGTGATCAGTTTCACGAAAACGTGGTCGCGCGAGCTGGGCAAATTCAACATCCGCGTGAACTGCGTCGCCCCCGGCTTCATCGCCACGGACATGGTGAAAGCGATGCCGCAAAAAGTGCTCGACTCGATGTCCTCGCACACCCCGCTGGCCAAACTCGGCGAGCCCGCAGACATCGCCAACGCCTACATCTGGCTCGCCTCCGACGCCGCGAAGTTCGTGCACGGCGCGGTGCTGAGTGTGGATGGTGGGTTGGTGATGGGAACGTGAGAAGCCGGGCTCACAGGCTCACAGGCTCAAAGGCTCAAAGGAGCACGCGAGCCGCGAGAGCCTGGTTTCTGGTGCTGAGCCACATGCGTCAAACCCAGAGGTTGCGCCGCGTTCGCTACTTTGAGCCTTTGAGCCTGTGAGCCTTTGAGCCTGAAAAAAGCTTTGAGCCAAAAAAACGATGCCCTACGCAAACCTGATCGCCACCGGCAGCTACATCCCTGAGATCGAAATGTCGAACGACACGCTGCGCGCGCGCTTCAACGGCGCGGCGCCGGAGTTCGTCGACAAGATGGAAGCGGCGAGCGGGATCAAAACGCGGTGGTATGCGCCGAATGATTGGGCCGCTTCCGATCTCGCGTTGCGTGCGTCGCAGAATGCACTCGCGCGCGCCGGCAAATCTCCGGAAGAGATCGATCTCATCATCCTCGGCACCGACTCGCCTGACTACATCACGCCCGCCACGTCCGTCGTGCTGCAGGCGAAGCTTGCCGCGAAGAATGCCGGCACGTTCGACGTCGGTTGCGCATGCGCTTCGTTTCCCACCGCCATCTCCAACGCGGCCGGTCTGATGGCGACGAACGCGTCGCTGAAGACGGTGCTCGTCGTCTCCGTTTACATGATGCACAAGCTGGCCGCGGAGGACGATCCGATGATCTTCTTCTACGGCGACGGCGCGGGCGCGGCGGTGCTCGAGCGCAGCGACGAACCGGGCTTCGTCTCCGCGGCCTTTCACGCGGACGGCGCGTACGCGCAGAAGTGGATGATCGCCGCCGGCGGCACCGCGGAGCCGTTCAGCGATGAGTCGATGAAGAGCGGCCGCGCGTTCGTGAAGATGTTCGAGCGCTATCCGCCGGAGATCAACAACGAAGGGTGGCCGCGTCTGGTGCGGCGCGTCGCGGAGAACGGCGGCTTCGCGCTGAACGACATCGATTTCCTGATCTTCACGCAAGTGCGCAAGCCGACCATCGAGCTGGTGATGTCCGATCTGGGACTGCCGAGGGAGCGCACACACACCATCATGGAGAAGTGGGGCTACACCGGCTCGGCGTGCATCCCCATGGCGCTCGATGACGCGCTGCAGTCCAGGAAGATCAAGCCGGGCGATCTGGTGGTGATGATCGGCTCGGGCGTCGGCTACAACCAGGCCGGCGCCGCGTTCCGCATGCCGCGCGCGGAGAAGAGACTCTTTGGAAATTAAATCGTCGGCCGACTTTGTGCGCATGACGCGCGGCGTGCTCGCCGCGACAGGATTCGTGCGCAAGGAAGTGGGCGGCACGGTTTACTTCGAAGCGGGTGCAGGCGAGGCGATCGTGCTGGTGCACGGCGTCAACGATCAGGCGGGAACGTGGTTCGCCGTCGCGCCGGCGCTGGCGCGCACGCATCGCGTGATCGTTCCCGATCTCCCCGGCCACGGCGAAAGCGCACCGAAAGAAGGACCGCTGCCGCTGCCGCTGTTCGTCGAGCAACTGCACGCAGTGATCGAAGCGAGCAACGCCACGCAGATCACGCTCGTCGGCAATTCTCTCGGCGGCTGGCTGGCCATGCTCTACACGCTCGCGCATCGCGACCGCGTCGCGCGGCTCGTGCTCGAAGCGTCCGGCGGTCTGGCGCGGCCGCTGAAGGCGCCGCTCACGGCCAGCAATCGTGAGCAAGCGCTGCAGATCCTGAAAGCGGTGCACGGACCGAAATTCGAAGCGCCGGAGTGGACGATCGAAGCGGTGCTCGAGCGCGCCAAAGACGCGCCGATGCTGCGCATGACCGATCTTCTGCCGCATTACCTCGAACGCCGTTTGGCGGAGATCGATGTACCGACGACCGTGATCTGGGGCGCTGATGATGGTGTCGTGCCGCGCGACTACGCCGAAGCGCTGCGCGACGGCATTCGCGGCGCGCGATTCGAAGTGATCGAAGGAGCAGCACACATTCCCCACGTGCAGCAACCGGAGCGCTTCCTCGCATGTTTGACGGCGACCTCTTAGCGGAACGCGCGCGCATCACACCCGGGCGCCTGGCGCTCGTCTCCGTCGAAACCGGCGCGCGACTCACGTACGCGCAGCTGAGCGCCCGCGCCGATCGCGCCGCCGCATTCCTGCGCACAATCCTTCAGCCCGGCGATCGCTTCGGCCTCCTCGCATTCAACTGCACCGAATTCATCGAGCTCTTTTTCGCGGCGGGACGCGCGGGCGCGATCGTCGTGCCGCTCTCCACGCGCGCCACGGCGCACGAGCTGGAGCACATCGCGCGCGACTGCGCGATGAAGGCGGTGGTGTACGGCGAAGAGTTCGCGGCAGTCGTCGCAGAACTGCCGGTCGAACACCGCGTGGCCATCCGCGATGCGCATGGCGAAGGCAGCGTCACCGCGCCGCCGCATGACGACGAATCGATCTACTGCCTGCTCTACACCTCCGGCACGACCGGCAAGCCGAAAGGGGTGATGATGCCGCGGCGCCAGCTCTGGTGGAACGGCTACAACACGGCCGTGAATTGGGGTCTGCGCGACGACGACGTCAGCTCCATCTTCACGCCGCTCTATCACGCCGGCGGCATCGCCGCATTCATGATCCCGATCTTCACGATGGGCGGCACGATCGTGCTGCACAAAACCTTCGACCCCTCCGCAGTCTGGCGCACCATCGAGAGCGAACGCTCCACCGTCGTCCTCGGCGTCCCCACGATTTGGAAGCTGCTCATGGATGCGCCGGAGTTCGCGACCGCCGATCTCTCGCACGTGCGCTGGTTCATCTCCGGCGGCGCGCCGCTGCCGCAGTACCTCATCGAGGCATACCAGAAGCGCGGCGTGGTCTTCAAACAGGGCTACGGCATGACCGAAGTGGGCGTGAACTGCTTCACGATGACGGTCGAGGATTCGTTCCAAAAGCCGGGGAGCATCGGCCGCCCGATGATGTTCACGGACGTGCGGCTCGCGCAGAGCGTTGGAGCGGCGGGCGCCTCGCCCGCCGAATTTGTCGCGAGCACCACGGCGGGCGAGGCGCCC
>DASSMK010000326.1:0-8930 GCA_035688915.1 Thermoanaerobaculia bacterium
CCGCCGGAGGCCCCCGGTTCCAACGTATCTATGCCGCATGCCGACCAAATCGCCGCCGAGTTGAACCTCCGCATCGAGCAGATCGAGCGGACGCTGGAGCTCCATGAAGGCGGCGGCACGGTGCCGTTCATTGCGCGCTATCGCAAGGAAGCGACGGGCAATCTCGACGAAGTCCAGATCCAGCAGATCCTCGATCGTGCGGCCGAATTGCAGGAGCTCGACGAGCGGCGTGCGGCGATCGTGAAGTCGATCGAGGAGCAGGGGAAGCTCACGCCGGGGCTGGCGCAAGCGATCGCACGCGTGAAGACGCGCACCGAGCTCGAAGACCTCTACCTCCCGTACCGGCCGAAGCGCCGCACGCGCGCCACCATCGCGAAAGAGCGCGGACTGGAGCCGCTCGCCGATGCCATCTGGGGCAACGCTACGCAGCGTGTCGAGCCGTCGTCATTCGTCGGCGGGGAAGTGGCGGACTTCGCTGCGGCATTCGCGGGCGCGCGGGACATCTGCGCGGAGCGCGTGGCTGAAGATGCGGAGCTGCGCAAGTTCGCGCGTGGGGCGGCGTGGCGCGAAGGCGTCATTCACTCTGCGGTGCTCAGCGAGAAGAAAGCGCTGAAGAGCAAGTTCGAGATGTACTACGACCATCGCGAACCGCTGGCGAATGCGCCGTCGCATCGCGTGCTGGCCATCTTCCGCGGCGAAGCGGAAGAGATGCTCAATGTGCGGCTGCGCTTTCCCGACGACGCGATTGTGGCGGGACTGAAGAAGCGCTGCAGCACGACGCGCTCGTTGTTTCCGGACGAGCGCGAGAAGGCGGTGGAAGACGGCTGGAAGCGGCTCATGTCGATCTCGCTGGAAGGGGAGTTGCGCGCCGATTTGAAAGCGCGCGCCGACGCGCAGGCGATCGAAGTGTTCGGCCAGAACTTGCGCAATCTTTTGCTCGCGCCGCCCGCCGGCAATCGCCGCGTGCTCGCGCTCGATCCCGGCCTGCGCACCGGAATCAAAGTGGCCATGCTCGACGAAACCGGCAAGCTGCTCGAGACGACCACGCTGTACAGCGAGAAGAGCGCGAACGAGCGCGCGGTCGCCGAGAAAGCGCTGCAGCGCATGATCACGACACACGCGCCGGAGCTGATCGCGGTCGGCAACGGCACTGGTTCGCGCGAAGCAGAAACGTTCGTTCGTGCCGCAGCAACCGACGCCACGATCGTCTCCGTCTCAGAGCAAGGCGCGTCGATCTATTCGGCGTCTGAAGTGGCGCGCGAAGAATTTCCGGAGCTCGATCTCTCGCTCCGCAGCGCCATCTCCATCGGCCGCCGCCTCCAAGACCCTCTCGGCGAACTGGTGAAGATCGATCCGAAATCGATTGGCGTCGGCCAGTACCAGCACGACGTGAATCAGCCGCTGCTGAAGAAGAAGCTCGGCGAAACCGTCGACTGGTGCGTGAACCTCGTCGGCGTCGACGCCAACACCGCCTCGGCGCAGCTGCTCGAACATGTCTCCGGCATCGGCCCCGTGCTCGCGCGGCGCATCGTCGAACATCGCAACGCGAACGGCGCGTTCCGTTCGCGCCGCAGTCTCCTCGATGTGCGCGGACTCGGCGCCCGCGCGTTCGAGCAGTGCGCCGGCTTCCTGCGGATTCGCGGCGGCCATCCGCTCGACAACAGCGCCGTGCATCCCGAGCGTTACGCGATCGTCGAGCAGATGGCGAAGGATCGCGGCGTGGCGCTCGAAGAGCTGACCGGCAACGCGCAACTCGCCGATTCGATCGACTGGCGGCGCTACGTTGCCGCGGATGTCGGAGAGCCCACGCTGCGCGACATCATCGCGGAGCTGAAGAAGCCCGGCCGCGATCCGCGCGGATCGTTCGAGCCGCCGAAGTTTCGCGACGATCTGCGCACCATTGCCGATCTGCGCGAAGGGATGATCCTCGAAGGCATCGTCACGAACGTCACCGCGTTCGGCGCATTTGTCGACGTCGGCGTGCACCAGGACGGCCTCGTGCACGTCTCGCAGCTCGCCAACAAATTCGTGCGCGATCCGAACACCGTCGTGAAGGTCGGCGACCGCGTGACGGCGAAAGTCGTCACCGTCGACGTCGAGCGCAAGCGCATCGGCTTATCGATGAAGATGTGATTCGCGCAGCACGCGCGTAGCCTCGCGCAGCTCCGCGATGGCGTGCTGCAGATCGTCGGACTGATGGTGATGATCGACGGGATCATCGTGGTCGCCGAGGCCGGCGTCTTTTTGTTTGCGGACACCGGCGCGGAGGAGCTCGCGGATTTCGTTCGCGTTGTCGACGCCACGAAAGTAAGCGACGTGCAGCGGCTCGCGGTGTGAGCCTTTCTTGCCTTGATGCTCGGTTCCGCCGCCGCCACCGGCGGTGCGCACTTCGAGATCGGCGATGCCGAGGTAGCGCTGGAGCGGACCCTGGCGGATGGAGAGATTTTGGATGTTGGCGAGCGTGAGCGTCTTCTCGCGCACGGACGCGATGCCTTCGCGGATGCGGATGGCGCGATCGGACACCATGTACCAGCGCATCTCGTAATCGAGGCGGAGCACGAACCAGCCGAGGAGAAGCTGCGCGAGGATGGCGATCCAGGCGATGATTTCGAAGCCGCGCAGAAGGATCACCACGAAGAGTGGCACGTCGTTCTTCGTCGTCAGCGCCCAGACCAGACCGGTCAGCAGCGCGGGAATCACCGGCAGTGGCAGTTGCAGAAAGAGCCACTGGATGACGCGCAGCTTGAAGTAGTTCGGCGAGGCGCGAAAGATGCGCGGCGGCGCGCCGGGCGGCGGCTCCGGCATCGGCGGCACTTTGAAGAAGCGCAGGATCAGCGCTTTCACTTCTTCAGCGCCTCCGCCACGGCGCGCAGTTCTACGGCCACTTCGTGCAATGCCGTCGCGAGATTCACATCCGTTGGAGCGGCGGGGCTTGCCCCGCCGGTTGCGTGTGCAGCAGTCGCAGCAGTCGACGAGCCGCGCATGCGCGAGTAGAGGTAATCGCGCACCAGCTCGAAGTCGTGCAGACCTTCCAGCGTCATCTCCGCCTGCGAGCTCGCGCTGGCGGTCTGGATCTGAATCTTAGCGAGGCCAAGCCAGCGCTCCACGATGTTGCTGGTCAGGTGGATGTCCTGGATGCGCGCGTACGTCAGCGTGATCTCGCGGCGGAAGAGAATGCCCCATTTCATGGAGATCCCTTCGCGGTCGAAGTCGTAGCGCATGGTGTGGTAGCGGAAGTAGAGGTAGATGAGCGGGACGAAGAAGAGCGGGCCGACGACGAACGAGGAGAGGAAGTAATACGTCATCAGCTCCGGCCGCGGACGCGTCATGGCGAAGACGCGTGACTCGATGTCGCTCATGCGATGCATGATAATTCGCGCATGTTCGTGCGGCGCGCGGTTCAAACCGGTTTACGTACGGCTCGTCCCAAGGCGAGGCCGCCTCTCTAAAATGCCTGAACCTTCTGTGCTGAGCGCGCGCCGCGTCGCACTCCGCGTCTCCGGCGCGGCTTTGCTCATGGCCATCGTGAAAGCGGCGGTGGGGCTGGCCACCGGCTCCATCGCGGTGCTCTCTTCCGCGCTCGATTCCGCCGGCGACACGCTCGCGTCGTTCGCGAATTTCGTGTTTCTCACGATCGCGTCAAAGCCGCCGGATGAATCGCATCCCTCCGGCCACGGCAAAGCCGAGCACCTCGCCGCCCTCCTCCAGGGCGCCATCCTCCTCGGCGGCGCCGTCAGTCTCGGCTACCGCGCCGCGGAGCGCATTCGCCATCCGAAGCCGATCGGCGCGGACATGGTGGCGGTGGTGACGATGTGCGGCTCGATCGTCGCGACGATCGTGATCACGCGTTACATGAAACGGAACGCGGTGTCGTCGGAGAGCAGCGCGCTCGCAGCCGATGCGCTGCATTACGCGTCGGACATCATCGCGAACATCGCCACGATCGCGGCGCTGGTGCTCGTGCGCTTCACGCACAACCCGCTCTTCGATTCGATCTTCGGCGTGACCGTGGCGTGCTGGATCGCCTGGAATTCGTTCTATCTCATCTGGGGTGCTGCGAACGACCTGATGGATCCAGCGCTGCCGGCGGACGAAGTGGCCGCGATCGTGGAAGCAATCGAGCGCGCCGACCCGACCGTCATCATGTACCGCGATCTGCGGACGCGCAAAGCCGCAGGCGTGCGCTTCATCGAGTTCGAGCTGTGCATCGATCGCGACGTCTCCTTCGATCGCGCGCACGACGCGACGGAAGCGGTGAAGGCGAAGATCCGCGAGCGCTATCCGCGCACGATCGTGACGGTGCACGCGGAGCCGGTGGATCGGGCTTGTGAGGTGCGTTGAGGAGTCGCAGAGTCGCCGGGTCTTCGAGTCTCAGAGTCGCCGAGTCTTCGAGTCTCAGAGTCGCCGAGCCGTCAAGTCGCCGAGTGGAGACGAAACGTCGCCCAGCGCGGTTTTCCTCGGAGACTCGAAGACTCTGCGACTCGACGACTCTTCGACTCTACGACTTCACGCCGACGCATCCCTCAACCACGTTCCGCTGCGCGCGCCATCCGCGAGGCGCACGCAATTGCGTCCCGAGTGTTTCGCGGCGTACAGCGCGCGGTCGGCGTGCGCGACCAGATCCTCCACCGCCAGGTCGGGCAGGGGCGTGATGGCGGCGACGCCGCAGCTTGCGGTCATGCGGCGGTGGCCGGAGGCGTCGTAGGCGATCTGCAGGCGTTCGATGCCTTCGCGCAACGCTTCGGCCACGCGCACGGCGTCTTCGGTCTCCACGCCGGGCAGGAGGATCGCGAATTCTTCGCCGCCGTAGCGCGCGACCACTTCGCCGCTGCGGCGGATGGTCTCCGCGAGGAAGCGGCCCACGCGGCGCAGCGCTTCGTCGCCGGCGGGATGGCCGCGACGGTCATTGAGGTCCTTGAAGTGATCGAGGTCGAGGAGGATCAGCGCGAGCGGCTGCTCGCGGCGGCGCGCGCGATTCCATTCATCGGCGAGCGCGCGCTGGAAGTAGCGGCGGTTGGCGATGTTCGTCAGATCGTCAGCGAGCGACAGCGCTTCCAGACGTTCGTTGGCTTGTTCGAGCAGCTCCACGGTCTGCTGCAGCTCCGCGGTCTTCGCATCGACCAGCGCGCGCAAGCGTGTGGCCTGACGCTGCAAGCGCTGCGTCCGCACGGCGATGACGAGCACGATCGCCGCGATGGTGAGCAGCATCCAGAGCGCGTAGGCCCAGCGCGCGCGATACCACGGCGGCATGACGGAGAACTGCCACGTCGCCGGCTCGCTCGGTTCGGTGGCGGGGCCGCGCGCGCGGATGCGGAACGTGTAGTCGCCCGCCTCCAGCGTCGTGAAGTCGATGAACGGCTCCTCGGTCCACGCGCTCCAGCCGGCGTCGATGGGTGAGAGGCGGTACTGATACGTGACGCCGGGGCGATACGACATCGGCGCGACTTCGATGCGCATGCGCCGGAAGTCGTGGCGCAGCGTGGCGGTGGCCGGACCGGCGATACCGCCGGCGAACAGCACCTGTTCGTTGCCCGCCACGACGCGCCGGATCACCGGCGGCGGCTGCGCTGCGACCTGCGGTGCGGCTTGCGGTTCATAACGGAACAGACCTTTGTCCGAGGCGAACCAGATGGCGCCGTCGTCGGTGGCGCGCATGGCCTGGATGTCGGAGGCGGTGACGGAGACGAGCGGCTGCCCTTCGCGCGCGTAGCCGTTCGCCGTTTTGACGACGACGCGCGGCGGCGTGGAGTTCATCCAGACATTGCCGCGCGGATCTTCGATCAGCACGAAGAAGCCGCGGGGCGCGTTGAGGTGGCCGAGGAGGGGATCGCGGATGAGATGGTTATGGGAATCGAGGGAAAGGACTTCGCCGGCAGCGCGCACGATCACGACGCGGCCGCCGATCTCGTACACGTTCATCTCTCCGCTGTCGTAACGCGTGACGCGCGCGGCGGCGGTGGGATCGTCGATGCGCGCCACGCCGTCGAAGACCGTGCCGCACCAGATCGTGCCGTCGTGCTCGAGGATCGAGGAGAGATATTGCGGGCTGTTCGGGATCATCCTCTCGGGCGTCCAGATGCCCTTCGCGTCGCGATGCATGCTCGTCACGCCGGCGCGCTCGGCGAGCCAGACGCGCGACGGATCGCTCCGCGAGCGGAACATGTCGTACACCTCGCCGTCGCTCTTCATGGCCAGCTGCGGCTTGCCGCCGTTGCGCAGCGTGTAAACGCCTTTGACCGTGCCGACGAGCAGCTCGTCGTCGACGCTGGCGAGCGTCCAGACGCCTTCGCTGATCCCTTCCACGCGATGCGCGAAGCCGCTCTCTTCGAACACGAAGAGGCCGTGCGAGCTGGCGGCGTAAAGCGTTCCTTGGTGGCGCACGACGTCGGCCATCGAGCCGGGGAGGCCGCGGCGCGCGTCGAAGAGCGAGACGGGGGAGGCGACGTCGACGCGGACGATCGGCCCTTCCATCGAAAGCCAGAGCGAGCCTTCGCGATCGGCGAATGCGCCGGAGAGCACCGCGTCGGGCAGTCCTGATTTGTCTTGAATGATCTCGCCGATGCTGCCGTCGGCGTTCACGATCAGCACGCCGTCCTGGCGCGAGGTGATGACCAGCCGGCCATCGTGCAGGCGGCAGCCGCCGGTGATCGCTTTGCCAACGATCCACTTCGACGCTTCCGGCGCGAAGGGCTCCGCTTTGCCGTTGCGGAGTGCGAAGAGACCTTCATCGCGCACGGCGGCGATGAGACTGCCGTCGGCGTGGCGCAGCATGAGCACGACGCGATGCGTGATCGGCGTCGGCGTGATGGCGAACGTGCGCGGATCGAAGCGATGCAATCCGGCCGGGCTGCGCAGGTAGACCTCGTGAGCATCGGAGAAGCAGCCGCGCGTGCCTTCGGTGGGCGTGTGCGTGGCGGCGACGCGCACGCCGTTCTTGCCATCCCACACCAGCAGGTTGTGCTCGGTGACGAAGAGAAAGCCGCTGTCCATCGCGCAAACGCCGCGCACGTCCCCGAACTCGCGCGCGCTTTGCGGCAGGAGCGGCAGGAGCGAACGGAATTGCGGCGCGCCGTTGCGGCCGGGGACCAGCGTGCCGAAGTCGTTCACCAGGCCGATGCCGAGCTGGCCGTCGTGCGACGCGGCGAGGGCGATGGCTGCCTGATCTTCGGGAAGTTTGATGAGGCGCCACCAGGCGCCGTCGTACGTGAGCAGCCCTTGCAGGTTGCCGACGTACAGCATGCCGTGCGCGTCCTGCACGATGTCGAAGTTTTGCGGCCCCGCTTTGTGGACTTCGGGCGGGTAGACGGTGATGAGGGGGAAGCCGCGTTCCGTGGCGGCGAGCGCGCTCAGCGCGTGAAGACAGCAAAGCCACGCGACGAACAAAGCGCGCGTTCCGAGCACGCGAAGCGGAAGAGGAAACCGCATTGTCGGTACGTGAAAAGCAAGCGGGGAAGGGGCTGCGGCTCTGAAGATAACATGAGTTAATGCCCTGCGTACCAGTCGTAGCCGCGCTCGCCCCAAAAGTCGGCGGGGCGCACGTTCGTGAAGCGGATGGTGGCGATGCGCTTGATGTTCTTCACGCCGTACTTCACCGGGATGGCCAGGCGTAGCGGCGCGCCATGCAGTGGTGCCAGCGGCGCACCATTCATCTCGTAGGCGAGGAGCGTCTGCGGATGCAGCGCGCTTTCGATGTCCAAACCGACGTAATAGCCGCGGTCGGGCGTCTCCATCGCCACGTAGCGCGGCAGCTCCACGGGTGCGTGCTGGGCCATCACGTCCGCCAGCCGCACGCCCGCCCATTGCACGATGATGCGCCACCCTTCGATGCAGCGCAGCTCCGTAATCATCTCGGTGCGCGGCATCGCTTTCAGGTCGTCGAGCGTCAATGACACCGGCTGGGCCGCGCCTTCGATCTTGAGTCGCCAGGCATCGACATCGATCGGCGACATCAGGCCGATGCGGCCGTTGATGCGAGCCTGCGTGAGCGCGGAACGCTTGTACTGTGGCGTGAGGCGCGAGCGATCGAAGTAGGCCAGCGCGAGCGATTCGTTCGCGCGCAGCATGCGGCGCAGCGGCCAGTTCACGCCGTCTTCCTGCGGACGGCTGCGCAGCCACGCATACGCTCCTGCTCCCACTCCCGCCGCGGCGGCCATGGTCAGAAAGCCACGGCGGGTGAGGCGTTTCAGTTCCTGCTCGGCGTTGCCGTCTTCGTGCTGGTCATTCATGGACTTCCACTCCGATCACCATCGCGCGGAAGTTGTTCCAGCCGGCGCGAATCACCTGCGCGACGTGAATGAGAAAGAAGAGAACGTAGCCGACGGTGAGCGCAAAGTGGACGAAGCGCGCATTCGGATAGCCGCCGAACATCGCGGTGAGCCACGCGAACTGCACCGGTTTGTAGATGGCCACGCCGCTGATGAGCGAGCCGACGCCCATCAGCACGACGGCGGTGTACGCGATCTGCTGCGCGCCGTTGAACTTTCGCACCGGCAACGGCTCCTTCCGGATGTGCAGGTCGTGCAGCAGCACCTGCCACGCCTCGCGGAACGAAGCGCGGCTCGGCAGCAGCTCGCGCCACTCGCCGGACCAGAGCGTGTACGCAACGTACAGCGCGCCGTTGATGGCGAAGAGCCACATGAAGAAGAAGTGAAGCGCCATCCCTTCGGCCAGGCGGTTGTTGATGTGCGCCGCACGCCAGATCTTCTGATCGAGGTTCAGATACGCGGGATACGCCCAGTAAATCAACGTGCCGCTCCAGATCATCAGCGCCAGCAGCGGAAAGTTGATCCAATGAAACCAGCGGATCGCGAGCGGATGCTTCGGCACGAGACGCATATCAGCCTTTCGATGCCGCGGTGCGGCATTGGTTACATGGAGCTGTTGGAACGGCGACGGGAGGCCTCCGGCGGCTGGGGCCACGGGCCCCAGAC
>DASSMK010000327.1:0-23939 GCA_035688915.1 Thermoanaerobaculia bacterium
GTCTGGGGCCCGTGGCCCCAGCCGCCGGAGGCCCCCCGTCCAACGTTACTACGTCGTCGTGGTCGTGTCAGTCGACGGCGGAGGAGGTTCCTGCTCCTCCGTGTCCGTTGTCGGTGGCGGTTCTTGTTGCGTTGCCGTCGGTGGCGGCGGGGGTGCCCCGGTGTCGGTACGTCCGAAGCCGCCGGTCAGCGTGGCGCCATCGGTTGGCGGGAGGCCTGTATCGATTGGCGTCGTCGTGCTGGTTGTAGCGGTGGCGGTGATCGGATTGCCGAATTCGTCGAACATCGGTGCGGTCGTTGGCGCGACCTGGCCGCTGTGGAGCGGACACGGTTGCTGCGGCTCGGTGCCTGCTTTGAAGGCGGCGCGCGTAATGAGGTTCCGCGGGCAGTACGGCGTCGGCAGACCGCCGCTGGTCTTGTCGAATTCGGCGATCACTACGCCCGGGGGCGCGGGGAAATCGGAGTCCGGTTGGCCTGGCGTCACGGCGAGCATGTAGCGCGTCCACATCGGCACCGCGGCGTCGGAACCGGAGAGACCCATCGGCGCGTTATCGTCGAAGCCCACCCACGTCGCGGTCAGCGTCTGCGGCGTGAAGCCGATGAACCATGCATCGCGTTTGTCGTTCGTCGTGCCGGTTTTGCCTGCTGCGATTTTGCGGAAGCCCATGCCGCGGGAGCCGGCAGCCGTGCCGTGATCGACCACGTTTCGCATCACTTGCGTGATCAGGTACACGTCGCGCTGCGGGAAAACCTGCACCGGCTTGATGTCGTCGCCGGCGGAGAGCACGCGGCCGCGGTCGTCGGTGACGAAGCGGATCGTGCGCAGCGGAATGCGCGAGCCCTGCCGCGCGATCGTCGAATAGGCGTCGGCCATTTCGATCGGCGGAATGCCGGTGGCGCCGAGGAGGATGGAAGGGTTGCTGTCATCGAGCTCGGTCTGCACGCCGAGCGTCTGCGCCGTCTTCAGGATCGGCGCGATGCCACACGCGAGACCGATGCGCACCGACGCGGAGTTCATCGACTCTTCGAGCGCGTACGCGACGGTGACGTTGCCGTGGTACGCGTTGTCGTAATTACCCGGCGACCAGTCGGAGGAGAAGCGGCGCTTCAGCACGAAGCGCGTATCGCTCACCACGGTCGCGGGCGTGATGTTCTGATTGGAGAGGCTCGGCTCGAACGCGGTTAGATAGACGAACGGCTTGAAGAGCGAGCCGACCAGACGCTTGGATTTCAATGCGCGGTTGAACTGCGAAAGCTCGTAGCTGCGGCCTCCGACGAGCGCGCGGATCTCGCCGGTCGGCACGTCCACGTGCACGAGCGCTCCTTGCAGCGGATTGTCACTGCGGCGCAGACGGCGGCTGTTCTTCTCCAGGCCGCGCAGGCTGTTCTCGAGCGTGCGCGCCGCGGTGTCCTGCGCGGAGAGATCGATGGCTGTGTAGATCTGCAGGCCGCGGCCTTTCACGTCATCGATGCCGTAGTCGCGTTGCATCTCCTGCAACACGCGGTCGACGTAGTACGGGATCGACGAGAGGCCCGTCTTCTGCCGGAACGGTTTGGTGGGCAGCTTCGAATCGTGTGCCTTCTGATACGTGGCCTGATCGATCTTCTTTTCTTTCAGCAGCAGCTGCAGCACGGTGTTGCGGCGTTTGAGCGCCGATTCCGGATGCGTGAATGGCGAATAGTTGTTCGGGCTGCGGATCATGCCGGCCAGCAGCGCGGCTTCGGCGATGTTGATGTCGGCGACCGGCTTGCCGAAGTAGAAGCGCGACGCTTCGCCGACGCCGAGGATGGAGATGGATCGGTTGCGGCCGAGGTAGATGTCGTTGAGGTAGGCCTCGAGGATCTCGCGCTTCGAGTAGCGCGCGTCGAGGATCACGGCCATGAACGCTTCGACGACTTTGCGCTTCATGGTGCGCTCGCTCGTCAGGTAGTAATTCTTCACGAGCTGCTGCGTGAGCGTGGATGCGCCTTCGGAAACGCCGTGCGCGCGCAGGTTGCGGAAGACGGCGCGCAGAATGCCGAACGGATCGACGCCGGGGTGGTGCCAGAAGCGCACGTCTTCGGTGACGACGACGGCGTCCTGCAGATGTTTGGGTACCTGATCGAGCGTGACGGGGCGGCGATTTTCGAGCGATTCGCTGAGGATCGACGTCAGCAACTCCGGCTCGAGAGCCGCTTTGTCGAGCGGGCGCGCTTCACGAAGCGAGACCACCGTGTCGATCGTCGCGCCTTTGAACGTGACGCGCAGCGGCTGCGACGCGTACTCGCCGGACGGATGGCTGAAGGCGCGCGTGTAGATGTCGATGCCTTCCTTGCTCGACGCGAAGTCGCCGGCTTGCGAGAGCGCTGGCGATTCGCGGTAGCCGAGGCGATCGAGCTTTTCGAGGAGATCGTCTTTTTGCAGCGGGGCGCCGGGAGTGAGCGGCGTGTAGTCGGCGTAGATGCGCGTCGGCAGACGCAGGCGGCGCACTTCGAACTTGCCGACCGATTCCTTGTAGACCCACAGCGCCAGCGCCGCGAAGGCGACGAACAGCACCAGCGCGGAGATGGAGATCGTGCGGAAGATGGTGCGGCGTGTGGGGAGGCGGCGCTTCGCGCGCGGAGTGGGCGACGGAGGCGGCGTGGCAGGCGGCTCTTCTGGCGGCGTGGTTGTCATCGATTACTGCGCGCTCACTGCGCGGCGATCTGCAGATTGCGGCCGCCGGCTTCACGGTCCCGGCGGAAGGAGTGGAAGATCGATCCGTCGCAGCGCGTGCAGAGCTCCGAATCGAAGATGCGAAGGGCGGCGATGCCGCGCGCGCGAAGAACGTTCTGCGTCATGCGCGGCAGATCGATGTGCGCTTTGTCGTACGAGCGATCGACGTACTGCGCATCAAATTGCGCGGCCACTTCATCACCGACTTCGAAGCAGCAGACGCGGATGGACGGTCCGAGATACGCGAACGCTTCCGCGGTATCGAACGCGGTCGAATGCTGCACGGCATCGAGCGTTTGCGAGGTGATTCCCTGCGCGGCGCCGCGCCAGCCGGAGTGCACGTTCGCCAGCACGTGATGAGTGGGATCGATCATTGTGACCGGGAGGCAATCTGCAACCTTAATGCCGATGGAAACGCCGTTTTCGTCGGTCCACAACGCATCGCACGAATCACATTCACGCCACGCGCTCTCGCGCGTTGCACGCGCGACACTGACGCCATGCACCTGATTGCAGGTGTTGAATGAAGTGTCGAGCGCAAACCGCTCGCGAACGAAATCGGTGATGCGCTTCGCTTCCTCAGCATTGAGCCGCCCTCGAAAGTCGGCGGTGGTGGTGAAGAGCGCGAAGCGCGGCGGGAGGAAAGGCGGGACGACGATGCGGCCGAGAGGGGACGGTTCGATGCGCCACATGGAGGAGGGATTGTAGTGGCGGGCGTTAGAATTCGCGGGGTTGCTGCTGCAGGCCTGAAATGAACATGCATCGCTTTCTGATCGTGATCGAAGACGCGGGCGCGAACTTCTCCGCGTATTCGCCCGACCTCCCCGGCTGCGTCGCCACCAGCGCCACGCACGAGGAGACGGAGCGCAACATGTACGAAGCGATCCAGCTGCACATCGAAGGCTTGCGCGAGGATGGGCTCCCGATTCCGCAGAGCACTGCGTTCGCGGAGCACGTGGTGGTTGGCGCGTGACGCGCTGAAGTGACGGCGCGTGACGACGGTCGCGCCAGCCGTGCTCGCGTCACGACCCGATGATGGTCGCAACGCCCTTCAACAACTCGCGCGCAACCGCCGCATCACTCTCCCCCACCTCATAAACGCACCCCAACGCACACGCCCCATGCACCTCCGCGCCGTCCGTCGCATCGAGCGTCACGCTGAACGCGATGCCCGCGTCGCGCAGCACCTGCTCGATGCGCGACTCTTCGTCGGATGAATGCGCGATCGCGACAGCCACCGCGTGGCCGCGGCTCACGAGGCCGCGAGCTGCCGCACTTCGGCGATACGCGTCCGCAGGCGCTCGGTCACGGCCACGCCGCGCAGGAGGGACGACGTCTTTTCGAACTCGGTCACCATCGCGTCCACCGCGCGGTGTCCGTCGCCGTTCATGATGCCGTCCAGCGCGTGCAGGAAATGCTTCTCGATGGTCTTGTGCGCCGAGTCGCCGATGAACTCTTCGGCTACTGCCCGGAGGCGCGCGGCAAGGTCGACGAGCTCTCCGTTTTCCTCGTCGTTTCCGAGCTCAGACTTTTTTTTTAAGGCCACCAGCTCGCCGGTGATCATTCCGTAGAGGATTTTCGCTACGTCGAATGATGAGATGTTCAGCGCCCGCCCGATCTCCACGATCGAACGCTGGCCGTCGATCTTCGTGATCAGCATCCACTCGTGCGGATTGAGCGTGACCTGCTCGTGGCGGTTTTCGCGGCCCAGCAGCTCGGGGACGAGATCGACGGAGGCGATCTTCTTCGACAGCACGCGCCACTCGTCGAGACGGCGCGCCGCTTCCATCAGCAGATTCGTATTCGACTTGGAGATGGTCTGGCGATCCGGCTCTTCGCCAGGGGTGAACTGAAACTCGCCCTGGTTCCAGATCGCGAGCGCATAGATCGCTTCCTCACCAATCAAATCGCTCACGACGGCGTGCACCATCTGCCCGTTTTTCAGGTAGATGAACCCGCGGTCGTGATCGCGCGTGAGTGTGAACTTACCGGTTTTGCCGGAGACGCTGACGAGCTGAATGATGTCCGGCAGAGGTAGTTCTTTAAGCGATCCCTGGAATGCCATTGAACCCCGAACGCTCGACTAAATTTGATGGCGCTACCGACGGCCGCCGCCGTGTGAGGTCTCGTGCGGACTGGACGTGGGTGTTTCCGAAGCGTAACGCACCCCTCCGGGGGCGTCAAGGAGCGCAGCAGTGTCTTCGCCCTGCCGCTCCACCGCGCACAAAACCCAGAAACCAAAGGCGAAACCGGCCAGGATTCCGGTGGCGATGCGCAATTCGTTCGTGCTTTCGCGCCAGCCGAAGAGCTGCGTCAATCCGTCGATGCCCATCGGGACCAACGCCGCAAATGCGAAGAATCGCGCCGCTTTTTCGGTGATCGCGGGCAGGAACCAGAACGCCAGGAGTCCGATCAGCAGGCCCGCGTAGATGGCCGTGCAGCGCGCGCAGATCGGCATCGGCACGCCGAACAGCGTCAGGCACCGCGACACGATTCCGTGGCACAACACGCGGAACAGCAGCCGCCACTGCATCGACGCGCCGTGCGCAATCGCCCAGGAGCAAAACGCCGACGCCAGGAGAATCAACGCGGGAATCGGCGCCGCAACGCCGAGAACGATGCGCGTGTCGCGTCTCATGCGCGCCGGAAACGATAGACCTGGCCGAACGCGTGAGAGGTGATGAGCAGCGACCAGAAGCCGGTGAAGATGACGCCGATGCAGAAGAGGATGACGCCGAAGCCGCCGAGGAAGCGGGCAATGAAGTAGATGACGATGGCGAGCAGATAGTTGCCGATGTTCAGCTTGATGAACGACCAGATGCGGCCGAACTCGAACGCCGCGCCGAAGCGCTGTTCGACGACCGCGAAGAGCAGCGAGGCCGGCACGATGAACGTGACCGCCAGCGCGATCGGCACGATGAGGCACGACATGCAGCCCGCGAAGATGCCGCCCACCGTCTGCACGCCTTCCCGCTCCACGGCGCTCAGCAGCGCGGCCGGAATGCCGAGGAAAATGGCCACGACGATCACCGGCAGCACGAAGATGAACAGCACGCCGAAGAGGCGCAGCCCTTCACTGAAGTAGTCGCCGAGGTCATCCCATTCGGGGAGCGGGCGGGGATTGCCGGCGATGACGTTGCGCGTCACGCGGGCCATGTAACCAAGGAGGAAGACCCAGCCGATCAGCATGAATCCGGCGAGGTAGAAGAGCCCGCCGATGAGGACCTTCTGCAGCCAGCGCGGATCTTCGAAGACGTAGGTGAACGGCGCCGCGAAATCGAATCGCGCCAGCGGTGCCGGAGCGGCCGGAGGCGGCGGTGGCGGCGGCGGCGGAGTCAGCGGCAACTCGCTCATGCGGGCGAGTTTAGCATTCGCGCACGGTCGCTCCGGCGAGGTCAGCTGGAGCCACCGTCAAAACTTGGAACAAAGCCCGCCCGTCGTAGCTTGTAGACACGACCTTGGAAGAACGGATCGAACTCGTCGTAGAGGACAGCCGGCGCGCGAGCGGAATCAGCTTCGCGGTCGTGTTTTCGCTCGTCCTGCACAGCGCGCTGATCGTCTGGTTCATCCGCTCCGTGCGACCGGTTCCGACGGCGACGAACGTTCCCATCGCGCGCTACGTGCAGCTCATCAAAGACAATCCGAAGTTCGTCGAGGCGCCCGGCCAGAAGCTGGAGAAGAAGCCGTCGCTGAGCGCACCGCTTTCGGATGGCAATCGCAAAGCGAGCACGCCTCATCCGACCGGCGACACGCCCACCAAACGGCCCGGCGACGGCAGCGGACTCTATACGCCGCCAATGGCCGATCCGGCACCGCGTGTGCCTCGGCAGCAGCCGCGTCCCGCGATCAATCAGCCCGCCACGGCTCCTTCCGCCTCCGCGCAAGCCGCGGCCGCGCCGCCGAGCGCGAGCCCGGGCGACACGATCCAACCCGATCCGTCGCGCCTCACGTATCACGTGCAATCGCAGACCGCCGCCGCATCGATCGCCAGCGGCGTCGATTGGCGCAACGCCATTCGCGACATCGGCCGCGCCGAAGCGCGCAGCGGCGACGGCGTCGATCTGCGCAATGCAGGCGGCGGCGAAAAAGGATTCGCGGAGCAGGGCCCGCTTTCATTCGAGACGCAGTGGTACGACTGGGGCGATTACGCGCAGTCGATGGTCAGCAAGATCCGCGTGCACTGGTACTCGAACATGCCGCAGCTGATCCGCACCGGCATGCAGGGTGTGGTGACGATCCGCTTCACGATCGAGCGCAACGGCCGCATCACGAACATCGAGATCCTGGAAGGCTCGGGCATCCCGCCGTACGATTACGCCGCGCGCAAAGCGCTCGAGCAGGCGTCGCCGCTCAATCCGCTGCCGAAGGATTTCCCCAATCCGAACGAGCGCGTCACGGCTATGTTCTTTTACAACATGGATCCGGACAAGGCGGGAAAGTAGGCGGGCTACTGAGCTGCTGAGCGATCGAGCTGTTGAAGCTTGCGCAGCGTGGCCGGACGATTCGGGAGAAGCCGCAACGGCTCAGCAGCCAAGCGCCGTAGCGACGCGCGCGCCAGCGACGCGCAGCGCGCCGCCGCGCTACACTCGCTCCACATGTCCCGCGAAGTCGTCATCCGCAAACCGTGGACGATCCTGCTGCTGCTCCTCGTCAGCGGCGCCATCGTCGGCGTCACGGTGCTGACCTCCGGCAAGAGTTACTCCGCGCTCGATCCCATCCCCTTCGACGACATCCGCTACCTCGCCCACCGTCTCGGCTCACGTCCCATCTCCACGCACATCCTGGCCGTGCTGGTCGTGCCGATCATCGCCAACGTGCTCCTTTTCGTGCCGTGGGGCTTCCTGATGTTCATCACGCTCTACACGCTCGACCGGCCCACGCTGCAGACGTACGTGCTGACAATTCTTCTCGGCTTCTCATTCACGCTGTCGATCGAGGCGTACCAATACTTCCTGCCGTCGCGCGTCGCGGACATCAACGACGTGATCTGGAACACCGCCGGCACCATCGCCGGCGCCCTCCTCGGCCACGCCCGTTTGCGGCTCCGTTTCGAATTCGAATAGCGGCCGCGGCTACAATTCGTTCGTGCTCCCGGAACTGCAGAAGATCGAGGCGCAGCTCAAGCAGATCCTCTACGGCTGCGTCGAGCATGTGCACGCCACCAAGGCCGCGCTCTATCTCTCCACGTCGCACGATCTCAACGAGAAAAAGTACGAGATCGTCACGAGCTACCAGTACAACCCCGCCGATCGCAAAATCGTCACCGCGAACGACGATCTCGTCGACCGCCTGGCCGTCAAACGCTCCCCGTTCTATGTGAACGGATTGCAGTCCGACCAGCGCTTCGCCGAGATGATGTTCCGGCAGGGCAACGATCGCCTGCTCGTCACGCCGCTCTTCTCGCGCGGCCGCCTGGTCGGTTTCATCGACATGCGCGACAAAGCGGGAAAGAAGCCGTTCGAAACGCCGGACGTCGATGCGGCGAAGCGAATCGCGGACGACATGATCAGCGTGCTCGCGTCGAACAAATTGTTCGGCCTCGCGCCGGTGGCACTGGTGGAAGGAAACGATCGCCGCCCGACGCTTCCGCCGAACAGCGTGCCGTTGCCGCAGGTGATGCCGCAATCGTCGACGCAGGTGAAGATCTCCCCGCCGTTGCCGCCATCATCGAATGCGCCGCGGCCGGGCGAAGTGTTCTCTCGCGACGCCATGCGCGCGATCGAAGCGGCGCGCGCGGAAATGTCGAAACGGCAGCACGCGCCTGCATCGACCGGCAAGCGAACGCTCGGCGAATCGGAAGTGGACATCGTCCGTCTGCTGCTGCCGTCCGCGCTCGCGATTCCCGGAGCGGTCGTGGCGGCGATCAGCGCGACCGGTCTGCTCACAAATCCGCAAGCGATCGTCGCCATCGCGAACGTCGCCGACGACGCGATGGACATGATCATCGGTCACGTGCAGGCGTGGCTGAAGCGCGTCAATCAACAGAGCGCCACCGCGCGGCCAACGCTCGTCTATCCGTTCGGACCGCAAGTCGTTCCAGTGACTGCCGCAGGCATCAGCACGATTCTCAGCGCGCCATTGAATCCGCAATCGATCGAAGGTCTCGTGCTCACGGTCGCATTCGAGCGCACGCCGGAAGCGCAAGCGCAGCGCGCGCTGCACGTCTTCATCAAGCAGATCGAGCCGACCGTGGAAGCAGCGATCGCAGCGAGCTCCGGGCGCGTCGATCGCATGCAAATCGCCGAGCGTCTGCTCGAGCCCGACTTTCAAAAGTATCCCGATCTCGCCGAGCATTCGCGGCAGGTGTCCGTCATCTCGCATCGCCTGGCGCGATTGCTCGAGCTCCCCGCCACGCACATCGAAACGGTGCGCATCGCGGCGCTCGTGCACGATGCGGGCTTGCGTCTGCTCGATCACGAGCGGATGTACAAACGTCCGAACCTCACGGCCGAAGAGATGCGCGGCCTCGCCGAACATCCCGTGGTGGGCGCTGCGCTCGTCGAACCGCTCCTCGGCCCCGAAGTCGCGCAAGCCGTGCTGCGCCATCACGAGCGTGTCGACGGCAAGGGCTATCCGAGCCGCCTCAGTGGCGCGCAGATTCCGCTCGCCGCGCGCATCATCCAGGTCGCCGACGCGTGGGTGGCGATGACCTCGCGCCACTCGTATCAGATCGCCGTGACGAAAGAGCAGGCCGCGCAGAAATTGCGTGAAGGCGCCGGCTCGCAATTCGACACCGCGCTCGTGGAACGCTTCCTCTCCGCGCTGCAGGAGATCACCGCCTGACGCCTTCGCTGCGCGACAACCTGCGCGCCCTGCCGTCGCCGGTGTGGATTCTGTTCGGCGGGACGTTCATCAATCGCTTCGGCACGTTCGTGATGCCGTTCCTCGTCATTTACATGACGCGCAACGGCTACTCGCCCGCGCAGGCTGGTCTTGCCGTGAGCGCCTACGGCAGCGGCCATCTCCTGGCCTCACTCCTCGGCGGCCATCTCGCGGACGCGATCGGCCGGCGCCACACCATCGCGCTGTCGATGTTCTGCTCTGCCGCCGCGATGGTCGCGCTATCGCAAGCGCGCGGCATCGTGGCGATTCTCGCAGTCTCCGCGATCGCCGGAGTCTCGGCAGAGCTCTACCGTCCCGCCGCCGGCGCACTCCTCGGCGATCTGGTGGCGCCCGAACAGCGCGTCACCGCATTCGCCATGTACCGCCTCGCCATCAACCTCGGCTTCGCCGTCGGTCCCGCCACCGCCGGCTTCCTCGCCGATCGTTCATTCCTCTACATCTTTCTCGGCGATGCGGCGACGTCGACGCTCTACGGCATCATCACGCTCACGCTCTTGCCGCACGGCCTGCGCAATCAGACGCGCGACGAAAGTGCGATGACCGGCGTGCGCGTAGCGCTGCGCGATCGCGTCTTCGTGCGCTTTCTCATCGCCACGCTCTGCATCACCTGGATCGAATTCCAGACGCATTCGACCGTGCCGCTTTACATCGTCGATCAGGGATTCACCGCGTCGACGTACGGCGCGCTGATGTCGATCAACGGCGCGATGATCGTGCTCTTCGAGCTCGTGATCATCGCGTGGACGCAACGCCTAGCGCCGCAACCGGTGATCGCTTTCGGCTACGCACTTTCCGCGATCGGTTTCGCCCTGACCGGCCTCGCCCACTCCGTTCCCATGCTGGCCATGACCGTCGTGGTCTGGACACTCGGCGAAATGATCTACGCACCCGTCACCGGCGCCTTCGTCACCACCATCGCGCCCGAACGCTACCGCGGCCGCTACCAGGGCCTCTGGATGCTCACCTGGTCCATCGGCATGCTCCTCGGCCCCGCGCTCGGTACCCTCGTCTACGAGCGCTACCAACCGGCGCTCTGGATCGCGTGCGCAGTGACGGGCGTGATCGCGGCGGTGCTGGCATTGGGTGGACCGTCGCGCGCAAAAGCCGCGGCGATTCGCGCGGACCGCTAAATCTTCGGAACCACCCACGACCGCCCGCCCGCGGTCACGGCTTCGACGTCGAAGCCAAAGTACGTGCGCATGACTTCGGGACGCATCACTTCGGCGGGCGTTGCGTCGAGGGCGAGGGTGCCGCGGTCCATGATCAGCATGCGGTCGCTGTACGCGGCGGCCCAGTTCAGGTCGTGCGAGGCGAAGAGCACGGATGCGCCGGTGCGGTCGACGATCTCGCGCAGGAGTGCGGAGAACTGCTGCATGTGCGAGACGTCGAGCGCCGCGAGCGGCTCGTCGAGCAGGATGAGGCGCGGGGTGCCGGCCAGGACGCGCGCGAGGAACACGCGTTTGCGCTCGCCGCCGCTCATCTCATCGAAGTAGCGATCGGCGAGATGCGCGGCGTCACACAGCGCTAACGCGCGCTCCGCTTCGCGCCAGTCTTCGTCCGTCTCCCACGCGAAGCGTGTGGAGTACGGCGCGCGGCCGCTCACCACTACATCGATGGCGCGCATCGGAAATGCGGGGTCGGGATCCTGCGGCAGGTAGCCCACTTGCCGCGCGTACTCTTTGGCGGGCCATTGCGCGATCGTTTTTCCGTCGAGCGAGACTTCGCCTGATTGCGCCGCGAAGACGCGCGCGACGAGTTTGAGCAGCGTCGATTTGCCGGAGCCGTTCGGCCCGGCCAACGCGACGAGCTGGCGCTGATCGACGCGCAGCGTCACTTCGCGCACGGCAGCCGCGTCGCCGTATGCGTACGACACGTTCGCCAGCTCCAGCATCAGCGACCTCTCCGCAACAGCGAGAGAAAGAACGGCACGCCGAGGATGGCGGTGAATGCGCCAACGGGAAGCTCGACGTCGCGGACGATCACGCGCGAAACGACGTCCGCTCCGACCAGCAGCGCTGCGCCGCCGAGCGCGCAGAGCGGCAGCAGAAAACGAAAATCGCGGCGCCAGATCATGCGGATCAGATGCGGCACGAGGAGGCCGACGAAGCCGATGATGCCGCTCACCGCCACCGCGGCGCCTGTGACGATCGATGCGCCGACGAAGCCGATCAGCTTCACGCGCTCCACGTTCACGCCGCGCGAGCGCGCGTCATCTTCACCGAACGCGAGCAGCCGCAAATCATTCGCGATGAAGACCAGCACGACGAACGCGACGACGAGCAGCGACGTCACCAGCGCTACGCTCGTCCAGCTCGCGCCGAAGAGCGTGCCCATCATCCAGCGCAGCGCGGCGGTGAGATCGCTCTGCTTCGACATCGCGAATGAGATCAGGATCAGCGCGGAAAAGAGCGCGTTCAGCACGAGACCGGAGATGAGCAGGCGCGCGGGATCGGTGTGATCGCGGCGGCGCGCGAGCAGAAACACCGCCGCCGTTGCGCCGAGCGCACCGAGAAACGCGACGACCGGCACGAGCCCCGGAATGCGCGAGAAACCGAGCGCAGTGGAGATCGCCGCGCCGCATGCTGCGCCGCCGGAGACGCCGAGGATGAACGGATCGGCGAGCGGATTGCGGAGCAGCGTTTGGAACGTCACGCCGGCCACCGCGAGAGTCGCACCGATCGCGGAGGCGAGCAGCACGCGCGGCAGGCGGATGCGCAGCAGGATCGCGCGCGCGGTTTCGTCGCCGTCCATCAGTGCGCGCCAGGAGAGCGGCGTCGCGCCGAACGACACCGCCATGCCGATGGTGATCGCCAGGATCAGCGTGAGGAGCAGCAGCGGCCGGACGAGACTAGCGCGAGGCAAACGCGTCGAGTATCGCATTGAGCGCGGCCGCTGCCTGCGCGACGCGAGGGCCGGGCCGCTGGAAGATGTCGTCGTCGACGTCCACGATGCGCGGCTGCAGCCTCGCCGCGCGCGCGAGCAACACGTCGATCTGCGCGCGCGTGACGGAGCCGCGCGGATAGAGCAGCAGGTCGGGCGGATGCGCAGCGAGCGATTCGAGCGAGTACTGCGGCCAGCCATCCGCTTCCACCGCGTTCGCCGCGCCGGTGAGCGCGTAGAGATCGTCGGTGAATGTGTTGCTGCCAGCCACATAAAGCGGATCGGTCCACACCACGAACAACACGCGCGGCGCATGCGTGCGCGTGCGGCGCTGCGCGGCAATCGCGCGTTCCAGCCCGTGCACCGCACTCTCGCGTTGCGGCGCATCGACCATACGGCCGAGGCGATCCATGGCCGGTGCGATCTCGTTCAGGCGATCGGTGCGCACGACGTACAGCGGGATGTTCACCGCGGCGAGCGCCGGTCCGAGATTCGGTGAGTTGCCTTCGCTCGACGCGAAGACGATGTCGGGATGCAGCGCCGCGATCTTTTCGATGTTCGGCTGCATCGTTCCGACTTTCGGCAGCTGGCGCGCGGGCGGCGGGAAGTTCGAGTTGTCGTCGGCGCCGATCAACTTCGATTGCGCGCCGAGCGCGAAGAGCATCTCGGTGATGTTGGGAGAGAGCGTCACGATGTGCTGTACCTGCGGCGGCAACGTGACGGGACGGCCGAGGTCATCGGCGGAGCGAGAGGCTTCCGGCGCGCGGCAGGCGAACGTCGCCAGCAAAAGCGCGAGCAACAAAAAGCCGCGGACGGATCCGCGGCTCGTGCGACGGCGGAAGCGCGCGGCGACTACGCCTCGCCTCCGTCTTCATCGTCGAGATCGTTTGTGATGCCGAGGCGGTTGCAGGCTGCCGCGTACATCTGTTTGGAAGCGTTGATCGCGTTCTGCAGTTCGGCGATGCGATCCTTCACTTTCGCGAGCTCTTCTTCGATCTGATCTTTCAGATCGCCGATCTCCTGCTTGGTCACCTGCAGGGTCGTCTCGTAAAACTTTCGCTGTTGATCGGTCAAAAGCGGCATGCTGTCACACCCTCCAATCTCGTCTCCGGGGCCGCGATTATAGTTTGAAGTCGATCGGGATCGTGATCCACGCCTTCACGCGCACGCCGTCTTTCGTCGCCGGCGCGAACGATGAGCGCTTCATCGTGTCGACCGCCGCCTCGTTCAGACCACCTGGGCGATTCACGCCGCGCAGCACGCGAACCTCGAGCACCTGACCGGTTTCCGAGACGAGTACGGACGCGACGACGGTGCCTTCGACGCGTTGCGCGCGTGCGATCGGCGGATACGGAACCGTGCCGCGGCGCGTGATGTGCGGCGGCGTCAGCCCCTCCGTGCCGGCAGGAACGAGATCGCCTTCGCGAACGCGCGCCGCGGCGGGTGCCGGAGCGGGCGTTTCGTCGCGGGTCGTTTCGGCCTGCTGCACCGGCTGTTGCACCGGCGCGGGCGGCGGCGTGGGACGCGCTTCCGGCTGCTGCTGCACGGGCGCGGGAGCGGGCTGCTGCTGCGCGACCTGGGGCGCGGGAGCCTGCGTGGCAGTGACCGGCGCAGGACGTCCTGCGGCCTGCGCGGCGGCAGCGGCGGCCTGTTGCTGGCGTGCGGCGAGCTCGAGGCGCGCGCGCTCGGCGGCGAGACGCTTCTGCACTTCCGCGTTCACGGCGTTCGGATCGATCGATCCCGTCGTGGCGGTCGATGCAGTGAGCGGTGCGATGGTGGAGGACGCCGTGGCGGGCACTGGCGTCGTCGCGGTGTTCGCAGCGATCGGCGCGGTGGTCGTCGCAGCGGCCGTGGCCGGAGCCGCGTCGCCACGTCCGCGCATCGCGAAGACGGCGCCGATCACAGCCAGGACCACAACGGCAGCGACCGCGATCAACGCCACCGGCGATTTTTTCTTCGGCTCTTCGCCGTACGACGGCGTGGCGATCGCCGCGGCGGGCGCAGGTGCCATCGCCTGCGGCGCGACCACGGCCGGTGCCGGAATGGCGATCGGCTTTGGCGCTTCCACGACCGGCGGTGCGAACGGTGCTTCTTCGATGTGATGCACCACCGGCTCGGCGCTGGTCAGGCGATGCATGTAGATCGCGAGATCGGCGCTGGTCGGCGTGGGGCGGAACGAGTAGAGCACCGCATCGAGATCGCGCGCGAGCTCGCCCGCGGTCTGATAACGGTTGGCGGGATCCTTCTGCAGCGCCTTGAGAACGATGCGATCGATCTCCGGCGACACTTCATCGTTGAATTCAGACGGCGCGGTGACGCGCGCTTCGCGCACCTGCTCGAGGATCGACAGCTCGTTGTCGCCGGTGAACAGCTTGCGCGCGGTGAGCATCTCGAAGAGCACCGTGGCCAGCGCGAAGACGTCGGAGCGGCGATCGATGTTGCGGCCCCAGGCCTGCTCGGGCGACATGTACTGCAGCTTGCCTTTGAGCGCGCCGGCCTGCGTGTGCGAAGCCTTCGACGCCGCTTTGGCGATGCCGAAGTCGCACAGCTTGATGTCGCCTTCCTGCGAGATGAGCACGTTCTGCGGCGACACGTCGCGATGGACGATGCCCATGTCGCGGTCTTCGAAGTCGCGCTTGCGGTGCGCGTAATCGAGCGCGCTGGCGATCTTCGAAGCGATGAAGAGCGCGAGCTCCACCGTCATCGGCGTGTCGCGTTCGGTGGCGCGGCGGAGGATGGTCTTCAGATCGAAGCCATCGATGTATTCCATCGCGATGTAGTACGAGCTCTGGATCTTGCCGAGGTCGTAGATGTGAATGATGTTGTTGTGATTGAGCTGCGCGGCCAGCTTCGCTTCATCGATGAACATCTCGATGAAGTCCTGGTTGTCGGAGAGATGCGGCAGGATCTTCTTGATGGCGACGATTTTCTGGAAGCCTTCCACGCCGCGCATGCGCGCCTTCCAGACTTCGGCCATGCCGCCGGTGGCGATTTTCTCGACCAGCACGTACTGCCCGAACTTCGTGCCGTCCGTCGTGTCTTCTTCCTCTCCGCGCGGCGCGTCTGGCGTGAAGACCGGCTGCGACACCGGAATGCGATCGGGCGTGAGCGCCTGCAGCCGTTCGGTGTTGTAGCGATTCGGCGGCGCAGCGACAGGAGTCGGCGTGATCGGCGGTGCTGCCGGTTTCGCGGCGACAGGCGGCGGCGTGACCGGTGCGACGGGACGCGGTGCCGGCTCCGGCGCAACGACCTGCGGCGTCGGCACGGTGCCGGGGCTGGTCGGTTTGCGCGCGGTCTTTTCGAGACCGGAAAGCGTGTCGTTGAGCAGCTTGTCGAAGCTCGTCGAGCCGCTCTGCGTCTTCGGCTTCGCGGCGGCTGCCGGCGGCGCGCCCGCGGGAGGAGCGGAAGGAGTGGGCGCCGCGGGCGGCGTCTCCTTCTTCTTCTGAGGTCGCACGCCCGACAGTGTGTCGGCGAGCATTTTGTCGAGATCGTCCTGCGGCTTGGCCATGGTTTTCCTGACTCCGGCTGGAGACGCGGGAGCGTCATCCAGAATGTCGCCGAAGATTTCGTTCGAGGTGAGTTGCCCGCCGGCGGGAGGTGCCGAAGCGCGCACGGTGAAGTCGGGGTCGAGATCGGGCGCCCACTGCGGCGGCGTGTGTTGGGCATCGGCGCGCAGGCCGAGCATCTGCTGCACTTTGCCGAGGAACTCGGTCTCGGAGTACGGCTTGGGAAGAATGTCGGAGGCGCCGAGGCGTTGCGCGTCGGCTTTCGGACTCTTGCCGTTGTAGCCGGAGACCGTGAGAAGAATCGGCGTCTCCTGCAGAGGCTTGCGTCCGCGGATGGCGCGGATCAATTCGGAGGTGCTGATCTTCGGGACGACGGAGGAGAGAACGATCAGGCGGGGATGGTGGCCATCCAGCGCGCGCATCGCCTCTTCACCGTCCTTCGCGAAGGTCGGCTGCAGGACATGTCCGGCCAAAGCCTGACGGACGCGATCGGTGTATCGCGGCTCGTACTCGACGACGAGAATGTTTTCAGACATGAGGTGGGGCCCACTTGAATTGATCGGGTTAGGAAACAATTCTGGCACAACGTGGGCGCGAAGTGCCACGGCGCGCGCGAAAATCGCTTCGCATTGCTCGCTTGCTTTTTTCCAACGCCTTTCCGCATACTACGTCCGCACCTCGCGCGACGATCTTCGTTGAGGCAAATCCCGCCGGGCGTTCTGAGAATCGAAGTTCTCCGCCCCGCAAATCGTCGGCCCCCGGGACAGCAGGTGAAAGCATTAGGGGTTTTTTGAGCTCGCATGACACCAGACAATCGCACTCCGCGTAAGCGGCGTCGCCGCAGACGCCGCGCGGGCGGTGCCGGATCCGATGGGCAGACGCCCAACGGGAACGGCAACGGTCCGTCTCCAGGAAACGAAGCACTGCCCAATGGCGACCAGTACGGCGCCGGTGGAGCCGGCGGACGACGCCGTCGCCGCTCGCGTCGCGGCCGCCGCAATGAAGGCGGCGGTGGCGGCGGCGAACGCCGTCCGCAGCAGGATGGCATGTCCGCAGCGCCGTCCGATTTCGTCAGCGGCGAAGTCGTTCCGGTCAGCGGCGTGCTGTTCGTGAAGCCGAATGGCTCCGGCACGCTCGTCGATCCTGCCAACAGCTACTACGTGCAGCCCGGCGATCCCATCGTGCCGCGGCCGTTCATCGAGAAGCTGCATCTGCAGGCCGGGCTTCTCCTCGGCGGCACGGCGCGGCGGACCGGCAGCGGCGCGCTCGAATTCGTCGGCCTCGAAACGATCGAAGGGATGACGCTCGAGGAGTATCGCGAATCGCGGCGCCCCTTCTCCGAGCTGATCTCGATCGATCCGAACGAGCGCTTCCAGCTCGAGACCGAGTCCGAGCGTCTGACGACGCGCGTGCTCGATCTGCTCGCGCCGATCGGCAAAGGGCAGCGCTGCCTCATCGTCGCGCCGCCGAAAGCCGGCAAGACGACGCTCCTCAAAGACATCGCGCACGGCGTGAATCAGAATCACCCGGACGTGCTGCTCTTCGTGCTGCTCGTCGACGAGCGGCCCGAGGAAGTGACCGACTTCCGCCGCTCGGTGGAGAAGGGCGAAGTGGTGGCGTCGAGCTCCGACGAAACGGCCGACAGCCACATCCATCTCGCCGAGATCATCCTCGAGCGCGCGCGCCGTCTGGTCGAGATCAAGAAAGACGTCGTCATCCTCTGCGACTCCATCACCCGCATGTCGCGCGCGTACAACAACGAACAGCGCGGCTCGGGCAAGATCCTCTCGGGCGGCATCGATGCGCGGACGATGGAGAAGCCGCGGCGCTTCTTCGGCGCGGCGCGGAATGCCGAGGATTGGGGATCGCTGACGATCATCGCCACGGCGCTGGTCGATACCGGCTCGCGTATGGACGAAGTGATCTTTCAGGAGTTCAAGGGCACGGGCAACACTGAGATCGTGCTCGACCGCGGGCTCTTCGAGCGCCGCATCTTCCCGGCCATGAACATCGGCCAGACCGGCACGCGCAAGGAAGAGAAGCTGCTCGCGCCGACGGTGCTGCCGAAGGTGCACACGCTGCGTCGTGCGCTGGCCGGCACCGATCCGATGACGGCCATGAAGATGCTGCTCGAACGTCTGCAGAAGTTCCCGAACAACGAAGCGTTTCTGAAGAGCTTTTGACGTAAGCCGTGCCGTTCGCACGGACTTTACCGGTTCGCCATTCTTTGGATTAAAGTAAGCGCTCAAAATCACGCGCCGCGCGCAGCTCACGCGCGGCGCGTCTGTCCATTCTCAGCAGCAATTGCAAATCCGTTCAGGAGGACTTATGTCGGCTCCCCGTCGTTTAATGTTGTTGATGGCGTGTGTGCTGCTCGCACTCACGCCTTTTGCCGCACAGGCTCAGATCACGACCGGCGCGATTACCGGCGTGGTGATGGGCTCTGACGGCTCGGCGCTGCCCGGCGTCACCGTGGAAGCGGTGCACGTGCCGACCGGCACGCGTTACGACGCCGTCACCGGCTCGAACGGCCGGTTCACCATTCCGAACGTCCGCGTCGGCGGACCGTATCGCATCGGCGCAACTCTGGAAGGGTTCCGCCCGTTCGAGACGACCAACGTTCAGGTGGCCCTCGGCCAGTCGACCGACGTTCCGGTCACGCTGCAGCTGGCGGCCGTTTCGGAAGCGATCACCGTCACCGCCACCGCGGATGAAGTGATCAACCCGAACCGCACCGGTTCGACCTCGGCCGTCTCGTCCGAGCAGATCGAGACGCTGCCCACCGTCAACCGCACCATCCAGGACTTCGCCCGCACCAACGCGTACGTCAACGTCGATCCGCAGGATCTCTCGTCGACGCGCCTCTACGTGGCCGGCAAGAACAACCGCTACAACTCGATCTCCATCGACGGCGCGGTCAACAATGACCTCTTCGGTCTCGCCGACACCGGCACGCCGGGCGGCCAGGCCAACGCGCTCCCGATCTCGCTCGACGCGCTCGAGCAGATCCAGATCGCCGTCTCGCCGTACGACGTCCGCCAGGGCGGCTTCACCGGCGGCGGCATCAACGTCGTCACGCGCAACGGCACGAACAACTGGGACGGCTCGGTCTTCTACTCCAAGCGCGATCCCTCGCTGGTCGGCGAAGGCAACTCGTACAACATCTACGACAAGAACGGCGCGCCCTGCACCACCGGCACGACGTACGACGCGGCGTCCTGCCGGTACCGCGCTCTCGACCGCAGCCTCGAAGCGCGCGAGTTCTCGTCCGACCAGTACGGCGGCCGCTTCGGCGGACCGATCATCAAAGACAAGCTGTTCTTCTTCATCAACGGTGAAAAGAACAAGCGCAGCGAGCAGGGCGACTTCTCGGGCGACACCACCATCCCGGGCAACTCGTACAAGAACCCGGCCGATCTGGCCACAGTTCGCGACTTCCTGATCAGCCACTTCAACTACGATCCGGGCACTCTCGGCGACATCCCGCAGACCTCGCACAGCGACAACCTGTTCGGACGCCTCGACTGGAACATCGCCAACTCCAACGCCCTCACCCTTCGCCACAACTACGTCAAAGCGGCCAACGACGTCATCTCCGACCGTAACCGCAACCGCTTCCGCTTCCCGACGTCGATCTACGCCTTCGCCGACGAAACGCAGTCGACGGTCGCGCAGCTAAACAGCACGTTCGGCGCGAGCCTCTTCAACGAAGGTCTCGTCAACCTCACCACCATCCGCGACGAGCGCGCCGTGCCGGTCGTCTTCCCCGGCATCGAGATCGGCGGCAGCGGCCCGCGTAACGCGGACATCCTGGCCGGCACCGAGCAGTTCTCCGGCGCCAACGGCCTCGATCAGGACATCCTCGAAGTGACCGACAACCTGACCTGGCTGCGCGGCGCGCACACCATCACGGTCGGTACGCACAACGAGTTCTTCACCTTCAAGAACCTCTTCCTCTCCAGCTTCTACGGCCACTACTACTTCCCGACGATGGCCGACTTCCTGGCGCTGAACCCGAGCCAGTACTTCATCTCCTTCGCGACGGGCGATGACCCGCGCAAGGCGACGTCGTTCGACGTGGCGCAGTACGGCCTCTATGCGAACGATCAGTGGACTCTCGGCCACAACCTCACCCTGACGCTCGGCCTCCGCGCCGACAAGCCGAAGTTCGCTGATGCACCGCCGGAGAACCCGGTCATCTTCAACGCCGTCGGCGTGCACAGCTCCGCCACCGCCAGCGAGCAGGTGGTCTGGTCCCCGCGCCTCGGCTTCAACTGGCAGATCACGCCGGCCCAGCAGCTCCGCGGCGGCGTCGGCTCCTTCGCCGGCCGCACCCCGTACGTCTGGATCTCCAACTCCTACGCCGGCACCGGCATCGGCGTGCTTTCGCTCACCTGCGCCAAGCCGAGCTGCACGCCGACCTTCAACCCCGATCCGCTGAACCAGCCGACGTCGTTCCCGGCCGGTGGCGGCGCGTTCGAAGCCGACATCACCGACGAGAACTTCCAGCTGCCGCGCCTCCTCCGCGCCACGCTCGGCTATGACCGCGAGCTGCCGTGGGGCATCCGTGGCACCGCCGAAGTGCTCTGGTCGAAGAACCAGCAGGACGCGTACTACCAGAACCTCAACTTCATCCCGACCGGCGGCGGCAGCTCGCTCGACGGCCGTCCGATGTACAAGCGCGCCAGCACGGCTCTCTCGCAGGCCATCTACCTGACCAACACGAATAAGGGCCAGCAGACCATCGAATCGCTGCAGCTCAACAAGAGCTTCGGCCGCGTCTTCACGCTGGCCACCTCGTACACGCATCAGGAAGCGACGTCGGCGTTCGACGGCACTTCGGCCACCGCGCTGTCGCAGTGGCGCTTCCATCACACCACCGGCGACATCTACAACCCGGAGCTTTCGCGCTCTGCGTTCGAGACCGAGCATCGCTTCAACATCGCCGGCACGTTCAACTTCAACACCGCGTTCCTCACCCACTCGATCGGTCTGTTCTACAACGCGCAGAGCGGCCGTCCGTACTCGCTGCTGTTCGGCAATGACGTCAACGGCGACACGCAGAGCACGAACGACCTGATCTTCCTCGCCGATCCGAACGACGTGATCATCCGCAAGAACGCCGGCTCGACCTGGACCGGCAACGAAGTCGACCAGTACCGCAAGTACCTCGAGTACGCCGGCGTCGACAGCTTCGGCAAGACGCTCAAGCGCTACGACCTCACCGAGCCGTGGACGCGCCAGCTCGATCTGCACTACGAGCTCGGCCTGCCCGCGTTCGCCGGGATCCGCACGCAGCTCACGGGCGACGTGCTGAACCTCCTGGCGCTGGTCAGCGACGACTACGGCGTGACGAAGTACGTTGCGAACCAGAACTTCTCGCCGTTCAACTACACCGGCCGCGATGCGGCCACCGGCAAGATCATCTACACCGAGCGCGCCGCGAACACGCTGTCGGAAGGCAGCCAGTACTCGGTCGCGACCGACCGCTCGCGCTGGCAGGCCCGCGTCGGCGTCCGCGTGTCGTTCTAATCCGCTTCACACAAGCTTCACCCGAATCGGGAGGGCCAACGCCCTCCCGATTTTTTTTGCGCGCTATGATGCGCCGCATGTCGAAACGAGCTCTCGCTCCGCTCCTGCTCTTCGCCATCGCCTGCACGACGCAACCCGCTCCGACGCCTGCACCTGTCGCTGCGCCAACGGTTGCCGTGGCGATGAACACGACTCCTGCGGCGGCAGTGGCCGCGGCTCCGGCAGCGCCACCTTGCGACACCGGCATGCCGCTGATGAACGCGTCGCTCTGGATGCAGAGCGCGGCGGAATATCGCGCGGCGGCGCAGCAGACCTACAACGTCGCGCGACGGATGCTCGACGCGGCGCTGGCCGACAAGACGTGGAGCGCGGAGCCGACCGATCCGGACAACGACGGTGGCCAGCCCACGGCGATCATCCTCGACCTCGACGAGACGGCGTGGAGCAACATGCCGTTCGAAGCGCGCATGATCCGGCAGGGCAAAACGTACGAAGCGAAAGAGTGGAAGCAGTGGGTGAGCGAATCAGCGGCGACAGCGGTTCCGGGCGCGGCGGACTTTCTCGCTTACGCGCACAGCCGCGGCGTCACGCCGTTCTACGTCTCGAATCGCGACCTCGATGAAAAACCGGCCGGCCGCCGCAATCTGGAGAAGCTCGGCTACCCGCTGAAGAGCGAGGAAGACACGCTGCTGCTGCGCGGCGAACGGCCGGAGTGGACGAGCGACAAAACGTCGCGCCGCACCTTCATCGCCTCGCGCTACCGCGTCCTGCTCCTCCTCGGCGACGATCTGAACGACTTCACCAACGCTCGCGAAAAGACGCCCGCGGAGCGCGACGCCATCATCAATGACACGCTCGGACTGTGGGGCACGAAGTGGCTGATCGTGCCGAATCCGATCTACGGTTCGTGGGAGCGGCAGTTTACGGCGGACGCGAAGACCGGTTGCGACCAGCTGAAGCAGAAGCTGGAAGGACTGCAGGAGAAGCGTCCCTGACGCGGGTCAGCCGCTGCGCCAAAGGGTCAGGCCACGACCATAGGTTTCGCGGCCTTCGGCATCGTCCTTGACCCGAAGCGCGGTTTCGCGCGTGCCGCGATGGCGCGGTGGTTCGGGAGAATCGCGCATCGCTTCAGCGACTTACGCGTTTTCTGCCGTCACGACGGCAGAATGGGCGCCGATCTTGGGTTAATGCCGCGCCACGCATCGAGCCGACAGCAGGCTCGCATCGACGTGAGGAGGCATTGATGACACGGAAATCCCTGTTCCTGGTCGCGCTTCTGGTTGTGGCCCTCGCTCTTCCCGCTACCGCTTCGCAGTTCATCGAACGCTCTTTCGACGACGTCGCGCGCGGTTCGGCCCTGGTGGCCCGCGGCACGATCCAGCAGACCTGGTCCGCGTGGGACGACGCGCATGAGGTCATCTACACCTACGCCACGCTGCGCGTGAACCGTTACTTCGGCGAATCGACCGGACCGGACACGCTGGTGGTGCGCGAAGTGGGCGGCACGGTCGCCGATTACACGCAGGAAGCGATCGGTTTCCCGATGCTGCGCGGCGGCGAGCAGGTCGTGCTCTTCCTCAACAAGTGGGACAACAACAGTGCGGACTACCGCATTGAAGCGTACACGCAAGGCAAGTACGTCGTGCGCAACATCGGCGGCATCGAGACGCTGTCGCTCGATCCGATCACGCAGGGTCAGGAGCGCCTGAACGGCGGCGCGCTGCACCAGCAGATCGAAGCGCTGCCTTCGCTGACGATCGACGAGTTCTCGACCATGGTCGACGCGGCGCGCGCCGCGCTGCCGTCGCGTCCCGCCGCCGAGCGCCAGCAGTAAGAGAGAAGGAGACTCACGATGAAAAAGCAGACGATTTTCGCTCTCGCCATCGTCACCGCGATCCTCGCCGCCTCGGCGCATCCCGCGATGGCGTACACGCTCCTCTCCCCCACCCGCCGCTGGAAGACGACGCCGGTGACGGTGCTCGTGAACAGCGCCGGTAACTCGACCATCACCGACAGCGACAAGGGTGTGACCGCGGTCGCCGGCGCGATCAAGGCGTGGAACATCATCAGCTCCGGCTCGACGTCGAACACCGCCGTGCGCGGCACCGCGCCGTCGATCATCATGCTGAACACGAACGGCAACGTCTGCACCGGCTCGTGCCTGGCCGCGACGCTGACCGGCTACTACCACACCGAAGGCAGCGCGACGTACATCGACGACGCCGACATCTACACGAACACGCGCTACGACTACACGTCCTCGCGCGAAGCCGACGGCTGCAGTGGCGAGTACGACATCGACGGGATCATGACCCACGAAGTCGGCCACGTGATCGGCCTGGGCCACTCCACCGTGGCCGGCGCGACGATGTACCCGTCCGTCAGCGCCTGCAACTTCGCCAACCGCACGCTCGACGCCGACGACATCGCCGGCCGCAAAGCGCTCTACGGCAAGTAAGACTTCGTTTTTCGCAATTCAGCGCG
>DASSMK010000328.1:0-10873 GCA_035688915.1 Thermoanaerobaculia bacterium
GTCTGGGGCCCGTGGCCCCAGCCGCCGGAGGCCCCCCGGTCGTCCCCCCGTCACAACCGCCCGATATCTACTGCAATCTCGCGCGCGTCTTTTTCGATGCTGCCCAGCTTCGTCGCGAAGCGGTCGATCTTCTCTGACTCCGCGGCGTAGAAGCGCTGGTACGGCTCGAACGCGCCGGTGATGCTGCGCAGCATCCGTTCGATCTCGTTCGTCGATTCGCGATCGAGTGATTCTTTCAGCTGCGTGCGCAGCTCTTCGATGCGGCGGCGGAACTCGTCCTTCGCCTTGCTGCGCTTGTACGGGAGGATGAGGAAGCTCGTCACCAGCAGCATCGTGGCGGCGGTCAGGCCGGTCACGTCGAGCGCGGTGCTGCTGACGGCGGCGGTCATGAGATAGCCGAGGCCCAGGGCGCCGGCGCCGAGTCCGAAGGACTGGAGGACGGCGCGCATGGCGTGATCGATGATGCGGCGGGACTCGATGTTCACGTCGTACGAGGACAGCCCCTGCTCCGCCTGCATGCGCATACGGGAGTAGACCTCTTCGCGGTTGTACGCGAACTCGCGGCCGACGCGGCCGACCACTTCGGCGTTGCGGGCGTCGGCTTCGGCGCGGCGATGGAATGCGTCGACGGTATCGTTCCAGAGCTTCAGGTTCTCGCGGACGAGCCAGTCGACCGCTTCCTGGATGGTCGTATCGATGTTGCCCTTCCAACCCTGGAACACCTGCCGCTCGAACTCTTCGCGGAAGCGGAGTGCGTCGCGCAGCATCATCACGTGCTGGATGCGGACGTAGCGATCGAGGAAGTCGATGCCGCGGCGCTCCAGATCCATCATCAGATTGTCGATGCGGATCACGAACTGCTTGAAGTTCGAGTCGAGATCGTTCTTGGCGCGATCGAGTTGCGCGGTGATCGACTCGATGCGGGCCTTGTCGGTCGCCAGCAGCTCGCGGCGTGATTCGATCATCCGGAACTGGCGTTTGGAGAGACTGAAGATCGTTTCGAGCGGCGCGGAGAGCTTGATCTTCACGCGCTCCTTCTGCGAGAGCACTTTGAAGATGTAATCCTCGAGCGCTTCGAAGCGGCTGCGCGTCCAGTCGCGCGGCTCCTTCGTGCCGAGCTTCGATTCGAGCGCGAGCTTGCCGGCCACGGGATAGATGGCGGGATCGAAGCCGAAGATGGCGCGGACGTTCGTGCGCAGGTAGTCGAGCACCTGCTGCACTTCCGCGTCGCTTTTCGTGTCGATCTTGTTCAGGACGAAGACGACCTTCTTGCCCCACTCGCGGATGAATTCGAGAAAGCGGCGCTCGGACTCGGAGAGCGGGCGGTCGATGGACGTGACGAAGAGCACGAGATCGGCGCGCGGCACAAAGTCCTGCGTGATCTCCTGATGGCGCTGCACGATCGAGTTGGTGCCGGGCGTGTCGACGAGTGTGATGTTGCGGAGGAAGTCGATGGGGTACGACTGCTCGTCGATGAAGTCGGAGATTTTGCGCTGCGTGGGTTGCTCGGCGTAGCGGAGGATGGAGATGCGGTCATCGACTGGAATCGGCCCTTCGGTGCGGTACTGCGCGCCGAACAGCGCGTTGATCAGTGAGGACTTGCCGGCATTGAACTCGCCGACGATGACGATGGTGAAGAGATCCTCGAGCGTGGCGATGAGCTGCTCGACATGCTGCCGCTCGTCCGCCTGCTCGCGCTCGAGCGTCTCGCGCAACGCGACGAGCAGTTGCAGCTCGCGGCGCAACAGCGCCTGAACGGGAGCGTCGACGACCGTATCGAAAATGCCGGGCATTCGGGGGCGAGGGTATCGCAAGTTGCGGGCCGCGTCGCCTATGCTGCGTCGCGACTCGGATGAAGCGCGTCATCAAAGCCGCAGTGGCGACGGCGTTGCTCCTGACTGCGGTTCCGGCGGTTCACGCGAGCATCACCATTACGCCTGCGATGCCGACGACGGCTGACGGAGTGATGGTCCACGTGGAGCAAGTGGTGAACGGCAGCCCCCACATCACATCGACGACGATCAGCCGCAGCGGCAATACGTTTACGGTGCAGCAGCACGTTGACATCGCGTGCCTGCTGCCCGCCACGATGCCGGTGGGAGCCAATTTCAATATCGGAACGTTGGCCCCGGGCACGTACACCGTGAACGCGACGATGTCGTTCACCAGTGTCGACCCCATCCCTTGCCACCCGCCGCCAATCAGCGAGAGCACGACGTTCGTCGTGTCGGCACCGGTTCCTGTTCCTGCCCTACATCCGGCCGCACTTGCGGCTCTCACAGCATTGATCGCAGCAATTGCTCTGGCGAAACTTCGTGGGCAGTAGCTTCATGAAACGTTTCATCAACGGCGCACTGGCCGCGGGACTTCTCCTCGTCGTCGCTCCGGCGCTTCACGCGAACGTCATCATCACGCCCGGCGCGCCGACTACGGGTGACGCGGTTATGGTGCGTGTGGACCGCGTGGTGAACGGCGGCGCCGGTCTGATCTCCGCGACCATCAGCCGGACCGGCAACACCTTCACCGTTCAGCAGCATGTCGCGATCGCCTGCCTGCTGCCGACCACGACAATCATCATCTCCCACTTCAACGTCGGAACGTTGCCTCCGGGCACGTACACGGTGAACGCAACGATGTCGTTTACCAGCGCCGATCCGATTCCTTGTCACCCGCCTCCGATCAATGAGAGCGCGACGTTCATCGTGTCCGCACCGGTTCCTGTGCCTGCTTTGCATCCCGCTGCGCTCGCGGCGTTCGCTGCGCTCATCGCTGCCATCGCGCTCGCTAAACTTCGCTGGCCGTAGCGAAGCCGCCGCCGTTGCCCGCTGAACATTCGCGAGCGACGCGAACGTCTCACCAGTCGTGCAGCCGCAATAACGCCAGCAGCAGCAACGCGGCGACCAGAGAGCACGCTGCTAACGTTCCGAACATTGGAATCGGTATCGGCGATTGGGTCACTGCAAAGGCGCCTTGGCCGATCAGCTCGGGCGGATTCGAGTCCGCTTTCTGATAAATGCGGTATGTGTAGTTGCCGGGGCAAAGGACCGAACTGCGCGAACTGTCCGAGCGGTACGCGCTTCCCTGGCGAAACCTATACGGTCGGCGCAGCCGCCGCCGGCGTTTTCACCAGCAGCGCGCCCGGCACGCTCGTCAGCACGAGCGGCGTCGGCAGCGAGAAAACTTCGCCGTCGATGCCGACGCGCAGGCCGCGGCGCGAGGACTGCACGCGGATGCTCGACGTGCGGAAGCTGCGGAAACCCGGCGCGGTGTGGACGCGTCCCGCCAAATAGCGCGCCACGAATTTCATCAGCTGCATGCGCGGCGTGTGCGGTAGCCAATAGACCGAAAGGCGGCCTTCGGTCATGGAATCGCGCGGCGCTTCGATGCCGATGCGCGAGAGGTCGTACGAGTTGTTCGACACCATGAACATGTGCGTGCGCAGCACTTCCTGGTGAACGTCCGTCTCCACGGCCACGGTGACGTGCGGGTATTTGCGCAGCGTCCAGCTGGCGGCGTAGAGGCGCGACTTCCAGCGCGGGTAATCGCGGCCATGCTCTTCGCGCTTGGCCACGAGCTCCGGGTACAAGCCGATGGAGACGTTGTTGACGAAGAAGCGGTCGTTGATGCGCGCGACGTCCACGTGCCGCGTCGTGCCGTTCAGCGCCACCTCCAGCGCTTCGCGCCAATCGAGCGGCACATTCAAATCGCGCGCGAAATGGTTGTACGTGCCGGTCGGAATCACGGCCAGCGCGGCGTCGGTGTGCACGACCGCCTGCACGACGTGATGGATCGTGCCGTCACCGCCCGCGGCGATGAAAAGCTTCACGCCGCGCGCGAGGCGCTCGCGGATCATTCGCGAGATGTCGAGCTCGCGCGTGAGCGGGATCACTTCCAGCCCCGCCGCCGTCAGCGCATCGTGCAACGCCTCCACTTCGGCAGGCGGCAACTTCACGCCCGAGGACTCATTCATGAAAACTGTGCCTGTGCCTGGCAATATCAACTTTCCCTGCGGCGTTCGTACGCGCCGGAAGTCCTGAAAATTCGATGAAGAAACTCGTCTGTCTCGCTGTCCTTCTGCAAATCTACGTCCTGTCTGCTTCGGCGGCCGAACCGGCGCCGGGCTGCACGCTGTGCGCCGGTGCCGTCAGCGACCTGGCCACGGCTCCGGCCGCGACCATCCCGCTGCTGGTGCGCATCAGCCAATCGGACCTGGCCACCGCCGCCACCGCGCTGTCGAACCTGACGCCGGAGCAGCGCCGCGCCACGACCGTGATCGTCCGCTATTCGACCGGCGAAGGCGACCGGCTGATCAACGTGGAGCAGACCACGAAGTCGATCGTGGAATGGGCTCGCCTCCACGGCCCCTTCGCCGCCCTCGGCGTCACCGTCGACGATGCCGATTCCGCGCTCGCGGCCTACGCCATCAAGCGGCTGTCGGTGACGGCGCAGGGTTTGGACGTGGCGAAGCAGATCGTCGTCGATCGCGGCGCGCTGGACGCGCTCTTCACAAACGGCGCGCAGCCGTACTTCGACGCGGTGATCGTCGACGCCGCTGACGTGCAGCCGACGCTGGCGTGGCTGGCGGAGCGCGATCCTTCCAAGAAAATCTTCGCCGTGGTGACGCCGCAGGCGCCGAATGCGATGTTCGATGTGGCGCAGGCGCTGGCCAACGGCGCGACGCGCGCGTTTGCCGCGACGACCGCCGCCGATGCGCAGACGAGCTTCGCGCAGTTCAATCGCGCTTTCAGCGGCGACTGGGCTTACGACTCCACCTCGCGCATCGCCATGCTGGACGCGAAAGGCAACGCCATCGAGATGCCGGTGCTGACGTTCGTGCGCGGCGAGGATCTGCGCACGATGCTGATTCCGCGCGGCGACGCGAATGCCGCGACGATCGTCGCGCTGCCGGTCAATCAGTTCACGACGCCGCGCCGCATCGACGCCGCCGGCGAACGCGCCATCACCGACACGGGCAAGCGCGGCGAGCGTCTCCTGGTGGGCATGCAGCCGGCGAAGCAGCCGTTCGCCATCGTGGCCGACCGCGCCGAGAAGATCGATGCGAACGTGACGAAGGAATCGATCGACGTGGCCACGCGCCGCGGCATCACGGTCGAAGAAATCATCCGCAATCACCAGTCGTACAAGGCGTATCAGGAATCGATCGAGCCGTACTACATCGCGCGCAACGAAACGAAATTGCGCTTCGACATCGGCGGCGGCGCGGAGGCGATCGAAGCGACGATCGCAGGAGACTTTTTCTCCGATCCGAGCGGCACCGCCGACTGGGTGTGGCAGGACTTCTACATCAACGGCGTGCGCTGGAAGTACGGCCGCATTCCCGAGTTGCCGCTGCTGCAGCCGGAGAAAGTGTCGCAGCTGCCGCTCGACATCCATCTGACCAACGACTATCGCTACGAGCTCGTGCGCGAGACCGAGCTCGCGGGCTATCACGTCTACGAAGTGCGCTTCGAGCCGCCGCGCAACGCGTCCGCGGACTTGCCGCTCTATCGCGGCACGGTCTACATCGATGCGCGGACTTGGGCTCGCGTGCGCATTTCCATGATCCAGCTGAATCTCACGGGCGAGATTCTGTCGAATGAGGAGCGCGTCGACTTTGCGCCGTTCGCGCGCGCCACGAAGCAGCCGCTCACCGCGGCGCAGGTGGCCACGACCGATGCGCGCGAGATTCTCTGGCTGCCGTACGACGTCTCCGCGCAGCAGGTGGTCTCCGCAGCGGGCCGCGCGAACGTCGTGCAGCGCGCCACGAACTTTACGAACTTCCGCATCGATCCGACCGACTACACCGCGCAGCTCGCGCAGGCGTCCGCGTCCGACGCGCGCATGGTGCGCGATACGCCCGCCGGTCTGCGCTATCTCGAAAAAAGCAGCGATGGCGGACGCGTGGTGAAGGAAGGCTTCGACACGTCGCGCCTCTTCGCCCTCGGCGGCATTCATCACGATGCCGGTCTCGATTACCCCGTCGTCCCTCTCGGCGGCATCGATTACTTCAACTTCAACCTGGGTGGCCGCGGCATCCAGACCAACGTGTTCTTCGCCGGAGTGATCCTGGCGGCGAACGCCACGCATCCGAACGTCGGCAACACGCGCACGAACGTCGGCCTCGATTTCTTCGGCATCGCCATTCCGACCGAGAACGCGCTCTATCGCAACGGCGAAGAGCAGCCGCAGGAGTCGGTGAAGTCGGTGCCGCTCGGCCTCTACCTGCGCGCCGGCCATCCGTTCGCGCAGTTCGGCAAGGTCGACGTTTCGTTCGGCGTCTCGCACTACACGTATCAGCGCGGCGAAGACACGGCGGCGACGTACGTGGTGCCGAGCGATACGTTCGTGCTCAATCCCGGCATCTCCGCGCAGTACTCGCGGCACGGCTACACGATCGCGGCGTCGTACGACTACAACCGCCGCACGTCATGGGAGCCGTGGGGCAACCTCGCCGAGTTCGATCCCGCGCAGAAGAGCTTCACGCGCTTCGGCGCGTCGCTGGGCAAGACGTTCTTCCTGCCGAAGTTCCAGCGCATCGGGCTGGATGTGAATTACATCGACGGCCAGCGCCTGGACCGCTTCTCGAAGTACGAGCTCGGCTTCTTCGGCGCGCACCGCGTGCATGGCGTCCGCTCGGGATCGGTGCAGGCGGAGCGCGGCGTGATCGGCCACATCTCGTACGGCTTCGTCTTCTCCGAGCAGTTCCGGCTCGAAGCGTTCTATGACCACGCGCTGCTCGATGACACAACGGCCGGTTTCCGCCGCGAGCCGTTCCAGGGACTCGGCATCGCAGGCCAGACCATCGGACCGTACGGCACGCTGCTGCGGCTCGACGTCGGCAAGACCATCGGCCGCAACGCGCAGGACGGATTCGTGGCGAACGTGGTGTTTCTGAAGCTGTTCTAGACGAGGCTCATGGGCTCATAGGCTCATGGGCTCATAGGAGCGCCGCTATACTTGGTGCATGCGCGGCCTGGCGGTGGTCATCTGCGCGGCGATGCTGTTCGCCGCGATCGGAGAGATCGCCATCGGCGTGCAGGCGTGCGCGTGCGTGATGAAGGCGCCGTGCTGCCGCACCGGCGCCGCATCGTGCCCGCTCAATTCACGGCATCCATCATTTCATCGCTGTGAGGCGCCGCCGCGTGTCGCCACCGCGGATGCGCGCGTCGAAGCGGTTCTGCCGCGTGCGGTCGTGACGTTCGTGATCGTGCGTGCGACGAGCTACGCCGTCGCCAGCGTCCGTCCGCTCACGCTCGCGCGGCGCCCCGTCACGCCGCCTCCGCGTGTCTCTCTTTCGTAAGGCTTCGTTCCGACGCCTCAACGAAAAGGAGACATCTCGATGCAACGGATTTTTCTGTCCGTCGTGGTTTCGCTGCTGCTCGCCGCGCCCGTCGGCGCGAGCTGCGGCTCTTCCTCCTGCCCTCTCGACACGCACGCGCTCAATCAGCCGGAGCGCGGTCATTTCACGTTCGATTTCTCGTTCCAGTACATCGATCAGAATCAGCCGCGCATCGGCACGCGCAGCGCGCAGATCGGTGAGCTGCATGCCGATCACGACGAAGTGCGCACGCTGAATCGCATCGCCACCGGCACGCTCACCTACGCCGCCACCGATCGCCTGCAGTTCGGCCTCGCCGTGCCGTTCGTCTCGCGCATGCACGAGCATCTGGCGAGCAATCACGCGCATGGCTTCACGCCGGCCGCGGAGCACAACGTCGTCCCGGAGTCGTGGGACATCCAGGGTGTCGGCGACGTGACGCTGCACGCCCGTTACGCGCTCACGCCGACGGTCTGGGCCCTCGGCGGTGTGAAGCTGCCGACGGGCAACGACGAGCGCGCGAATGACGACGGCGAGATCGGCGAGCTGCCGATTCAAGCCGGCAGCGGCACGACGGACGGCCTGATCGGCCTCGCCTATCAGAGCCACGCCATCCGCTCGACGCGCGCCGGCTATTCGCTCGCGCCGTACTTTGCGAGCGCGTCGTACACGTTCCGCACCGGCGACGCGCGCGGCTACCGCATGGGCAACGAGCTGCAGCTCAACGCCGGCGGCGCCTATCCCCTCGGCCGCACGTTCGATCTGCTCGTGCAGCTGAACGCGCGCTCACGCACAAAAGACCGGATCGCCGACGAGCCGGAAGAAGCGGAATTCACCGGCGGCAAAGCGCTCTACATCACGCCGGGGATTCGCGTCAGCGCTGGCACCGCAGGCGTCTACGCGCTCGTGCAGTTGCCGCTCTACCAGGACGTCAACGCGCTGCAGCTGACCGCGCGCCGGAACTGGATCATCGGCGTGCAGACGCGGTTTTGAGGTGCACGGGGACGACGGGAGGCCTCCGGCGGCCGGGCCACGGGCCCGGACCCGTTGGTTGGCCTAGCCTCCGCCGACACTCACTGCCAAGTTGCGCGACTGTGTCGGCGGAGGCTAGGCCAACCAAACGGGGTCTGGGGCCCGTGGCCCCAACCGCCGGAGGCCCCCCGGTCGTCGTCCCCAAACACAGCAAAGCCCGGCGTTGCCGCCGGGCTTTGTGTTCTCCGCAACGTGGCCGTGCGCCTGATCGATCAGGGCGCAGGCGTATTGTTCGAAACGTAGAAATCGACCGAGCCGATCTCGACGCGATGACCGCGTGCGTCGAGCGTGCGCACCGTCATGCGGTGGCGCGCGTTGCTCAGCAGGCGCGTATCCATGGTGAAGCGCCAGCCGGTGTCGAAGGTGAACTGCGGATACTGCTGGCGAACGTCGGGGCGGGAGAAGCCGTACTGCGCGGTGCCGACGAAGTTGCCGTCGATCACGATCTCCACTGCCGCGAGCGTGTTCTCGTCGATGGCCCAGCCATGGAACGTCACCACGCCGCCGACATAGTCGAACGTGTGCGGGAAATCGATGAAACCGAAAGACGGCAGATCGAACGACGCCTCGACGCACTGGAAGAAGACCGGGATGCCGTCGCGGTTCGGCAGATCGGCGAACGTCTGCTCGCGATCGCCTACGCGCACGCGCAGGTTGTGGTTGCCCGGACGGACGCCCATGTTCATCAGCGTGCCGACGTCGAGCGTGAAGAAGAAGCCGGCGCGCGGCGAATCGGGATAGGTCGGGTAGTAGCGCGCCACGTCGTAGCGCGGCAGGCCGTAGCAGTTCGCGAGCTCGCCGAAGACCTGACCGCAATCGTCGGACGACAGCCAGCGCACGCCGTCGACGAGCAGCTCGACGTACGAGACGCGACCGACATCTTCGCGGGTGCCCAGGTCGAGAGCCCAGCCGCGGACGGGAGTGATGTGGGCTTGGGGGTTGATGGGCGGCGAGAAGTTCTGGCCGCCGCCGGTGCCGCACTCGGTGCCGAACAGCACCGCATCGCGCTTCGGCTCATCGAGGTAGCCGAAGGGGCGGAGGAACGAATCGTTGTTGAGGATCTGGATCTGCCGGCGGCCGATCATCTTCGACATGCCGAGCGTATCGGTGGCGCGGATCTCGAGGAGGTGCACGCCGTTCTGCACGCGCGTCGTGTCGACATGCGCCACGAAGCCGCTGAACTGCGCGTTCGGATAATCGGGGAACGACGCGCCGACGTCCGGACGAGGATCGCCGTACACGGCGCTCTGCATCACGCCGCCGTCGATGAGAACGTCGACGCGCGAAACGCCGTCAGTGTCCGCGGCCCAGCCATTCACCGGGAACGAGCCGGTGGCGTTGTGCACGCCCGCGGCATCCGGGATGTCGACGGAGCCGAACGGCGCCTGATTGATGGTGTTGTTGATGGTGATCGTGCGGCGGCCGACCGGGCGAACCTGCCCGTCGGACGTGTAGACGCGCACTTCCACGGTGTGATTGCCGTTCGTGAAGCGGCTGGCCAGGAAGCCGGTGACGAAGCCGGGTCGCGCCTGGTGGATTCCCGGATAGGTCGGGAACGCTTCGACGATATCGATGCGGGGAAGATTCAGGACCGCGGTGTGCTGGAACTGATCGTCGACGTACAGTTCGACCTTCGTGACCAGACCGGGATCGAGCGCCCAACCCTTCACCAGAATCATGCCGTTCTGTGTGACGGCGGGATCCGGCGAATCGAGTTGTGCGTAGAACTGCTGCGCGAAGAGTGCTGGAGTCAGCAGCGCAGCAATTGCGCTAAGAACCAGGCAGCGGGTAACCCATCTCCACATAACCCCAACCTCCAACCCTGTGTGCCCTTGGTACGTGGCTGATGACGCCGCCGACGATACTCTGCTGTCAGCGGAAAATCAAATAATCGACGGCACCGCCAATCGACTTTCGTTTTCGCGAGTCTATACTACGGCCGGTGAGTTCACCAAACACCAGCTCGGCAATCGACTTAGCCGACGTTCGCGCTGCCGCGGCGCGCATCCAGCCGTGGATCCACCGCACTCCCCTGCTCACTTCCGCTTCGCTTTCCGAACGCTTCGGCGTGGAGGTGCGGCTGAAGTGCGAGAACCTGCAGCGCGCCGGCTCGTTCAAGATCCGCGGCGCCATGAACGCGCTGCTGCAGATTGCGGAAAAGGATCGTCCGCGCGGCGTGGTGGCCTTCTCCTCCGGCAATCACGCCCAGGGCGTCGCCCTCGCCGCCAAGCTCCTCGGCATGCCCGCCACGATCGTGATGCCCGAAAATTCGGTGCGCTCGAAAGTGATCGCCACCGAAGGCTACGGCGCGAAGGTCGTGCAGTCCGGCGTAACCTCGGCCACGCGCGACACCGTGGCGCGCGAGATCGCGGAGAAAAACGGCGCGTCGATCATTCCGCCGTTCGATGACGAACGGATCATTGCCGGCGCCGGCACCGTCGGGCTGGAGATCGTCGAAGAATGGCCGGACGTCACCACCGTGATCGTGCCGCTCGGCGGCGGCGGCTTGCTTTCCGGCACTTC
>DASSMK010000329.1:0-26217 GCA_035688915.1 Thermoanaerobaculia bacterium
GCGCGAAACCGGCGGGCGAGGGCGCCCGCCGCTCCACTACAATGCGCCGCGAATGCCGCGCATCCTGGTGACCAATGACGACGGGATCCACAGCGAGGGAATCCGCAAGCTCGCCAATTCGATCCGTCACCTCGGCGAAGTGATCATCGTCGCACCCGACCGCGAGCAATCCGCCGCGTCGCACGCGCTCACGATGAATCGCCCGCTGCGCGTCGTGGAAATCGAAAAGAACGAGTACATCGTCGACGGCACGCCCACCGATTGCGTGAACCTGGCGATTCTCAACCTGCTCAAGAATCGCCGCCCCGACCTCATCGTCTCCGGCATCAACTTCGGCCCCAACCTCGGCGACGACGTCACGTACTCCGGCACCATCTCGGCCGCATTCGAAGGGGCGCTGCTGAACATCCCCTCCATCGCTTTTTCCGCGGTCGTCGGCGAGCACTTTTCGTTCGATCGCGGCGCAGCGTTCGCTGCCGAGCTGACACGCGTTGCGCTGGAGAAACATCGCGATCCGCAGATCGTGCTCAACGTGAACTTCCCGCTCGGCGAATTCGCGGGCGTGCGGATCGCGAAGCTCGGCAAGCGGATTTACTCCGAGGGCGTGATCGAGCGGCTGGATCCGCGGGGGCGAAAGTATTACTGGATCGGCGGCGAGCCGCCCGTGTGGCATCCCGGCCAGGACACCGATTTCGAAGCGATTCAGGCAGGTTTCGTCTCCATCACGCCGCTTCATCTCGACATGACTCATCATGAGTCCATCCCGCGACTGAAGTTCCTCGAGGGGCTCCTTGGCCACGACGACGAAACGCGCTGAGAGCGCGACGCAGGAGCGCGAGCTGGCGCACCAGCGCGCGCTGATGGTGGAGCGCTACGTCGCCGCGCGCGGCGTGCACGACGCGCGCATCCTGCAGGCCATGCGCGACGTGCCGCGGCATCGCTTCGTGCCGCAGGTCGTCGAAGCGAAGGCGTACGGCCCCGGCGCGTTGCCGATCGGCGCGAAGCAGACCATCTCGCAGCCGTACATCGTGGCGCGCATGATCGAGCTGCTCGACCTGACCGGCAAAGAGAAGGTGCTGGAGATTGGCACGGGAACGGGATACCAGGCGGTAGTTCTGTCGAAACTGTGCGCGAAAGTCTTCACCATCGAACGGATCAACGAGTTGGCGCTGCGCGCCGCGGAGATCGTGCGCGAACTGAAGATTCACAACGTCTCGGTGAAGGTGTTCGACGGCACGTACGGCTGGTCCGATCAGGCGCCGTTCGATCGCATCATCGTGGCGGCCGCGGGTCCGGAAGTGCCGGAGCCGCTCGTGCAGCAGCTCGCGCGCACCGGCAAGCTGGTGATGCCGGTGGGACCGGTGGGACAGCAGCGGCTGGCGCGTGTGATTCGCGTCGGTACCGGGATCAAGATCGAAGACTGCGGCACCGCGGAGTTCGTGCCGCTGGTCGGCAAGTTCGGCTGGAAAGAGTAGCGCCGCGGCGCGGGAGCGTGTGCCGATGAAAGTCCGCACGCTGCTCACCATGACGGCGCTGACGTCGTCGATTCTCGGCGCGATCATCGTCTACCTCGTGCTGACGGTGCCGAACGACCTGAAAGCCGACGCGATGATGAAAGATGCGCGCAAACAGATCGCGGCGGGCGATCACGTGAAAGCGCGCGCCGTGCTCTCCGACATCGTGCAGCAGTATCCGCGCACCGATGCTGCCGCTGCGGCGACCGTCGCGCTGGTGTCGATCGGATCGAACGAAAGCACGCGCGCCGGCGGCGATCTCGACGCGCTGCGCAAGCGCGTCGATCAGCAGGCGCAGGTCATCGCGCAATTGCAGCAGCAGGTCACGGAACTGAAGAACGCGCCGCCGAAGATCGTGACCGTCGAGGCACCCGCGCCGAAGCCTCCGCCGAAGAAAGCGCCGGCCAAGAAGCGCACCACCTCCAAGCGCCGCCGCCGCTGAGGCGCGAGATCGCTCGCTTGCGCTCGCGACGACGCCTCTATAATCGCGCGACATGAAAGAACAGCGTCATCTCCGCATCCATGGGAAGGTTCAGGGTGTCGGGTATCGCTTTTTCGCAACGCGCGTCGCGCGCCGCAATGGGCTGAAGGGTTGGATTCAGAACATGCGCGACGGCACAGTGGAAGCGCTCGTGGAAGGCGAGAAGCAGTCCATCGATGATTGGCTCGAGGAGCTGAAGGAAGGGCCGCGGTTCGCCGAGGTCACGAGAATCGAGCAGGAATCGAAAGAGTTCACGGGCAAGCTCCCGGACTTTGACGTGAAGTTCTGATGAATATCGAAACGCTGAACACGTTCATTCGCGACGTCCCTGATTTCCCGAAGCCGGGAATCCTCTTCAAAGACATCACGCCACTGTTGCGATCGGCCGAAGCGCTGGGCACCGCATGCCGCTTGCTGGCGGAGCCGTTCACGAACGAGCGCATCACGCAGGTCGCGGCGATCGAATCGCGCGGCTTCATCTTCGGCAGCATCGTCGCGCAGCAGCTCAACGCCGGCTTCGTTCCGATCCGCAAGCCGAACAAGCTTCCGTGGGCGAAGCGCCGGCACGAGTACGTGCTCGAATACGGCAGCGACGCGCTGGAGATTCACGACGACGCGCTGACGGCGGACGATCGCGTACTGATCATCGACGACGTCCTCGCCACCGGCGGCACCGTCGCCGCGGCCACGCACCTCGTGCGCGGCTTCGAAGCGACGCTGGTGGGCATCGCCACGGTGGTCGAGCTCTCGTTTTTGAACGGGCGGGAGAAGATTGGGGATGTGGGGTTTCACTCGGTGCTCGTTTACTAGGCTCACAGGCGCACAGGCTCACAGGCTCACAGTAGCGCCGTCCTGCCGAGAGCCACGCGCATTGACTGGACCAACAGGCGAAGAACGCGGCACCCCAGGCCCACAGGCGAGAAACGCCACCCCGCACCGTGCTACTTTGAGCCTGTGAGCCTGTGAGCCTGTGAGCCTGTGAGCCCAACCCCCTACGCCCTCATCGTCCTCGGCTCCGGCCCCGCCGGTGAAAAGGGGGCGGCGCAGGCGGCGTGGTTTGGGAAGCGTGTCGCGCTCATCGAACGCGAAGCGGTTCCCGGCGGCGCGTCTGTCAACACCGGCACGGTTCCGTCGAAGACGCTGCGCGAATCGGCGCTGCATCTCTCCGGCTTCCGCCAGCGCGGCTTCCGCACGCATGACGAGCACGCGCACGACATCACCCTCGGCGAGTTCATGCACCGCAAGGAAGTCGTCGTCGAGCGCGAATGGAGCCGCATCGACGAGAACCTGCGCCGCCACAAGATCGAACGTTTCCGCGGCACGGCGCGCTTCATCGATGCGCATCACATCGCGGTCGGCGAGCAAATCCTCGAAGGCGAGATCATTCTCATCGCCACCGGCTCCGCGCCGCATCGCCCGGCGCACGTGCCATTCGACGGCGAGCTGGTGCTCGACAGCGACAACATCCTGCACATCGACACGATCCCGAAATCGCTGGCGGTCGTCGGCGCCGGCGTGATCGGCTGCGAGTACGCGTCGATCTTCGCCGCGCTCGGCGTGGACGTGCATCTGATCGATGGACGCACCTCGCTCTTGCCGCACATGGATCGCGAGATCGCGCGCATCCTCATCGGCGAGCTGCAGACGCGACTCGGCGTGACACTGCACCTCGGCGTCGACGTCGCTTCCATCGTGCGAAACGAACACGACGTGACGCTCACGCTGAAAGACGATTCGTCACTCACCTGCGCGCGCGTGCTCTACGCGGCGGGACGTTCCAGCAACACCGCCGATCTCGGTCTCGACGCAGCGGGCGTGAAGACTGCCGCGCGCGGATTGATTTGCGTCGACGAGCATTACCGGACGAACGTGCCGAACATCTACGCGGCCGGTGACGTAATCGGCTTCCCCGCGCTCGCGTCGACGTCGATGGAGCAGGCGCGCGTGGCGATGGTCCACGCGTTCGATCTGAAATACAAAACGCGCGTTGCGTCGATCCTGCCGTATGCGATCTACACGATCCCCGAATTGGCCACGGTCGGACTCACCGAAGAGCAATGCCGCGAGCAAGGAGTGGAAGCAGCGGTGGGCCGCGCGTTCTATCGCAACAACGCGCGCGGGCAGATCATCGGCGACACGAAAGGGCTCATCAAGCTCGTCTTCGACCGCTCATCCCTGCAGCTCCTCGGCGTGCACATCGTCGGCGAAAACGCCTCCGAGCTGCTGCACATCGGCATGATGGTCATGCAATTCCGAGGTACGATCAATGCATTCATCGACTGCGTCTTCAACTATCCGACGTTGAGCGAGGCGTATAAATACGCCGCGTACGACGGTCTCGGCGCTGTGGCCCGAAGCAAACCGACGAGAGACGAGGAACGCCCATGAAGCAGATCGCAGAGCTGATCGAAGACCATCCGCTGTTCCTGGCCGAACGCAACGAAAGCGTGCGCGACGTAGCGCGGCGGATGAGCGAGAAGAACATCGGCGCCATCGCCGTGCTCGACGCGGGCGCACTGGTCGGCGTCTTCTCCGAGCGCGACATCATGGCGCGCGTGGTGGTGCCGGGGCTCAATCCCGACGAGACGACGCTCGACTCCGTGATGACACGCGAGATCGTGGTGGCGGAATCGGGCGAGAGCGTCGACAACGCGCTGCAGAAGATGCACTCCGTCGGCTCGCGCCATCTGCCGGTCGTCGACGACGGTAAGCTGGTGGGGATGATCTCCATTCGCGATCTGCTGGAAGTCGACGATCGCGATCAGCGCAACCGCGCTACGTTCCTCAGCGAGCTCGTGACGTACTCGCCCGATTACGAGACGTAGCGCATCACTCCACGCGCAGTTTGAGCTTGAGCAGTGGCGAAGCTTTGGCCACGTGCACGCCGCTCTGCAGCTCGAACGTGTCTTCTGCGGTTTGCACGCCGCCGAGAAGAAGGCAGAGTCGCGCGAGCTCCTTGAACGAGGCGGCTTCGCCTTCGATCACGACTTCGCTTCCCTGCACGCGCACGTCGAGCGGCGAACGCGCCAAACCTTCCAGCGCCATCATGGCCAGGTCGTAATTCATCCTTCGTCCTCTCCGCGATAGCGCACGGAATTGCGTTCCGTCTCCTGCAACATCACTTCGTACAGCTCGCCGTTCGGAATCCCTTCGGCCAGTTCCCGCCAGAACGCGCGCGCCAGATTCTCGGCGGTGGGAATCACGCCGCGCAGAAAATCGACGTCTTCGTTGAGATTGGTGTGATCGACGCGATCGACCACGCGCTCGCGCATGATGTCTTTGAGGCGCTTCAGATCGATGACCATGCCGGTCTCCGGATCGATCTTGCCGCGCACGCTCACTTCCATCGCGTAGTTGTGGCCGTGGCCGGCCGGGTTGTCGCACTTGTCGTACGTGCGGCGGTTCCATTCGGCATCGCGATCGGGGTTGTGCAGGCGGTGGGCGGCGGAGAATGTGAGTCGGGCCGTGACGATCATTGGATCACCTTTTGCTCGCAGCGCGCATTATGGACGCAATCGATTCTCATTCGATGGTGGTCTGCCGCAACGGAGTGTTCACGCTGCCGCAGCCGATTTACAAAGCCCTCGCCAGCCTGGTGACGAACGGCTTCGTTTACCTCCGCGAAGATGAAGACGTCCTGACGATCTCCACCACGCGGCTGACGGGCGGCTATCGGCGCGCGCTGAATGACCACTACCGCGCGCTGATGTTTCGCGACGCGCAGGAGCTGGCCATCGTCAATCTCCGCGAATCCGTCCGCGTGATGGCCGTGCGTCGTCGCGCGTAGCAGGCGCTAGACCGAAGGCAACGCCGCGCGAATCTCCGCCTGCTGCGCCGCAAGCGCCTGCCGGATCGCATCGAACTGCGGATCGTTCGCCAGATAGCGGAACAGCGGATTGGCGAGCACGTACGCCGCGGTCGGCTCTTTCCGTTTCGCCGCTTTATCCAGCGCCGTCAGCACGTTCTTCGTGTCCGCCAGAATCGCATACACCTCGGCCGCACTCGTCCACGAATCATCGCCCGGCTGCGCCGCAGCGAGCGCCAGCGCGAGCTCTTTCGCCGCGCTGGGGCGATCGCGCTTCTCCGCCGCGACATACGCCTGCAGCATGTGATAGCCGTACAGCGGGTCGAGCTGCGCGAGCTTCTTCAGCTCGAAGTCGGCGATGCCGAGCGTGTGACGCAGGACGCCGAGGCGGCCGATCTTGAGGGCGAGCGTGGCGTTGTCGGGGACATCCGCTTCGATGTCGTAGTAACGATTCACGGCCGCGTCGATGCGACCGGTGGCGAGCAGCGTGTCGGGTTCGTGCGCGGCGACATTCTTCGCGGGCACCCCTTTGAGACGACTCAACGCCGCGGCGAAACGCGGCTGATCGTTCGCCGAGATGGCGTAGCGCGCGACAAGGTTCAGCGCCTCCGCATCTTTCGGATCCTGCTTCAGCACCGCGCCGTACATCGAGAACGCTTGCGCGAGATTCGCTTCCTGCAGCGACGCGCGCGCCACCAGTCGCGCGGCGTCGACGTTCGCCGGATCGAGCGTCACCACCTGCTTCGCCGCGGCGATCGAATCGGCAGCGTTGCCGCGCGATTCGAAAAAGTGCATGGCCAGCAGCTGCGCGGGGAGGAAATTCGGATCGGCGTTGATCGCGCTGCGCAGCGAAGCATCCGTGCGATTGGCGTCATTCTGCGAGCGCGCCACGAGCGCGTCCGCAAACGCATTCATCGCGTCGGCCGCTGCAATCGCGTGCGGCTTCATCCGCACTTCGGCCGTCACCCACTGCACGAGCACGGCGACTCCGCTTGCGACATCGGGCGCGGGCGCCGCGGCACCGCTCTTCTGCGGCGTGGTCGGTACGATCTCCGGACCGGCCGCTCCTGCGCGCAAGCGTGCGGAGAACGAGGCAGCATCTTTCTCCGCCGTTTCCGCGATGCGAATTTCGGGATAGCTGCGCAGCACTTCGATCGCGCCGAGGCGGATTGCGTTCGCGCGTTCCGTGAGCGTGGCATCGGGCGCTTCGATCGTAAAGTCGGAGATCAGCACTTTGCGCGGCGTCGCGGCCGTCGCCGGCGGTGGACCCGCTGGCGCTGCGGCCACTACGGCTTCCGGCTGCGCGTTGCGAGCCATCCACATCACGCCCGCGCCACCGGCGAACGCGACGAATCCTGCGGCTGCAGTGAACAACGCCGCGCGGCGGCGCTTGCGTGTGCGAGCCTGTTTCGCCGCGGCGATCTCCGCCTGTTCCGCCGCCGCTTCCTGCTCCAGCTCGAGAGTCGTCGGCTCGGGCAGCGTTTCGATCTTCGGCTCCGGCGGCACGATCGTGTAGAGCTTGAGCCCACCGCGCGCGCCGGCGTCGCGCATCCGCGCGTTGCCCCTCCCCTCGCGCACGAACTCTTCGGAGATGAACAGCTCTCCCGGCGGCAACTGCGCGAGCGCCGCGTACGCTTTCTCAACCGCCGCCCCGGTGGGCTTTCCGTCCTGCAGTTCCAGCTCGCCCGCGTGCAGCAACATGCGCACGGCGAGCGGCTCCTGCTCTTGCTCCTGCTGCTCGGGCGCGAAATCGAACTCGCCTTTGCGTCCGGCTTCGAGCGCGCTGTCGACGCTCGGCAACTCCGCGACCAGTCGCGTGCCGAATGGATCGATCACTTGTCCATCGAAGAGATAGACCGCTTCGCCGAGGATCTGCTGCATGCGCGCAGCGGCTTTCGGATCGTCGGCGTTCGTCACATCCGCAAAGAGCAGAATCGCGCGACGCGCCTTCGGCGCTTCGGCCACGTTCGTCGCAGAAAGAAGATTCGCTTTCCGCTTCAGTTCTTCGGCCACACGCACCGCGTCGGCGTCGGAGCGCGCGATCAGATCGAGCACTGTCTTCGCGTCGCGATGGCGCTTGTACGGATCCTTGAAGAGGCAGCCGCCGAGCACGCCGAGCACGGCGTTGTCGATGTTCGGATTCACGGCCTTCGGCGAAGCGGGCTGCCCTTCCACAATCGCGCGCGCGACGTCGGCGGGAGCGGCGCCGGTGAACGGCAGCTTGCCCGTGGCCATCTCGTACAGCACGACGCCGAGGGAGAAGATGTCGGTCTTCTCGTCGATGGTCTGCGAGGCAATCTGCTCCGGCGCGAGATACGACACCAGGCGCGCGTCGTTGCTCTTCTGCTGATACTCGCGCGACGTGTTCTCGCGCCGCGAGAGGTTGTTCAGATCGAGGCCGCCGAGGCGGATCTCGCCGCTCTTCGTGACCATCACGGAGTCGCCGGTGAGATTGCCGTGCAGGATCGTTTTCGTGTGCAGGTACTTCAGCACGTCGACGAGCTGATACGCGAGACGGAAGAACTCGGCGCGGTCGAGCGGCTTGCCGGCGAGCTTCTTCGTCAACGGCTCGGCGTCGAGGAGATCCAGGACCATGACCAGGTTGTCGCCGACGACTGGTACTTCGATTACCGGTGCGAGGAACGGGTGAAAGAGCGCGGCGGAGAGGCGCACGGTCTTCAGCAGCTCGTCGCGTTTCAGCGGGTCCTTCGGCACCTGCTTGGAAAGCAGCTTGACGGCAACTTTCCGGCCGCTGCGCGAGTCATCAGCGCTCCAGACGGACGCGCCGATGCGCTCACCAATGGCGTACGGACCCAGGGGCTGATTGGAGGACATGGTGCACGAAGTATAAGGGGCGGGCGCGCTGTCATCCCGCAGCGTAGCGAGGGACCTGGGCGGGGGGGCGGCGCGCGGCATGTGGCTGGTTCTATGCGCCGCCCAGCCGCCCGGGTCCCTCGCTACGCTCGGGATGACATGAGTTAGCCGATGTGCACGAGATCGGCGCCGCCTTCGACGGTCTGGCCGGGCTGCACGAACAGTTCGTCTACGACGCCGTCGGCGGGCGCCTGAATCTCGTTCTCCATCTTCATGGCTTCGAGAATCAGCAGCCCCGCGCCTTTGCGCACCGTGTCGCCTTTGTTCACCAGCACGCGCACGACGCGGCCCGGCATGAGCGCTTTCACGATGCCGCTGCCGCCCATGTCTTCCGTCGAGCGGCGCCGCATGCGCGAGAGTGGATCCTGGATGTCGACGGTGACGTTCGAGCCGCCGAGGGAGATGTGGTGCGTGGTGCCTTCGCGATGGTGGATGAGCGCGTACTGGCGCCCGTCATCGAGTCGCAGCGACTGCATGTAGTTGCCCGCCGCGACGACGTCGACGTCGATCCAGCGATCGCCGAGGCGGACGCGATAGCCGCTGCCGTGGCGTTGCACTTCGACGTCGAGCTCGTGGCCGTCGTGCGTGGCGACGAATTTCACAGCCGCCCTCCCAGTCCATCGAGACGGCCCGCTTCCTTCCAGCGCGATTCGTCGGCGGAGGGCAGCTTCACTTCCTGCGCCTGCTCGAAGGCCATGATCGCGGCGGCGGCGATGGCGGCATCGGCGTGAGCGTCGGCGGACTTGTCGGCGAGATTCAGCTCGGGCAGCAGGCGATCGATGAAGCCGGTGTCGAAGTTCGCGCTCTGGAAATCGGGGTGATTCATGATGAACGTGAAGAACGGGATCGTGGTCTCGATCCCTTCGACGCGGTACTCGGCGAGCGCGCGGCGCATGCGTGCGATCGCTTCCTCGCGCGAGTGGCCGTGCACGATGAGCTTCGAGAGCATCGGATCGTAGAACACAGGCACGGTGTAGCCGGCGTAGACGCCGTTGTCGTTGCGCACGCCAGGACCCTGCGGCAGGTTGATGTAGCGGATCAGGCCCGGCGACGGCGCGAATTTGCGCGATGGATCTTCCGCGTAGATGCGGCACTCGATGGCGTGGCCGAGCGGCCGCAGATCTTCCTGCTTCACGGAAAGCGTTTCACCGCGCGCGACGCGCAGCTGCTCTTTCACGAGATCGATGTTCCACACCGCTTCGGTCACCGGATGTTCGACCTGCAGCCGCGTGTTCATCTCGAGAAAGTAGAACTGCTTGTCGGGACCCATCAGGCATTCGATGGTGCCGGCCGAGTAGTAGTTCACCGCCTTCGCCGCTTTGACGGCCATCGCGCCGAGCTGCTCGCGCAGCGCGGCATCGACGACGGGCGACGGCGATTCTTCGACCACTTTTTGGTGGCGGCGCTGCAGCGTGCATTCGCGCTCGCCGACGTGAATGATGTTGCCGTGTTGATCGCCGACGATCTGCACTTCGATGTGGCGCGGCCGCGTGACGAACTTTTCGGCGTAGACGGAGCCGTCGCCGAAGAACGATTCCGCTTCGCTTGTGACGCGCTCGAACGATTGCTGCAGATCTTCTTCGCGCTCGACGAGGCGCATCCCTTTGCCGCCGCCGCCGGCGCTCGCTTTGATCATGATCGGGAAGCCGGCGCTGCGCGCAAAGTCGGCGATCTCGTCGAATGACTTCACCGGCTCGGTGAGTCCCGGCACGACCGGCACGCCCGCGGCCTGCATGCGCTGGCGGCTCTCGGTCTTCGAGCCCATCGCGTCGATCGAGTCGGGCGAGGGGCCGATGAAGATCAGTCCTGCGTCGCGAACGGCACGTGCGAAGGCGGCGTTTTCCGCGAGAAATCCATAGCCGGGATGGATCGCTTCGGCGCCGCTTTTTTTTGCCGCGTCGATGATGCGATCGATGCGCAGGTAGCTTTCGCGCGACGGCGCGGGACCGATGGGCATGGCCTGATCGGCGTAGATGACATGCAGCGCGGCGCGATCGGGCTCGGAGTAGACGGCGACGGTGGGATAGCCAAGCTCACGGCAGGCGCGGATGACGCGCACGGCGATCTCGCCGCGGTTGGCGATGAGCACTTTCATCGCGGCGCATTGTAGTCAACGCGAATGGGGAACGCTGCTACCATTCGCGCCCATGGCCGACGAAACCGTCCAACAGCAGCGTCTCGACATCCTCGAAACCGTGATCACCACGCTGCTCGAAAACCTGAAGTCCGGCACAGGCGACAAGGATCGCCGGCGCCAGGTCGAAGAGTGGATGCGCACGCTGGCCGAAAAATATCCGGAGTTCAAAATCGAAGCAGGCCTGCGCGATTACTACCTCGCCGAAGCGCAGCGCCTCCGCGCCGAATTCGAAAAGAGCGGCGAGCTGGCGGAGAAGCTGGCGCTGGGCCGGAGCATCGAGAGCTTCCTGGATCGCGCGGCGGAGTACGACCGGCGGATCTCGGAGCGCTAACGCGCGGCGCTCGCGGCCGTTGGCCGCTCGCGCAGGCTCACAGGCTCACAGGCTCACAGGCTCAAAGTAGCGCGCGCTGCGCGAGCGCCCGCGGTTGCGCCTGTGGCGTGTTCGGCGCGGCCGTAGGCCGCGGAGCAGGCTCATAGGCTCATGGGCTCATGGGCTCATAGCAGCCCGCGCTGCGCGAGCGTCCGCGTTTGCGCCTGTGGCGAGCGTCATCCGTCATCGTTTTGCGCGTGTGGCATGTGCGCGCACGACGCCACTCTCACGCAGCATGTGCTGCTCTGAGCCTATGAGCCTATGAGCCTGTGAGCCTGTGAGCCTCGTTCCGCGCAAAACAAAAAAGCTCGCGAAAATCGCGAGCTCGAACGTAAACCTAATGGTGCCCAAGGCCGGACTCGAACCGGCACGGATTACTCCACACGCCCCTCAAACGTGCGCGTCTACCAATTCCGCCACTTGGGCAGGCACTGCAAAGAACGTTACTTCGACTGCGTCGGAGCGGCCGGTGCGGCGCTGCCGCTCATGACCGAGGAACGGGGGCGGGCCTGCAGAATCGCGAGGGCCATCGAGGTAATGACGAACGCGACGAAGAAGCCCGTCGTCAGTTTGTGCAGAAGCGTGGTCGCGCCGCGCGCGCCGAACGCCGTCTGCGAGCCGCCGCCACCAAATGCGCCCGCGAGATCCGCACCCTTGCCCTGCTGGACGAGGACGACGAGGATCAGAAACAGGCTGATGATGACGTGGATGATGACGAGCAGGATGATCATGAACTCTCCGAACTTGCCCCTTAACCGGCCAGGGGTGCAGATTCTTCCCGGAAAGCTCCGCGGCGTCAAGTCGTTTCGCGTGAGGCCGTAAGCCCCTGCAGAATCGCCAGAAACTTCTTCGCGTCGAGGCACGCGCCGCCGACGAGAAAGCCATCGACGTTGCCGTGCGCCACGAGATCGCCGGTGTTCTCCGGCGTCACGCTGCCGCCATACAGAATCGGCAGCGCATTCGCCCACTTCGTCGGCCAGAAGCGCTCCAGCGCGTGACGGATCTCGGCCATCGTCTCCGCGACCATCGGTCCGCTGGCGTTGCGGCCGGTGCCGATGGCCCAGATCGGCTCGTACGCGAGGATCACCTGCTCCGCGGTTTCCAGCGCAGGGACGGCCGTCGCTTTGATCTGCTCGGCGAGGTGCCGCGCCACGTGACCGGCATCGCGCGTCTTCGAATCCTCGCCGATGCAGAGCACCGGCGTCAGTCCGTGGTCGAGCGCGAGCGCGAGCTTGCGCGCGACGAATGCGTCGCTTTCATGAAAGATCGAGCGGCGTTCGGAATGGCCGAGGATGACGTAGCGGGCGCCGCAATCGCGAAGCATGCGCGGCGAGACTTCGCCCGTGTATGCGCCGGAGACATGATCGCTGCAGTTCTGCGCGCCCGCTTCCACGCCGCTCTGCTGCGCGACACGCGTGAGGAACGGAAACGGCGGCGCGACGACGATGGAGACGTTGCCGCGATCGCCGCGGCTGACGGCTTCGAGATACTTGTCCACCCCTTCGGGCGGCACATTCATCTTCCAGTTGGCGATGAGGAATCGATTGCGCATGAGCGTCATGCAGTGTATCGATTTTTTCCCTGCCGCTTCGCCGTATAAAGCTTCTCATCGGCGCGGCGCACGAAATCGTTCGCGGTGGCGTCGTCGAAGTGATACTCCGCGGCGCCGATGGAGATCGAGCAGCGGATCGCGCTCTCTTCATCCGTCGGAATGGTGAGCGAGCGAACGCGCGTCAGGATGCGCTCCGCCACCGCGACCGCGCCGCTCAAATCGGTATGCGGCAGGATCACCGCGAATTCGTCGCCGCCGAAGCGTGCGATGAAATCGGGAGGCCGCAGCGATTCGCGCACCGCACCGCAAAGCTCGGAGAGCACGACGTCGCCGACGATGTGGCCGAAGCTGTCGTTGATCTGCTTGAAGTCGTCGATGTCGAACAAGAGCAGCGAGAGCGGCACGCTGTAGGTGCGCGCGCGCTCGATCTCCTGCGGCAGCTGGCGGCGGAAGAAGCGCTTGTTCCAGATGCCGGTGAGGTCGTCGGTATCGGCGAGATTCACGATGCGCTCGCGCGCGCGGATCATCCCCAGCAGCATCGAAACCTGCGTGGAGAAAATCTCCAGGATCTTCCGCTCTTCTTCGCGAAACGGCGTGGCACTGCGCGCGAGCAGCAGCACGCCCGCCGCGCGATTCTGCAGATGGAGCACGACCGCGACGTCGTGGCGCAGATCGTCATGCGGCGCGGAAGGGAGCTCGTACTCTTCCGACTTCACGATCACTTCAGTCGTGGCGAAGGAAACGGGGATGCAGCTTTCCAGCGTGCGCCGGATCCGCTCCACGAGCCGCTCGTTGACCAGATCTTCGGCACCTTCGCGCGCGGTGATGTAGAGGTCGAGGTTCTGCTCGAGCATCACCGCAACCGCGAGATCGAAGGGCATGCATTTGTGCAGCGTCGGGAAGCCGCGCGAGAAGACGTCCGTCACCGACTCGCTGCGCGTAGCGCGTGAGGCGAGCTCCTGAATCAGTGCGACGAGGCGCTGGAGTTCCGCGCTCGATGTTTTTTCTTCGTCCGCTGCCATGGACGGGACCCACGCAATCATCCGTATTTCGAGGGTGGAGCGCAACGCATCGCCGCATACAATGCACCCAGCCATGCTCATCGAGGCGGAAGCCATTCCGTACGAACCGGCGCGGCTCCGCGGCGAACGCCTGCTCGTCCTCGCTCCTCATCCCGACGACGAAGTGATCGGCTGTGGAGGTCTGCTCGCACAGCACCTGCAGGAACGCCGCGCCACGCGCGTGGTGATCGCCACCGATGGCGCGGAAGCCGGCAACGCCGAAACCCGCCAGCGTGAATCCCGCGCCGCCCTCTCCCTCCTCGGCTCCCCGGAGATCCTCTTTCTCGGTCATCCCGACCGCCAGCTCGGCGACGAGGCGTCGGCCGCACTGCGCGAAGCGATCGCGGACTTTCATCCCGATCTGATCCTGGTGCCGTCGCCGATCGAGATCCATCCCGATCATTTCGCGCTGGCGCGGCTCTTCTGCGAGCTGGTGCAGCGCGACGAGACACTCTCCGCGGAGCTGGCCGTGGCGCGCGTGGCGTTCTACGAAGTGGGCCAGCCGATCCGGCCGAATGCACTCGTCGACATCTCCGACGTCGCGGAGACGAAATACGCCGCGATCGCGCAGCACGCATCGCAGCTCGCGCTTCGCGATTACGTGGCGTACGCGCGCGGACTGAATGCGTATCGCGCCATGACGCTGCCGGCAGAGGTGAAGTTCGCGGAGGCGTATTACGTGGTGGATTTGCCGTCGCTGCGGACGACGCCGATCAGCGAGCTGCGGCGGATGACCGGCGCACCGCGCGAGTTGGCAGTAACGCGCGAGACGGTTCCCATCAGCGTGATTGTGCGGACGAAGGATCGTCCGGCGCTGCTGCGCGAAGCGATCGATTCGATTCGCGCCAGTGAGTATCCGTGCGAGATCGTGGTGGTGAATGACGGCGGCGCGCGCGTCCAATTCGATGGCGTGAAGCTCATCGAGCACGAGACGTCGCGCGGGCGCTCCGTCGCCGCGAACGAAGGCGTGCGCGCCGCGTCGAATGCGTTCATCGCCTTTCTCGATGACGACGATCTCTTTTATCCCGAGCATCTGCCGGTGCTGGCGCGCGCGACGGCGACGCCGCGTGCGGGCTGGTACAGCGATGCGGTGTCGGCGTTTCTCCGGCCCGCAGCATCGGGCGCGTACGAGGCGCATTCGCGGCTGCGCATCTACTCGCGCGATTTCGATCGCGAGCTGCTGCTGCTCGACAACTACATCCCGCTCCCCACACTCCTCGTCCCGCGCGACACCTTCCTCGACCTCGGCGGCTTCGACACGTCCTTCGATCTCTTCGAGGATTGGGATTTCCTGATCCGCCTGGCGCAGCGCGGCGACCTGCTGCACGTGCCGCGCGTGACGTGCGAGGTGCGGCATTTCGAAGGCGGCGAATCGATCGTGCTGGCGGCGCCGGAAGGTTCGCCGCGCTTCCGCGAAGCGAAGCTGCAGGTGTGGAAGAAGCACGCGGCGCTGATCAACAACGACGTGATCGCCAACGTATTCGAGCGCGAGAAAAGCCGGGCCGGCAGCGTGTTCTCGCGCTTCGTCGAATTGGAAGGCTCACTCGATCACGCGCGGCGCGATGTGATGCGCCTGTCGCGCGAGAAGGACGAGCTGGTGGAGAAAATGTCCGCCGAGCACGAGACAGCCATCGCGGCGACCATTCGCGCGTATGAAGTCGATGCCGAGCGCGTCAGCGTGACGTCGCAGCTGTCACGCACGTCGGAAGCGCTCGATGTGGTGCGCGCTGAAGCGGATTCGTTGCGCCGCGCAAACGCGGAGACGCATGCAGAGCTGGAGCGGATGCGCGTCGAAAATACGCGGCTGCATGGCCTGCTCGACATGATCTACCGCTCGCGCACATGGAAGATGCACACGCTTGTCGAAAAGCTGCGAGGACGCGGTTGACGCGCGTTCTGCTGGTCTGCCCCGAGCCGCTGCACGGACAGCCGGCGGGCATCGGCATCCGCTTCCTGGAGATGGCGAACGTGCTGCGCGCCGATGCGCATCGCGTCACCATCATCGCGCCGTCCGGCGGCGACGCGCCGCTCACGCCGATGTCGCTGCTCGAGCAGAGCCAGTCGCACGACTGCGCGGTGGTGCAAGGCCACGTGGCGAACGATTTCTTCGCGCACGCGCGTCCGTTGCCGACGGTCGTCGATCTGTACGATCCGTTCATCGTGGAGAACCTGCATTACTTCGGCGAGCGCGGGGCCGAGGTGTTTTCGCACGATCATCGAACGCTCGTGCAGTCGGTCGTGCGGGGCGATTTTTTTCTCTGCGCGTCCGAAGCGCAGCGCCTCTTCTACCTCGGGTTACTGCTCGCGACGGGGCGCGTGAATCCGGAGCTGTTCGCGCACGATCCGCGCTTTCGTTCGCTGATCGCCGTTGCGCCATTTGGCGTGGCGCCCGCGGAAGCGCGTGAAACGCGCGAGAACTTCGACATTCTCTTCGGCGGGATTTACGACTGGTACGACCCGATTCTGGCGATCGATGCGGTGGCGCGCGCGCGCGAGTCGCTGCCGCAACTGACGCTCACGTTCACGCGTCACCCGAATCCCGACATCACGCCGCAGGGGAAGCTCGCGGAGGCGATCGCGCACGCGAAGAAGCATCGCTACGATTTCGTACAATTCGCGCCGTGGGTGCCGTACGCGGAACGCGGCGCATTCTTCGCGCGCTTCACGCTGGCGCTGCTCACGTTCCCGCAATCGATCGAGACCGATCTGGCCATGCGCACGCGAATCTATGACTTCTTGTGGGGCGCGTTACCGGTGGTCACCAGCTCCGCGCCCGGCACGGACGAACTGCTGCTGCGCTATCGCGCTGGATCGGTGATTCGCGATGAAAGCGCTGACGCATTCGCGCGCGAGCTCGTCGCACTCTTTCGCGATCGCGCGAAGCTCGGCGCGATGCGCGAAGGCGCCACGCAGTTCACGCGCGAGCATCAGTGGCGCGACACGCTGGCGCCGCTGCGCGAGTTCTGCGCCGCGCCGCGCTTCGACGAAACGAAAGCGCGATGGGCCGCAACGATCGGTGTGCCGGAGCAGCCGCCCACTCTGGCCGCGCGCGTGAAGCGGCGCATCCGGCGGTTCACGACGTGACGACCGAGATCATCATCATCAACTGGAACAACCGCCGCGAGACGCTCGAATGTCTCGCCGCGGTGGAGCCGCAACTGGCGGAAGTGGACGGCGCGTCCGTGACCGTCGTCGACAACGGTTCGACCGACGGCAGCACAACCGCCATCGTCGCGCGTCATCCGCACGTGAAGCTGTTCGCGCTCACGGAAAATCGCGGCTTCACCGGCGGTCTCGCCACCGCGCTCGCGGGCTCCGACGCGGATCACGTCATCTTCCTCAACAACGACGCCATCCCCGAAGCCGGCTGGCTGGCCGCGCTCCATCGCGCCATGCGTGACGCACCGGACGATGTCGTTTCCATCGGCGGCAAGATCGTCGATCTGGCCGGCGAGAAAATCGATTTCATCGGCGGCATGCTGACGTTCGATGCGCACGCGTTCCAGAACGGCTTCCGCTACCCCCTCGGCTCCCGCGAGGAGCCCGATGCCGGCGCGGAGATTCTCTTCGCGTGCGGCGGCAACATGATCTCGCGCCGCGCCGCGCTGATGGAGCTCGGCGCGTTCGACGACGATTACTTCGCGTATCTCGAAGACGTCGACTTTGGCTGGCGCACCTGGCTCTCCGGACGCCGCGCACTTTACGAGCCGCGCGCCGTCGTCCGCCATCATTCCAGCGCCACCTCCAACCGCCTCGGCGATTTCGAGCGCGGCGTGCTCTTCGAGCGCAACGCACTGCAGACGGCGATCAAGAACTTCGAGGATTTGCGCGCGAGCGGCGCGGCCGTCTTCTTCACCTACCTGCATCGCCTGCACGCCTACGCGACCACACGCAATCCGCGCGCGACGGAGCTCGTGCGCGCGCCGTTCAGCGGCGCCACAGCAGGTTCGCGCCGCCGTTCGAATCTGCAGCGCATGCGCGACAAGCTGACCGGGCGGACGCCGCTCGCCGCGCTCGACGATCCATTGACCACCATGCAATTCCGCGCGCTCGACTGGATCATGAAGAACGAAACGCGACTCGCGGAAAAACGCGAGCGCGTGCAGTCTCTGCGCAAACGCACCGACGCGGAAATCTTCGCGAAATTTCCGCTGCACATCGTCCCCACCTACCCCGGCGACGCGGCGCTCATGCAGAGCGCGCTGTTCCGTCTCCTGCAACCGGAACTTCCTTCGGTCACGCGCGAGCTGGGCGATATCATCCGGCCGTGAGCCTCTTCCGACGCTTTGGCGTGAAAGGCGTATTCTGGCGCCAGTTCCTCCGCTGGGCGGTCTTCAACATTCCGCTGTGGCTCGAGCCGCTCATGATCGGCACCTGGTCGGCGATCTTTCTGCTCTGGGGCCCCGGCCGCCGCGGCGTGATGCGCAACCTCACCGCAATCAAGCCGGGCTCGTGGACCATCACGAACTTCTTCCGCACCTTCGCCGTCTTCTGGAACTTCGCCTGGACGATCGACGACAACGTTCGCTTCAAGGAAACGCGGACGGTTCCGGATTGGGAGTTCGCCGGCCTCGAACATTTCGAAGCGTTGCAGCAGCACCACGGCGGCGCCATCATCCTTACCGCCCACATGGGCAACTACGACCTCGGCGCGCATCTCTTCGCCGAAACCTCGCACCGGAAGATCGTGATGATCCGCGCGCCGGAAGTCGATCCCGACACGCGTGCGCATGAAGAAGAGCTGCATCGCCGCACGGTCGGTGAGACGGTGCGCGTCGATTTCTCCGGCGGCGCCGGCGATTTCGCGCTCGATCTTCTGCACACGCTCCAACGCGGCGAGATCGTCGCCATTCAAGGCGATCGCGTGACGCCGGGCATCGCAGCAATGGAGACGAAGCTCTTCGGACGCAAGACGCAACTGCCCGCCGGTCCGTTCGCGCTCGCGATGGCGGCGCGCGTGCCGATCTTTCCGCTGTTCATCGTGCGCGTCGGACGCCGGCATTACCGGCTCGTGACGCGCGCGCCGATCGAAGTGGTGCGCACGCGCGATCGCGCCGAGACGCTCAATCGCGCACTCGAACAATGGACGCGCGAGCTGGAGTCGGTGATCCGCGACACGTGGTACCAGTGGTTCGCGTTCGAGCCGTATTCGGAGGAGCTCGCGGCGTGAAGGTGATTCGGGGGCGGGCCGAGGGGCGGTGGTTGCCGTCGCGCCATCGGTTTGCGCTGTTCCGGTTGTATGCGTTCGTGCGATTGCTCACCGCGAAACCGGAACCGCAGCCCGGACTGCTGCTGATCGTCGATCGCGATCAGGCGTCGTTCGAGAAGAACGTGATGTCCGCGTGGGCGCTGGGGATGGTGACGTGCTACGTGGCGGTGGCATGGTTCTCCGCGTTGTCGCTGCCGCTGGCGCTGCTCGTCGCGCTGCCGGTCGCAGCGATCGTGATCGAAGTTCCGATGTGGGGCTTCGGCCTGCTCCTCGGCCTGTTCGGTTCGTATCGCAACGTGAAGCTGCAGTCGGTGTGGTGCATGACGCTGCTGCTGCTGCTCGCTTCGTGGTTCGCCATGAGCGCGCGCTGGATTCGATTCGTGGCGTGGCAGTTTCTGGCGCTGCTCGCGCTGAACGCGCTCTGCGCGGTGGTGCTGTTTTTTCTGCGCGCGCCGATCGCGCGATTGGAGAGCACGTTCGGAGGTGATGCATCCGCCGTCTGATCCTGCTCTTCGCCGCGGTCGCACCGCTGATCATGCTGGCGTTGTTCTGGCGGCATGCGTATGTCGCGGGCGTGGGAGTGCTCGCGCTGTCGCATGCGCTCGTGCTGTATCCGACGCTGCGGCCGAACGTGCAGTGGCTCGGCGCAGTGATGACGCGCTTCCGCACCGATCGAAAGGACGTGTGGCTGACGATCGATGACGGCCCGACGGATGACACGCGCGCCGTGCTCGATTTGTTCGATCGCTACAACGTGAAGGCGACGTTCTTCGTGAAGGGCGTGCTCGCTGCGTCGCATCCGGAGCTCGTGCGTGAGATCGTGCAGCGCGGTCACACGATCGGCAATCATTCGAACACGCATCCTGCAGGCACGTTCTGGTGTGCGCCGCCCGCACGCATCGCGCGCGAAGTCGATCTCTGCAACGATGCCGTGGCAGCGGTTGCGGGTGAACCGCCGCGCTGGTTTCGTGCGCCGGTGGGACTGAAGAATCCGTTCGTCCATCCGCATCTCGAACGCCGCGCCATGCGCCTGATCGGCTGGACCGCGCGCGGCTACGACGCTGTGCTCACCGATCCCGATGCGATTGCGAAACGCGTGCTGCGCGATGTGAAGCCCGGCGCGATTCTGCTGATGCACCAGGGATTGCGGCATTCGCTGCCGTCGCTGGAGCGCGTGATCGCGACCCTGCGCGCGGAGGGTTACGCGTTCGTCGTTCCAAACGACGCGCAACTAATCGCGTGAGCGGCGAAAGACGAAAAGATAGTTGTTGAACGGCGTGCGGCCGTAGAGCGGCACGATCTCTTGCTCGAATCCGGCGAACGCGGCTTCGATGGTCGCGCGCGTCGGGAAGTTGAGGCGCTCCGCTTTCAACCACGCGATGATGCGCGCGAAACTTTCGGCGAGGTACGTCGCGCGATACCGCCACGAGCCGTCGTTCACCGCGTCGCGAATGATCACCACTCCGCCGCGAGGAACGGCGCGCGCGGCGTTCGCGAGAATGGCGCGCTGCTCGCCGGTCGTGAAGTAGTGCAGCAGGTCGAGCATCACCACGCTGTGCTCTTGCGGCAGCGGCTCGCGCGCATCACCGCTGCGGAAGGTCACGCCGTCAATTTGCGGCGCGGAGTCGATCTTGCGCCGATCGAAATCGAGTCCGACGATCGGCGCGCTGTAGCCGTGCTCCCGCAGATACAACGGCAACAGCCCGATGCCGCAGCCGACGTCGACCAGCGGATGCTCGTGCCCTTGCAGCCGCACGCGCACCGCTTCGTACACAGGATCGGTCCGCACTTTCGACCGCACGTAGCCTTGCAGAAAGCGCGAATTGAATCGCGCCGCGATGCGATCGGCCACTTCGGCGCGGCTCACGCGATCAAGTGCTCGATGACGTCGATGAGGTCCGGCAGGTTGAACGGCTTCGGCAGAATCGTGGCCACACCCATTTGCAGCAACGCTTGCGGCTCGACCCGCACATGCGCCGAGACGACGACAATCGGGACCTTGCCGAGGTGCCCGGTCTCTTGCAGCCGCTGCAAAAAGTCCCAGCCGTTGACGTCCGGCATGGCGAGGTCGAGCAGGACGACGTCCGGGTTGTGAATGGTCAGCGCCCGCTGCCCTTCCGCGCCGTCGCCGGCGAGCAGAACCTGAAACCCATGCTGCCGCAAAGCCGCCGCGAGCATTCCGCGCAGCGGCAGGTCGTCATCGATGACGAGGACGCGCTTTTTCTCGACGTCGTGGAGGCGCTTCTCTTTCGGCCCGCTGTTCTGCTGCACCAGATTCATCGGCTTGCATTCTAACGACTGCTGAGCGCGGCTTGCAGAACGTAGGCCACTGCGCGTGTTCGGCAGAGACGACGGGGGCGCCTCCGGCGGGGGCCGGCGCGGCCGGCTGCGTTGGTTGGCCTAGCCCGGTTGCGTGCTTGTCGCGATGAAAGGCTTTCTTCGCCGCGCCGGTCCCCGTCGGAGGCGCACTAGAAGAGGTCGCTGTCGGACCAGGTGTAGTAGAGGCGGTCTCGCATTGACGCTACCGCGTCTTGCTTCGTGAAGGGGACGCACATGACGGAGAGGTCTTGTGGCTGCGGGTGTGTTTCGAAGTGTTGGTCGCCGAGGAGTGCGTCGAACCAGCGTGGGCGCGGCGGAAACCACGCTTCGATGCGGTCGACTGGATACGACGGCACGACGTGGCGGAGGATGGCGTCGACGGCCTCGTCGGCGAGGTGCGGATCGAAGAGCGCGTCGCCCCAGAGGAAACGGTTGCCGTCGATCCGGAAGGCGATCCAGCCGGCGAGCTTTCGCCACTTGCGGATGGCCACGACAAAGTAGGAGACGTCGGGGCAATCGAGATAACGCCACTGCACGTAACGCGCGTCCCGGCGCACGAGAAAGCGATACGCACGCGCGGCGCGCGCGAAGAGCTCATCGAAGTCGCCGCTCGAGCGCTGCACGAGCTCGAGTTGAAATCCGCGCAGCCAGCGCTCGCTGCGTGTGAGCGGCTTCAACGGATGCGCACGCAGATCGCGGACGCGATATGTGACCGGTTCAACGCGATCGCTGCGCAGGAACCGGAGCGAGAACTTCTGGATGTTCGCGACGTTGAAGCCGTAGTTGAACGCCACCTTCCCTTCGCAGAAGTTTGCGTAGAAATGGAGCGCGGTGCGGCCGAGGAGGGAGGTGGGGCCGCGGCCGATGTGGCGGATGGCGGGGTCGGTCATCGTGTCGCCGACCTGCTGCGCGTCGAGCACGCGTCCGTCATCGACGAACGGCACCGCGTACGCGGCGTAGTGACCCACGAGCGCGTCGTTCGCTTCGCGATCGAACGCGAGACTGATTCGCTCGTTGCCGAATGGATTGCGCCGGTACTTCCAATCAAAATGCGCGACGCTTCGCGGCGCATGCGGAAAGGAGCGCGCGAAGAGATCGAGGATGGCGCGCTCGTCACCGTCGCGATACGCGCGAATGGTGAAGCGCTCGTCAGCGGGCATGCGTCGGCTCGACGGAGCGGATCGCGCGCGCATTCACCGACGCGCCCGCGCGGCGTTTGGCGATGATGCGGATCGCGCCGGACGACACGATGAGCGGATCGGGCAGGAAGCGCAGAAAGAAACGCATCAGCGGCGCGAGACGCGGGTGATGGCTGGCCAGCCAGTGGCGCACGAATTTGTGATCGCGATATTCGAAGTCGGGACCGATGTCGATGATCTCGAAGCCGGAATGCTCGAGCAGTTCGATCAACGCGGAGCGCGAGTAGAGGATGAGATGCGTGCGGAAGTTCTGCGCCATCCGCTTCCGCTCCGTGAACAGATAGATCATCCCCTCGGTATCGAACGCGGACAGGAAGAGCATCCCGCCGGGCTTGATCAGATCTTTGATGCGGCCGAGGGCGTCGTGAGGGTCGGCCATGTTCTCGAAGACGTGGAAGAGCGTGAGCGCATCGAATGCCGGGCCGGTGTTCACGAATGAGGAGAGCGATGCGCAGTAGACCTCCAGGCCGCGAGCGCGCGAGTGACGGGCGGCGGCGGAGGCGGGGTCGATGCCGACGTATTCGTATTCGCTGGCGGCGATGGAGCCGAAGCTGCCGTCGCGCACACCCACTTCGAGAATGCGCGCGCGTGACGGCAGCTGGCGGCGCACCCACGCGAGCCGGCGCGCGCTGGTGCGTTCACGCGCGGCGTGTGAATGCGCTTCGTACGACGGCGCGCCGCCGGGAGGCAGCGAGCGGAGCACGCGTCGCGGCGTGGTGCTGTCGTCGTCGATGAATTGATTCAGGTAGCGGCATTTGCAGCGATTGCACGCGCGCACCACGTTGCCGGGAATTTGCCCGCGACTCCACACCTCGCCGGAAAAGCAGACGGGGCAGCGGCGCGGCGCGCGGTACGCGTTGTTGCGATTCGCGTAGCGGATGCGGATGGCGGGCGCGATGCCGCCGGCGGCGCTCCACATCGGCGTCGAGGTGCGCGAGCGTCGCTCCACGACCAGGCGCTCGATGCGGAAGCCGTACTTGTTCGTGAGAAACGCCAGCTCGAGCTCGCAGTTGCCGTCGTTGAGCCGCGATTCGCCGACGACGACTTTCGCGGCGACGTTGCTGAACGCTTTGAGCTGCAGCGCGGGATCGGGAAGCAACGGCACGAGCAGCCAGCGCAAGAGGCGGAAGCGGCGATCGACGGCGCGCGTGCAGCCGAAGACGACGTCCGTGTTGCCGGAGTCGATCATCGCCACGGCATCGCCGATCGCGCTGACCGGATACGGCAGATCGGGATCGGCGATGACGACGACGCTCCCCTTCGCGTCGCTGACGCCGCGGCGCAACACGGCGCCCGCGCTGTCACCTTCCGGCGTGAGGATCTCGAACGTGAAGCCGGTCGTCTCGAGGTACTTGCCGATGCGCTCCGCCGCCGACGTCAGCTCTTCCGCGGTCCGTCCGGCCGGCGGAAGCAACACCGACACGCGGGTCGAGCTCATGCACGAATTCTAATCAAGTCCTGTACCGCGTGGACATTGCGAGCACGCGACCGGTCGCGCGATCGACCGTGCGCAGATGCAGTGTCTCGCCGCGATAGGCGGCCCAGATGTCGTCGGAAACGTTCTCATGCGTGCCGAATGCGCCTGCCGCGGTGTCGAAGTTTTCGAGCGGCGACGCTTCGGTGATGACGTCATTCGATGCGACGGATTGCGCGCGCGGCAAACCGCCGGTGGAGCGCGGGCGCTCCAGCCGCTTCAACGTGCGCGCGGCCCACGGACCGTTCCACTTTTCGAGATAACGCAGTTCCGATTCGGCGTAGCGCGCGGCCGCAGCCGCCGCTTCCTGCCCCGCGCTTTGGTTGTAGATGTGGCGAACGCGTGCGACGGGAACGTACACGATCTGTCGGTGCCGTTCGGCGAGACGTCGCAGCAGATCGGTCTCTTCGAAGTAGAGCGGAAAACGTTCGTCGAATCCGCCGGCGTCGTCGAAGTCGCTCGCACGAATGGCCATCACCGCACCGGAGAGCGCACGCACGCGCGTCGTTTGCGTGAGCGACCAAAAGTGCGCGCGTTGCCGGAAACGGCGGAGATCGCGTTGCGCGGACCACGATCGCGCGCGGCTGGCCAGCACTTCGTCGAGCTTCTCGCGCCCGCTGTGCAGATCCGCGGGCGGCAGATGCCACGTGTGGACCTCGTCCCAGAACAGCGCTGGTCCGGCCACGGCCGTGCGCGTGTCGAGCGCATCGCGCAGCGCTTCGATCGCGCCCGGCGCGAACGTCACGTCAGGATTGGTCAGGAGGATGACATCGCCTTCGCAGGCGCGACGGCCGTCGTTGTTGCCGCCGCCGTAACTGCGATTCGTCGCGGAAGCGATCAGCACATCGGCGTGAGGACGCAGCGCTTCCGCTTCGCGCGCATCGACGCTGTTGTCCACGACGACAACCTGGATGCTCTCCCCTGCCGTTTCGCGCGCGCTGCGGATCGCTTCGGCCGCGAGCGCGGCAGAGCGATAGTTGACGACGAGCAGCGAGATCATCGCCGCCGCTCGAGCACCGGCGCTTCGACTTCGTCGAGCTGCCAGCGATGATCGACAGCGAGCAGCCCGATTTCGAAGCGGTCGCCGGTCATCGAAAACGCCGGACGGAGATCGCGCCTGTCGAAGACGGTGATCGCATGCTCGTCGCCGACGAACGCGATGATCGAGTAGTCGCCGCGCAGCAGCGGCACGTCGCGCAATTGCACGGTGAAGTCGTACTCCGTGCGACCAACCAGCGGCGGCAAACCGTCGGCATGCGTGCCGACCGCGAAGCACTGCAGATCGTCCGCAGAGCGATGGATGCCGACGATGACGTGCAGCGGCTGATCGGCGCGTTCTGCGTCGACGCGGATGCGCACGTGAATGTCTTCGCCGCGATCGAACCGATCGCGCGGCAAACCATCGCGTCCGCAGACGGTGATCTCGCGAAATCGCGCAGGTGTGCGCACGCGCTCCACCGCTTCCTGATCGGCAGCGTGCTCTTTGTCGCGCTCGAGCAGGAAGGTCTCGTAGTCGTGCACGACGTCGAGCGACGGGCCGTAGCGCATCGCGCGGCCATGGTCGAGCCAGAGCGTGCGGCGGCAGATCGACGAAATCAGATACAGCGAATGCGAGCAGAAGAGAATCGTGCGCCGGTCTTCTTGGAATTCGCGAATCTTGTCGACGCACTTTTTCTGAAAGTGGCCGTCGCCGACGGCGAGCGCTTCGTCGATCACCAGAATGTCGGGATTGACGTTCACGGCGACGGAGAACGCCAGGCGCATGTACATGCCGGACGAATAGGTCTTCACCGGCCGGTCGAGAAACGAACCAAGCTCCGAGAACTCGAGAATGGCGGGCAGACGCGCTTTGACCTCACTCGCGGAGAGGCCGAGGATGGCGGCGTTGAGGGCGGCGTTCTCGCGGCCGGAAAATTCGGGATGAAAGCCGGTGCCGAGCTCGAGGATCGAGGCAATCGTGCCGTTGGTGGAGAGCGTACCGCTGGTCGGTTGCGTGACGCCGCAGAGGAGCTTGAGCAGCGTGCTCTTGCCCGCGCCGTTCTGGCCGACGATGCCGACGGTCTCGCCTTTGTCGACATCGAACGAAATGTCTTCGAGCGCGGAGAAGGTGGAGTGCCGCGTGCGGCGCGTGAACATCTCGACGAGGCGATCGATCGGGCGCCGGTAAATCTGATAGTGCTTCGTCAGCGCATCGGCGCGTACGGCGGTCTCCTGCATCGGCC
>DASSMK010000330.1:0-5596 GCA_035688915.1 Thermoanaerobaculia bacterium
GAATCCGGCGGGGCAAGCCCCGCCGCTCCAACGTGCCTCCCAATCTACATTAAGTGGAAACTTGTGGACATCAGTGGTCGCTGGTGGTACAAAAGCGCATCGAATCGCAGAAAACACCGTGGAACTGACCGTCTTGATGGGGCACAGCCCCGCGAAGATTGATGAGAAGGGTCGGCTGAAGGTCCCGGCGAATTTCCGCAAGATCATTGAAGAGCGTTTCGGCCCCGACTGCTTCATCACCTCGATGGACGGCGAGCGCGCCCTGGTCTACCCGCTGTCGGTCTGGTTCGACTTCCAGAGCCGCCTCGCCAAGGTGCCCTCGACCTCGCAAGCCAAAGCGAAGCTCCTCGAGCGCGTGAACTACTTCGGGCAGGTTTCCACGATCGACGCGCAAGGGCGCGTGCTCGTGCCGGCCGTTCTCCGGAACGTCGCCGGAATCGCGGACGACGTGGTCGTCCTCGGCAGTCAGGATCACCTCATCGTCTGGAACGAGACGAAGATCCAGAAGCGCCTCACCGAACAACCTCTTTCTGACGACGACTTCAAGGAGCTGGAGCTCCACGGCGTGTAGTGCGACACGACCCTGTTCTTTTTGAGGAAGTACTCGGCTTTCTGACTCCCCCTCGCGAAGACGGTCTCCTCGTCGACGCAACGGTGGGTCTCGGCGGACATGCGGAAGGGCTTCTCGAACGCCATCCGCGCATCCGCCTCCTGGCCATCGATCGGGATCCGGAAGCCCTGCAGCGGTCACAGGAGCGGCTGAGCCGTTTCGGTGACCGAGTGACGTTCGCTCGCGGGCGTCATGAAGCGCTCATTGACATTCTGAAGCAGCACGGCGTCGCCTCCATGGACGGCCTGCTCGCGGATCTCGGCGTCTCGTCGATGCAACTCGACGACGCGGCGCGCGGCTTCTCGTTCCGTTTCGATGCGCCGCTGGACATGCGCATGGGATCGGAAGGGACGAGCGCCGCTGATCTGGTGAACAGGCTCGATGAGCGCGAGCTGGTGACGATCCTCCGCGACTACGGTGAAGAGCCGATGGCGCGGCGCATCGCACGAGCCATCGTCGAAGCGCGGACGGAAACGCCGATCGCCACCACGGCGCGGCTCGCGGAAGTGATCCGCAGCGTCAAGCGATCAAAGCCGCACGAGATCGATCCCTCGACGCTCACGTTCCAGGCATTGCGCATCGCCACGAACGAGGAGCTGGTCGGACTCGACCAGTTCGCGAGCGACGCGGTGAGCGTGCTCGAACCGCGAGCGCGCGTGGCCATCATCTCGTTTCACTCGCTCGAGGATCGAATCATCAAGCGGGCGTTTCGCAGGCTGGAAGGCGAGTGCACCTGCCCGCCGGGATTTCCGGTGTGCGCGTGCGGCAAAACGGAGCTGGTCAAGATCTTGACCAAACATCCGGTGACTGCTTCAGAGGAAGAGATCGAAAGAAATCCGCGATCGCGCAGCGCCAAGCTGCGGGTGGCGGAGAGGAAGTAAAGCGGCGGGGCGGTGGCGTCTGACCACTGGCCACTGACCGCTCGTATCGGAGCCCTCGAACAAGGGTGAAGGTTGGGGAAGGGTTGGGTGTGTGCGCGGGGCGCGGGACCGGGAGGGGTGGAGCGTGGAGCGTGGGTGTGTGTGGATGTCTCGTCGAATCGTGCTTGTAGGCAGATCTTCACCCTTGTTCGACGGCTCCGCCGTTATCGACGGCGAAAGCAAATGTCCCGGTCATGTACACACAGAAGAAACCGATCGAAAACACCCACATCGTTCGAGAAAGAGATCGCCAGCGATTTCGTGAGCTGCTGGCCGTCCTCTCGCTCGGCATCCCGATCGGTGCGTTTCTTCTCCTCTTCACCTGGCAAAACCTCGAAGTGATCCGCCTCGGTCACGAGGCCACGCGTCTGCAGAAGACGCTCAAAGAGATCGAGACCTCCAACAAATCGCTGCAGCTCGAGCTCGACCGCATGACCGCGCTCGACGGTGTGGAGAAGCAGGCCACGCAGCTCGGCTTCGCCCCCACCGATCCGAAGGCGATCGTGATGGTCACCAAGCCCTCTGACGTCCCGTCGAAGACTCCGGCTCCCGCCACTGCGGGGTTGCCGAGGAGGCGATGATGGGGGTTTCGCAGCGGCGGCTGATTCAGTTGTTTGCGGTGCTCGCAGCGTGGGCGGTCGTCGTCGTTTTTCGTCTGGCGCAAGTGCAGCTCGTGCGGCATGAGCATTACGTCGCGCGCGCCGCGCGGCAGCAGGAGCGGACCATCCAGCTCAATCCCGTGCGCGGCTCGATCTTCGATGCGCGCGGACGCGTGCTCGCGGAGAGCGTCACCGCGGAATCGGTTTACGCCGATCCGCAGGCCGTGACTAATCGGCGCGCGGTGGCGAAAGCGCTGGCCAAGATCAAAGGCCTCGGCATCACGCAGCGCGAGCTCGAAGTGAAGCTGAGCAGCGGCGGCGGTTTCGCCTGGATCGCGCGGCAGCTTCCGCGCGAAGTGTCCGACGAAGTGCGCAAGCTCGGACTGCCCGGCATTTACTTTCTGGACGAGCATCGCCGTTCGTATCCGCGCGAATCGCTGGCCGCGAACGTCATCGGCTACGTCGGCGTGGACGGCGACGGATTGGCCGGCATCGAGCACTCCTTCGACGATGAAGTGCGCGGCACGCCGGGCAAAGTCACGCTGCTGCGGGACGCGCGGCGCGGCATGTATCTCGTCGGCGGCGAAGGGGCCAATCGCGCGCGCGACGGCCACCACGTCATCCTCACCATCGACTCGGTCGTGCAATTCATCGCCGAGCGCGCGCTGGCGAAGGCAGTCACCAAGTACCGCGCGAACGGCGGTTCGATCGTGGTCATGGATCCGAACGACGGCTCCATCCTGGCCATGGCTTCGTCGCCGACGTTCGATCCGAACCGCTTCCGCGAGTTTCCGCCGAGCTCGTGGCGCAATCACGCCGTGCAGGATTTTTACGAGCCCGGCTCCACCTTCAAGATCGTCACCGCCTCGGCCGGCCTCGAAGAAGGTCTCTTCACGCCATCGCAGATTCTCGATTGCGGCAATGGTGAGATCACCATCGCCAACGTCACGATCCACGAGCACGACGGCCATCAATACGGGCTGCTCAGCTTCGAGGACGTGATCGTCAACTCGTCGAACGTCGGCACCGTGCGCGTCGGACTGGCCCTCGGCCCGAACCGTTTCTACGACTGGATCCGCCGCTTCGGATTCGGCGAGCGCACGGGCATCGAACTGCCGGGCGAAGCGGGCGGTCTCTTCCGCGCGGTCAACAAGTGGTCGATGGTCTCGAACGCGAGCATCGCCATCGGCCAAGAGATCGGCGTCACGCCGCTGCAGGTGGTGCGCGCCGTGGCCACGGTGGCGACGGGCGGCAAGCGCATCGAGCCGCACATCCTGCGGCAGGTCATCGACGACAACGGCAACACCATCTACACGCCGCCGCGCCACGAGCCGGTGCGCGTCATGTCGGAAAAAACCGCGGCGGTGATGAACGAGATTCTGAAGAACGTCGTGGCGCGCGGCACCGGAACGGAAGCGCACCTGGACGAGCATGTCGTGGCCGGGAAGACCGGCACGGCGCAGAAAGCGACGCGCGGCGGCTACGGTGCGGGTATGTACGTGGCGTCGTTCGCGGGCTACGTTCCTGCCGACCGGCCGCGGCTGGTGATGCTCGTCGTGATCGACGAGCCGCGCGGCGGCAATTACTACGGCGGCACGGTCGCGGCGCCGGTATTTCGCGAGGTGGCGGAAGCGACGCTGCGCTATCTGCGCGTGCCTCCGTCGCTGCCTGCGCGAGAGATCGGCGTGGAGCGTCCGCTGCTGGCCGCGTTTTCGCAACCACGCGCGGCAGCCCACGACGGCACCGGAGTTCCTGATCTGCGCGGACTCGACGCGCGCGCGGCGATCGCCGCGGCGACGCGACACGGGCTTGCCGTCCGGGCCATCGGAAGCGGCGTGGTGACCTCACAGGATCCTCAACCGGGCGGAGCACTGCCGGACGACCGGCAGCTCACATTGAAACTATCGGAGGCGCGTCTATGAAGTTGCAGGAGCTCCTCCGCGGCGCCGGCGTGCGTGCATTGCACGGCGACGGCGACGTCGAGATCACGGGCGTGACGCCCGACTCGCGCCTCGTGCGCGATGGCTTCCTGTTCGTGGCCATTCCGGGCACGGCCAAAGACGGCGCGGAGTTCGTCCCTCAGGCGATCCAGAAAGGCGCTCGCGCCATCGTTGGAGCGGCTAGCGCCTCGCCCGCCGGTTCTCAGTCTTCGGCGGGCGAGGGCGCCCGCCGCTCCAACGCCTTCGTCGAAGTGGAAGACGCGCGCGCGGCGCTGGCCATCATGGCCGCGAACTTCTACGGCAACCCGGCAGACAAGCTCTCCATCGTGGGCGTGACGGGCACGTCGGGCAAGACGACCACCACCAAGATGGTCGAGTCGATCTTCGACGCCAGCGGCGAACCGGCCGGACTGATCGGCACGATCGAATACCGCGCCGGCGACGAACGCCTCTCGGCCGATCGCACCACGCCCGACGCGGCCGTGCTGCAGGAGTGGTTCGCCAAGATGGTGGACGCGGGCGTGAAGCACGCGGTGATGGAAGTGTCGTCGCACGCGCTCGCGCTGAAGCGCACCTACGGCATCCACTTCGCCGCCGCGGTCTTCACCAATCTCTCGCGCGAACACTTCGACTTTCACAAAGACTTTGAGGATTACTTCGCTGCGAAGCGCATCCTCTTCGACCAGATCGATCGCACGCGCAAGACCGCCATCGTCAACATCGATGACGAGTACGGCCGCCGCCTCGCGAACGAGCTCGGCGAGGCGGTGATCACGTTCGGCCGCAACGACAACGCGGCCATTCATCCCGCGGCCGGCATGCGCATCGACGTGGACGGCCTGCACGGCCGCATCGTCACGCCGCACGGCGAGATCGCCATGGAGTCCAATCTTCTCGGCCTGCCGAATCTCTACAACTGGCTCGGCGCGATCGGCGCGGCACAGGTGGCCGGAATGCCGGTCGCGACGATCGAAGCAGGCATTCGCAATCTGACCTCGGTGCGCGGGCGCTTCGAGCGCGTGCCGTCCGCGAACGGACCGACCGTGATCGTCGATTACGCGCACAAGCCGGACGCGTTGGAGAAGCTGCTGTACGCGGTGCGCGACATCGCGGGCACGCGACGCGTGGTCTGTCTCTTCGGCTGCGGCGGCGATCGCGACAAAGGAAAACGGCCGCAGATGGGCGAGATCGCCGCGCGGCTCGCGGACGTCGTGATCGTCACCAGCGACAACCCTCGCAGCGAAGACCCGCAGCGCATCGTCGAAGAGATCATCGCCGGCATTCACGGCAAGTCGCACCGCGCCATCGTCGACCGGCGCGAAGCGATCACCACCGCCATTTCGGAATCGGGCAAAGACGACGTGATCGTCATCGCCGGCAAGGGCCACGAGACCTATCAGGTGGTCGGCGCCGAGATCAATCACTTCGACGACGTCGAAGAAGCCGCCATCGCACTACAAAAACGTACCTAATTTAAAGTTGATATTCGTCATGAAAATGAACTACTATTTCGCTGACAGGTTTCGG
>DASSMK010000331.1:0-16222 GCA_035688915.1 Thermoanaerobaculia bacterium
TTGCTTATCCAACTTCGGACATGCGCCGCCAACGACTCCCTGAGTTCCTTCACTTCTACAACTACCATCGAGCCCATACTGCTTTGGCTGGCTTACCGCCGATGACTCGTCTGATTGGGAACAACCTACTGAAACGCGACACCTAGCCTCCGCGCGCAGTCGTCGCAACTTGCGCAGACGTGTCGGCGGAGGCTGGGCCAACCAATTGGGTCCGGGGCCAATGGCCCCGGCCGCCGGAGGCCTCCCGTCGTCCCCCCGGGTCACACCCGCAACGCCTCCAACCGCGCGATCACCGCGCGTTCCGCGCGATTGGTCGCCTCGGTGTCGTTGCGCAGGTAGAAGGCGAAGTTGGCGCCGAAGAAGAGAGCGTTCAGTTCGAACGCGAGATCGGCCGGATCGACGTCGGGGGAGAGGTGTCCTTCGTCCTGCGCCATGCGGACTGCTTTTTCGAGCGCGTGGATCCACTCGTCCATCATCTTGCGGACGCGATCGCGGACGACGCCAGGACGGCTATCGAATTCGAAGGAGGCGGCGGCGAAAAAGCAGCCGCCGGGGAAGACGCCGCGGCGGACGTAGGAAAGCCACGCGCGGCAGACGGCGAGCAAGCGGGGATAGCCGCGGGGTTCGGCGAGGGCGGGACGAAAGATTTCGGCGATGTAGCGTTCGGCGGCGGTATCGATCGTTGCGAGCTGCAGCTCTTCCTTCGAACCGAAATGCGCGAAGAGGCCACTCTTCGACATCTTTAGTTCATCGGCCAGGCGGCCGATGGTTAGACCTTCGAGCCCTTCGAGCGACGCCAGGTCGACGGCGCGCTCGAGAATGCTCTGGCGCGTCCGTTCGCCTTTCATCCGAACGCCGGCAGGTCCTTCCGCAGATCGGCGTGGCTTGCGCGAAACGCGACCGGCCACGGCGTTCTTTTCTGCGACTTTGGATCGATGTTGACGACGCACCGTTCGCCACGAGCATACGCGATGCGGCCGTCTTCGCTCGTGCACGTGAAGGCATACGTGCAGGTCGTGTCGTCGAGATCTTCCACCCAGAGATCGATGCGCAGCGTGGTGGGACCGATGACCGGATTGATCGTCTCCACGCACGCATCACCGGCCAACGGTGCGCGGCCGTCGAGCGCGATGATGGCGTGGTCGACATGCTCCGGCACATCGACGAGCCCTTCGGCGAAGACGGGGGAGTGGAAAGTGAACTTCGGATTCAGGTCCAACGCGAGAGTGGCCATCGGTCCTCCTTCAGTGCGATTGAAAAATAGCACGAACGTTCGTTTTAATGCAACAGGGAATCAAAAACGAGCCATGTGCGCGCGGTCACTGGGGCGATACGACTGTCACGTGCTGCGTGGCGTTGTTCGTGACGGTGGCGAACGCCCAGAGGCGCAAGCCGGGCGTGATGGGCTCGATCTCCACGCGCACGTTGCCGCTGCCTTCCAGCGGCAGAGCGCCGTAGCCCGGTGCGAACGGCAGTCCTCCCGGATGGCCGTAGCCGGATGCCGCGATGAGCAGTGGGTGGTCCGCGATCGCGCCGTCGTCGCTGATCACGCGCACGCGCACCTGGCCGTCTCCGCGATCGTCGAGGTCGTAGACCCGCAGAAGCACGCGCGAAGTCGGCGCGAGCGGTACGTCGATCAGCCGCACCGTGCCGGTGCGGAACGCCTCGCCGCGCACGACAGGCAGCTCCGTGCCGTCGTCCTCCGCCGCGCGCGCCAGATCGCGCACGCGCAGCGAGAACGCGAGCTGCGACGCCAGCTCCGCGCGCACGTGCAGCAGCCGCCCGTTCACGCCGGCATCGGTGAATCCGACCGCGTGATTTCGCAGCGTCTCGCCGGCCAGCACGGAAAAATACGAAGGCGGGCATGCGGAAGGAAGTGGCGACGGAACGCCGCACGGTCCGAGGATCACTTCTGCCGGCCCGGCGTTATGGATGGCGAGGTCGGTGGTCCAGCGCGAGCCGTTCGCCCCCTGCAACGGCGCGCCGGCGATGTGCACGGGAAGAAGGATCGTCTCCAGCGCCGCCGGTTGCGCCGCGGCCGGCGCGACCACGGCGAGCATCAGGACAACGCCGGCCCAGATCCGCCGCATCACGCTTTCCCTTCCGTGTGCATCGAGTAGTGGACGGTCTGCGGTCCTGCGGGAACGGAGAGGCCGTAGATGCGAATTTTCCATGTGCCGTACGCGATCGTTCCGGGCAGCGTGATGCGTTGGAAGACCGAGTAATCCTGATCCGCGGTTGCCACCGCGACACCTGAGGGATTGACCAATTGCAGGCGGATGCGGTTGTGCGACTGCGTACGACTCTCGGGCCACCAGATGCCGACGCGCATGTCGCGTGGGCCGGTGATGTTCGGATCGCCCGTCTTGACGTTGATTGGAATCGATATGTCGACCGTCTGGCCGTTGCCGACGCTGACGCTGCCGAAATCATCCCAGCCGTAATAGCGAGGCAGAGAGAGTGATCCTCCGCCCGTCGTGTTGTCGAAAGGAGCCGAGGCCGTGCCGTGCATGATCGTGAGAGCGTTGAGAATGCCGGGCGAAAGATAGCTGCACGGTCCGAAGCTGTCGCAGTACCACTTGTACTGCAGACCGGCCGCGCCACCAGCGAAGGCGGTCGCGCAGCTCGTCCCCGAGAACGTCGCCAGCGTGCCATTGTTGCCGACCACATCGACATAACTCGGCGCCTGAACATCAGGCTTGATCCTGTTGTCGGGTGCCGGCCCTGGGCGCTGCGTGGGGATGGTATAGCCCTCATGAGCAAACACGCCGCCGACGCCGATGACTTTGTGTGCGTTTGCCGGCGTCGCGACGATCGTGCCGGTGTCCGTATTGCCGTTCGCCGCCACGACCTGAACTCCCGCGTCGAACGCGTTGTCCGCTGCCACGGCGAGCGCACTCGTGTCCGAGCCGGAGCCCTGAATCTCTGCCACGATGACGAACGCGCCCTCAGCCACCGCGGCCTGAAAGCCACGCTCTGCCGCGACGGAAACGAGGCCGTTGCTGTCATAGACCTTGTAGCTGTCGATGGAGACCTTCGAAACGCCGCGGTACGTATCACCCCACGTGTTCGCGTTTCCGGTGATGATCACCGCCGTGCGGGTGCCGTGGTTCCACACATCGTCATCAGGATTCAGCGTGCCGCCCGCGGTGCAGTTCGACGCGGTGCCGTTGACGCAGTCGCGCGCGTAACGGATGCGACTCGGGTTCGTCAGCTGTACGTGCGTCAGACGAACGCCGGTATCGAGCATCGCCACCTTCACGTTCGTCCAGGCGGTGATCACTCCAATTCCGAAAAGGAAATCGCTGTTCATCCGAATGCGGCCTTCGGAAAGAGGCCATGTCGGAGGTGCCGCGCCGTCGCGCGCGGGCTCGACATAGAGAACGTCGTCACGGCGTGCAAGTGCGTGCACGTTCGCGAGCGGCATCCGCGCATGCCAGACGTCGGCGAGCCAGAAGGTCGTCAACGGTTCGATGTCGAGCGCGCGCAGCGCGTCACGTCGCGTTTCGTTCCGTGCCGACCGCCAGCGCTCGATCGACGCGATGATCCGCGCGCGCTCAGCACGGATGGCGACGTTCGCGGGAGAGCCCTCCTCTTCGTTCATCCGCTCGCGCGGAAGACGTGGGAACGTCAGGCCGTCGGCGAACGTGATCAGCACCTCGACCAGCGGTTCGGCATACGGTCCAGTGGACATCGCGGCCAGACGAGGATGCAATTTCTCTCGTGTGCGTTCGGCGGCGACGAACGGCGCGGGCAACGGCTCCGTAGGTGTGGCAATCGGAGCCTCGAGCTCCTCCAGCATCCGGCCGTTCACGCCGGAAACGATGCGGTAGTGAGTATTTCCGACCTGCGCGAACAGAGGGGCGGCGACGAGCAGCAGCGCGACGAGCGAACGCTTCATACGATTCCCTAATTTGCAGCGCTAAAGGAAGGCAGCCGTTCCGGACGTGCTGCAAAGTTTAACGCCTGCTCGATCGTTCGCTCGCGTTTTCGCCGGCAGCGTCGGCCGGCCCCCCGCCCTAGTCCTTGTAAATCAACACATGCGCCTCGCCATCCTCGCCGATCCAACCCCGATACATCCCCTCGGAATTGAACGGCATGGCGAAGTTGCCCTTCGCGTCGAGCGCGATCACGCCGCCTTCTGCGTTCACGGCCACGAGCTTCTTGTTGATCACTTCGTCCGCCGCTTGCTGCACGGTCAGGCCTTTGTACTTCATCAGCGCGGCGATGTCGTAGGCGACGGTCCAGCGGATGAAGAACTCGCCGTGGCCGGTGGCGGAGACGGCGCACGATTCGTTTTCGGCGTATGTGCCGGCGCCGATGATCGGTGAGTCGCCCACGCGGCCGTACTGCTTGTTCGTCATGCCGCCCGTCGAAGTTCCCGCGGCGAGATTGCCGTCGCGATCGAGCGCCACTGCGCCGACGGTGCCGAACTTTTTCGGTTCGCCGTGCACCGGCGGATCGAGCTGCGTCTGCGGCTTTCCTTCATTGACCAGCTCTTCCTGCAGGTTCTTCCAGCGCCGCTCGGTCCAAAAGTACGAAGGATCGACGATCTGCAGTCCCATTTTCGTGGCGAACAACTCCGCGCCGTGGCCGACCATCATCACGTGCGGCGACTTTTCCATCACCGCGCGCGCCGCGCTGATCGGATTGCGGATGATCGTCACGCCGGCCACTGCGCCCGCGCGCTTGGTCTTCCCTTCCATGATCGAGGCGTCGAGCTCGTTCTTTCCTTCGTGCGTGAAGACGGCGCCTTTGCCGGCGTTGAAGAGCGGCGAGTCTTCCAGCACGTGAATGGTCGCTTCGACGGCATCGACGCTCGAGCCGCCTTTGGCCAAAACGGCGTGGCCGGTTTTCAGCGCTTCGGCGAGCTTGTCGCGGTACTGCTGCTCCATCTCCGCCGTCATCGACGCCTTCGTGATCGTTCCGGCGCCGCCGTGTATCACGAGCATGATCTTTCCCTTCTCCGCGGCCAGTGCGTGCGTGGCGATGAGGACCGAGGCAAGTGCTGCGATGAGCTGTTTGACCATGGTTTTTCCTCCGAATTGAGCCGCTGAGCAGCCGGACGGCCCGGGCTCGTTACACTACCACGCGCATGCGCACGTTCATCGCCGCCGCAATCCTCGCAATTGTCTCGACTTCCGCCCTTTACGCGCAGAGTCCCGCCGCCGATTGGCAGACCGTCGAGACGGAGCATTTCCGCATTCATTACCCGCGTGAATATGGGGAATGGTCGCTGCGCGTGGCGTCGCACATCGAGTCGATCCGCGCAGCCGTGGCGACGGAAGTCGGCTTCTCGCCCGCGCAGAAAATCGACATCCTGATCGCGAATCCGGTCGCGGCGCCGAACGGCAGCGCGTGGCCGCTTCTCGATTCGCCGCGCATGATCTTCTACGCCGAGCCTCCCGGCCCGGAAGAGCAGCTCGGCGAGTACGGCCACTGGATCGATCTGCTGGCGGTGCACGAAGTGACGCACACCGTGCACATGCTCCGTCCGTCGCGCAACACGCTCTCGCGCATCCTCGAAAAGACGGTGCTGCCGCTCAATCCCATCACGCTGCGCGCGCCGCGCTGGGTCCTGGAAGGCTACGCGACGGTCGTGGAAGGACGCCTCACCGGCGCGGGCCGCCCGAGCAGCACCATGCGCGCGATCATCCTGCGGCAGTGGGCACTGAACGGCCGCATGCCCTCCTACTCCCAACTCAACTCCGACCGCCGCTTCCTCGGCATGTCCATGGCCTATCTCGTCGGCTCCGCGTATCTCGAATGGCTCGAGCAACACCGCGGCGCCGGCTCGCTGCAGAAGGTGTGGACGCGCCTGACCGCGCGCGAGAAGCGGACGTTCGACGGCGCATTCGCCGGTGTTTTCGGCGAATCGCCCGAACGTCTCTACGGCCGCTTCGTCGCGGAGCTCACGGCGTCGGCGGTGTCGATCGATCGCGCGCGCAGCGAAGCGTCCGGCGCGCTCTTTCAGGAAACGACGCGCAGCAGCGGCGATCCCGACATCTCGCCGGACGGCAAGCAGATCGCGGTCGTGTTGCGCCCGCGCGAAAAGCCGCCGCGCCTCGTGATCTGGTCAACGGGCGACGCGGCGGAAGAAGAGAAAAAGTTCTCCGAGCGCCTGCAGCGCATTCTGAAACGCGATCCGGAAGACGTGGCGCCGGTGCGCGAAAAGCCGCTGCCGCGCAAAGCGGTGCACGAGCTGACGATGCCGGACGGCGGCGACATCCGCGAGCCGCGCTGGACGCGCGATGGCCGCTCGGTGATCTTCGCGCATCGCCAGCCGGACGCCGACGGCTTCCTGCACTTCGATCTCTTCAAGTGGACGCCCGCGGTGGACGAGGTCACGCGTCTGACGAATCTCGCTGACGTCAGCCAGCCCGATCCGCTTCCCGACGGCCGCACCGCGGTGGCCGTGCGCAGCCGCTTCGGCGCGTCGCAGCTGGTGAAAGTGGATCTCGCCGACGGCAGCGTGACCGACGTGACGGAGCCGTCAATCGACGTCGTCTACGCGCATCCACGCGCCAGTCCGGACGGCACGCGCGCGGCGGTGATCATTCATCGCGACGGCGCATGGCAGCCGGTGATCCGCGAACTGACGAACGGCAGCGAATACACGCTCACCCTTCCGCCGCGCACCGACGCTTCGGCAATCGAATGGCTGGCGAACGATTCGCTCGTGGCTACGCTTTCCTCCGGCGGCTTCGCGGAACTGCACCGCCTTTCCATCAGCGGCGATCCGTTGCCGCTCACGCGCACGCGCGGCGGCGCGTTCTGGCCCGCGCCATCGCCGGACGGTCGCACGTTTTTCATGTCGCTCGAGCCGGATGGCTACGTCCTTCGTGTACTTCCCGCCGGTGCACCAACCTCCGCGCCGGTCTCATTCGCGAATCGCGCGTCGCTCGTCCCCGCGCTGCCGCCAGAGCCTCCCGCCGCCACGCCGTTCGCGGCGCAGGCGTTCGGCACGCCGCATCCTTACGGTGTCGGCAAACAGGAATGGTCGTGGTTCGCCGGCCAGAACTTCGCGCCCGATCATCACGCGACGGAGATCGGCATTCGCCTCGGCGATTTCGCGGGCCGCCTCGACACGATCGCCATCGCGTCGATCGCCAGCAAAGACGCGCCCGACGGATTCGCGCTCGCCACCGCCTGGCGCGGCTGGCCGGTGGATGTGCTGCTGCACGCATTCACATCCAACCGCCGCCTGACGCTTCCCGGCGGCGAGCGTGTGAAAGATGACGATCGCGGCGCCGAACTGCGCGGCTCGTGGAGCCGCATGTCGGCGCTGCATCGCTTCACCATCGACGCCGGTCTCCTCACCTCCGATGCCCGCGATCTCGGCTTCGTCGACGCGCGCGCCGGTGCGCATCAGCTCCGCGGCAGCCTTCGCGCGGACGAGGAGCTGCGCGTCGAAGCGGACAGCGGCGACGCGACGCACTACCGCATCGCCGCCGCCGCGAGCTTGAAAGCGGGCTCGCTGCGATTCGGCGCCCGCGCGCAGCACGATCACATCTCCGACGGCTCGCTCGCCCTCGGCGGCCTCGCGTCGTCGATCGTGCCGCGTTCCGGCTACTACACGAAGGTGCTCGATCCGGCGCTGCCCGCCGGCACGCTGCATGGCGATACGTACAACGGCTGGCGCGTCGACGCCGTGCTGCCGGTGGTGCCGCTCACCGCGTTCTACCAACGCCATGAGCTGAGCAGCGAGCGCGTCTCGCTGGCGGGCGCGGAAGTAGCAGTGTCAGTGCCGCCGAATCCGATTCTGAAATCACCCGCCTTCGACATGACGCTCGGCGTGGCGCGCATTCTCGACGCGCCGCTCGAAGGCGATACGAAGTGGTGGCTCGGCCTGCGGTGGCGTCCATGATCAACATTCACAACGGCGATGTCGTCGCTTCCTCCGCGCGCCGCAGCGGCGTACCCGGCGAGCATGTGGCCTTTCGCGAGTCGCTCATCACCGGCGAAGTGACGACGATGGCGCACGACGTCCGCGCGCGCGTGCTCGCCGCCACGCATCAGGAAGAGCTGCTGCGCATCAGCAACGATCTCTTCGAGCAGCAACAGCTGCTCGATCGCGTGGCGGAGGAAGAGGTGGTGCTCTGGTTCGAGCACGATCTCTTCTGCCTTGTCCACTTTCTCTACCTGCTGCAGCGCCTCGAAGCCCCGCGCCTCGAGTACATCTGGCACCCCACACCCCTCGGCCAATGCGACGTGGACGAGCTGCATCAGGCGTTCGCCGCGCGACGTCCCGTCAGCCGATCGCTCATCGCCACGGCGCAGCAGGTGTGGCGTGATTACACGTCCGACGATCCGACGTCGTTGAACAATTGGCTCGATGCCGCCGATTCGCTGCCGTTCCTGCGCGAAGGCTTGACGCTGCACGCCTCGCGCTTTCCCTCCACGCGCAACGGCTTGGGCGCGATCGAAAACCGTCTGCTGGCGATGATCGAGCCGGTGTCGCGCGACTTTCCCTCCCTCTTCGATCAATTCACGGCCGAAGCGCCGCGATTCGGATTCGGCGACAGCGAAGTGCTGCGGCACGTGCGCGCGCTCGCGAACCGCGAAACGCCGCTGCTCACGATGAGCGATCAGACCGCGAAAGCGCGGTTGGCCATCACGCCGGCGGGCGAGCAGGTGCTGCGCGGCGAAGCGGACGATCTGACGCTGAACGAGCCCGACTACTGGCTCGGCGGCGCGCATCTGACGAAGGAGAAACAGTGGCGCTGGGACGGAACGCAAATCATCGCGAGCCGCTGACGCGACTCGTTCGCTTCGAAGCGACCGACGGCATCGAGCTGGTCGGCCTGCTGTACGAGCCGTTTCGCGCGACGAAACGCGCCATCGTCTTTCTGCACGGCACCGGCGGCGCGTCCGTGTTCGACTCGAAGCGCACGAACATTCTGGCGGACGAGTTTCTGCGCGCCGGCATCGCCTTCTTCGCGTTCAATAATCGAGGCGCGCACGTGCTGCGTCGTCTGCGCTCCACGCGCAGGAAGCGCAGCATTTCGGGCGGCTCCGCGCACGAGGTCATCCGCGATTGCGTGAAAGACATCGACGGCGCGCTGGTCAACCTGCGCGCGCGCGGTTATCGCGACTTCACGCTGGTCGGCCACTCCACCGGCGCGAACAAAATCGCCGTCTACGATCATTACAAACCGCGCAATCCGGTGAAGCGCTACGTGCTGCTCGCCGGCGGCGACGACACCGGTCTCCTGCATCTGCAGCTCGGTGAGAAACGCTTTCGCGCAGCTATCGAAAAAGCGCGCGCGATGATCAAGGAAAAGCGCGGCGACGAGCTCGTGTCGTCGCGCCTCTCATCGATGCCGATGAGCTGGCGCGCGTTCTACGACATGGCCAATCCGGACGGCGATTACAACGTCTTCCCGTTCGGCGAAGTGCTGCGCGACGTGCAGCTCTCGCGCCGCGCGCGCTTCCGCTACGTGAAAGCGATCCGCAAGCCGTCGCTCTTCGTCTACGGCGAGAACGACGAGTATTGCTACGACGACGTGCCCGGCTGCGTGGCGGTGCTCGCTGAAGCGATCGGCGCGAACGAGAAGATCGAGCTGGCCATCATGCGCGACGCCGATCACGGTTTCGGCGGCAGGGAAGTGGAGCTGGCCGCGCTGATCGAGCGCTGGATGCGCTGACGATCAGCGCGCGGTCTCACTTCGCGGCGCGAATCTTCGCCACCACGTCTTTGGCCAGATCATTCGGAATCGGAATGGTCAGGTTGTAGTGCGCGATCTTCCACGCGCCGTTCACCTTGCGCACCACGCCGCTGCCGCGGCAATCGCCGTACGTCGCGCTGTCGAGCTTTTCGTCGAACCACGCCACGTCGCCGGCAGGGGAGAAGATCACGTGGCGCTCGCGCGGCGTGAACGTCCACCCTTTGCCTTTCGCAAAGTACGGATGCGCGAACTCGCGGAAGGCCTGCACGTTCCAGCGTTCCGTCGCGTCGGTGCCGAGGAAGATGAACTCGGGGGTCATGGCGGCAAAGTAGGCGGTTTCGTCGGCTTTCGACGCCGCGCCGTGCCACGCGTCGAGCATCGCGTTCACGCGTGCGGTTTGGTCAGCAGCTAAGGCGGTCGTGCTGACGAAAAGGAGAACGAGAGCGAGCTTGCGCATCCGCGCATTATGAGCTGATCACGCTCGCCAGCACTTCGAATGACTTCAGCTCGTAGCCGAGAAAATTGCGGCGCACGGTGCCGGCCAGCGAGCGCACTTCGAACAGCGTTTCGTTCGGAATCCGTAGCGCGGCGAACTCTGTCGCCGGGAGTCGCATCGATTCGATCGCGTCCGCGATCTCGTTGCCGATCACGAACGCGTCGCGGCTCGCGCAGTGATCGCAGACAAAGCCTTCGATGCGCTGGTCGAAGCGGAGCGGACGCGTGAGCGCGGAGCCGCACTCCATGCAGTTGCGCAGCGACGGGAAGATGCCGGCCAGGCGCAGCATCCAGATCTCCGCGTACGCCACGATCGCCAGCGGCGGCGCGCGTTCGAGCAGCGCTTCCGTCGTGCGATCGAGCAGTCGATAAATCAGCTCCGCCGGATCGTCCGCCGGCGCGAAGGTATCGACCAACTCCGCGATGTACGTCGCGGCGACGCTGCTCGCGAGATGCTGTTGCGCGGGGAAGAGCGAGCGGATCAGATCGATCGATTCGATGCGCACGAGATCGTCCTGTTCACGGGAGACGAAGCCGAGGCGGACTTTGGCGAGGGGCTCGAGCGAGGCGCCGAAGCGGCTCTTGATGCCGCGCGCGCCATACGCCCACCCTTTGCGCTTGCCGTGCTCGGGCGTGAGGAAGACCACCATCTTGTCGCGCTCCCGGGCCGGGAACGTGTGCAGGATGATGGCCTCGCTCCGTTCGATCTTCACGCGACCAGACTACACTCCGGCAGGAGACGTGCTCTAGCTTCACGCGGCCATGTTGATTCACCCGATGGAAGCCCGCCGCCGTTTCCGCGAGTACGCGGAAGGGGAGATCACGAACGAGAACCTCGCCCGCGGCGCGCTGCTCATCGCGCTGGAGGATTACCCGCGGCTGGATGTGAATGGCTACGTCGACGAGCTCGATGGTTTGGCCGCGCGAGTCGCCGCGCGCTGCACCGCCGGCGAGCCGCCCATCTTTCGCTTAGGTCACCTTCACGCGGAGATGTTCGACGTCGACGGCTACGCGGGCGACACATCGTCGTACTACGACCCGCGGAACGCGCATTTGAATGAAGTCATCGATCGCAAGCTGGGCATCCCCATCACGCTGTCGATCATCTTCCTGCACGTGGCGACGAAGCTCGGTCTCACGGCGACGGGAGTCGGTCTGCCGGGCCATTACCTGGTGAAGGTGGCGTTCGAGCTGAACGAGGTCTACGTCGATCCGTTCCACGGCGGCACGACGCTCACGCTGCCGGAGATCGCGGAGCTGCTGCGCCAGATCAGCGGCGGCAGCATTCGTCTGACGAGCGAGCACCTGCGTGCCTGGACGGGCCGCGAAACGCTCGTGCGCGTCCTCGCGAACCTGCAGAGCATGTGGGCTCGCGCGGGAGACACGCGTCGCGCGAATGCGGCGAAGGAGCGGATGGACATGCTCAACGTGGAACTGCGTCCCGCTTGACGCGGGGGCGGTGCCCCTTTACTCTCGCCCGCGATGAACGCGCGTACCTATTGGTGGTGGCAGACCCGATAACCGGACGCGCGCGACAGGACTGAGCACCTTCTTGACCTCTTTTCGCGCGCCGCGCGGGAAGAGGTTTTTTGTTGCTCATGAAACTGTTCGTCACGATTTACGAGGAGACGTGCGAAGCGGCCATCGCGGCGATCGGCGCGCTGCGCGACGATCACGACGGCGTGGAGATTCGCGCCGAGCGGTGGCCGTCGATCGATCTCGATGCGCTGCGCCGCGCCACGGCTAAGCCGCTGCTCCTCACGTACCGCGGCTCGCGCGTGCCGGACGTGCATGCGGCGCTGCAGGCGGGCATCGATCTCGTGGATGTCGAGTGGCAGGACGGCGTGACGATCGACGTGCCGGAGCGCACGGTGCTCTCGCATCACGATTACGAAGGGATGCGCGACGTCGAAGCGATCGCCGCGAAGATGCTCGCGCGCGGTTGCGCGTACACGAAGCTCGCCGCCACGCCGCAGAACTTTGCGGACAACCAGCGCCTGCTCGCGCTGCTGTTGGAGCGGCGGGCGCCCTCGCCCGCCGAGAATCTCGCGCCAAAACCGGCGGGCGAGGCGCCCGCCGCTCCAACACTTAGCGTGATCGGCATGGGCGAGCGCGGGTTGTACACGCGCATCCTCGCGCCGTTCCGTGGCTCCACGCTGACGTTCGTGGCCGCGTCGAACGTGGCCGCGCCGTCGCAGCTCGCGCTGTCGCGCGCGCTAGAGATCTACGGCAACACTCGCGAAGATCTGCACGCGGAAAAGGTCTTCGCGGTAGTTGGCGATCCCGCGGGGCACAGCCTCTCACCCTCGATCCACAATCGTCTCTTCCGCGAGAAGCGCGTCTCCGCCGCCTACACCATCGCTTCCATCGCCTCGTTCACGGAGATCACCGAGGCGTTCCTGGCCGGCGAGCCGTGCGGACTCTCCGTCACCGCGCCATTCAAGGACGACGCATTCGCGTTCGCGCAACGCATCGGCGCGACCATCGCTCCGAACGCCGTCGAAGCGCGCGCCGTCAACACGCTCGTCAACCTCGGCCACGAGGTCGTCGCGGACAACACGGACGTCGATGGCTTCGCAGCGCTGCTCCCGAACGCGCAGCACGCCGCGATCATCGGCGCCGGCGGCACCGCGCGCGCCGCGCGGGTCGCGCTGCAACGCGCCGGCATCCGCGCCACCGTCTACAACCGCACCGTCGAGAAAGCCGACGCGCCGCTCGACGTACTCGCGCAATTCGACGGCGATCTGGTCATCAATACGCTGCCGTCCGGCGTCGCGGTCGAGCTTCCGCGCTGCACGACGTACATCGAAGCCGCATATGCGGCCGAGCCGCGCCGCGTCGATGCGCAGCAACGCATCGACGGCCGCGCGCTGCTCGACGCGCAAGCGGTGCGGCAGCACGAGCTCTTTATGAGGATCTTCCGATGAATGGTGAACAGTTCCGCGCACTCGCCGCGGAGTACGACGTCATCCCCATCGTCCGCGAGCTCAGCGCCGACACGCTCACGCCGCTCGTGGCCTTTCACGCGCTGTCGCACGGCACCGCCGAAGCCTTCCTCTTCGAAAGCGTCGAACGCGGCGAAAACCTCGGCCGCTATTCGTTCGTCGGTTTCGAACCGCGCCGCAATCTGCGCTTCGATCGCGACACGCGCGATCCGGTGCAGCTGCTCAACGGCGAGCTCGTGCCGCTGCGCGTCTGGAACGAAGACAAGCTGCCACCCTTTTTCGGCGGCGCGGTTGGCTACTTCGCGTACGGCGTGGCCGGTTGGAGCGAGCGCATCCCGGATACGAAGACAGAGGACGGCATCCCCGACGCCAAGCTGCTCTTTTTCGACAACGTGGTCGTCTTCGATCACGTCAAGCAGAAGCTCTTCGTCGTGGCGAACGTCTTCACCAAAGACGGGTCGCTCGAAGAAGGCGAAGCGCGCCTCGCGCGCGCGATCGAGAAGCTCACGCGCGCCACGCTGCAGCCGCTCGCGTTTCCTGCTTCCGCGCCGGAGATCGCGTTCACGTCGAATCACACACGCCATTCCTTCGAGCAGATGGTGCGCGACGCGAAGGAGGAGATCGCTGCCGGCGAGATCTTCCAGATCGTCCTCTCGCAGCGGTGGGAGACGGAGTTTCCGACCAGCGAAGCGCTCACGCTCTATCGCACGCTGCGCTCAATCAACCCGTCGCCGTACATGTTCCTGCTGCACACCGAAGAGTGCACGCTCGTGGGCGCGTCGCCGGAGATGCTCGTGCGCGTCACGAACGACTTCGTCGAGACGCGACCGATCGCCGGAACGCGTCCGCGCGGCAGCACGCACGCGGAGGATCTCGCGCACGAGACGTCGCTCCGCGCCGATCCGAAAGAGAACGCCGAACACCTCATGCTCGTCGACCTCGGCCGCAACGACCTCGGCCGCGTCTGCGCGAGCGGCTCCGTCGAGGTCTCCGATTTCTGCCACGTGGAGCGCTACAGCCACGTCATGCATCTCGTCACCGACGTCTCCGGCAAACTCGCTGAAGAACGGACGCCGGTCGATGCGTTTCTAGCGTGCTTTCCGGCGGGCACCGTCAGCGGCGCGCCGAAGATTCGCGCGATGGAGCTGATCGATCGCTTCGAAACGACGCGCCGCGGACCGTATGCCGGCGCGGTGGCCTACTTCAGCTTCTCCGGCAATCTCGACTCCTGCATCACGATCCGCACGGTGCTGCTGAAAGACGATCGCGCGTACGTGCAAGCCGGCGCCGGCATCGTCTTCGACTCCGATCCCGCCTCGGAGTACGTGGAGACCGAGAACAAGAGCGCTGCGCTGCGCCGCGCCGTCAGCGTGGCGAAGGGGCTGCTGCCGGGAGGGTGACGAACTTCACGCGGCGGAAGCCGAGGGTGCGCATGAGATCGGAGAGCTTCTTCTCGCCGTTCGTCTGCGCGAGCGCGATGATTCCTTTGCGCAGCGCCTCCGCGCGGATCTCGCTTTCCGCATGCTGCCGCGCGCGCGTCTCCAGATCCTGATCCGCGCGGCGCAGCACGCCGGTCTTGCGATTCAGCACGCGCGATTCGCGATTGTCGACGCGCGTCACGAGCACCTGCGCGGGCGGCATGCGCAACACGAGCGTGCCGTCCGGCTCGCGCCAGACGTCGTGCTGCTTCAGCTGCGACAGATCGATGCCCGCGATCACGTCACCCGCGGCGAGGAACGTGATCTCGTCGCCGCCCAGCGCGTTCGGCACCATCGTGTACGACTGCTGGATCGTACTGACGTGCAGCACGTGCATCGACGCCGTCTCCAGGCGATTCAGCTCGCGCACCTGCGTGACCAGCGCCGAGATGTCGATCATCTCTTCGCGCTTCTGCGGCACGACGCTCGTCACCGCGCGTTTGGCCGCGCGCAAGAAGACGTAGGCAGTGCCTCCGATGAGCGCAAGCACTATCAGAAGGATTCCTACAACGAGTAGGACAGGATGGCGCTTCATTCCATGGCGATCAGCGGCCAGCGGCCAGCGGTCAGAAGTTGTCTGACAGCTGGCTTCCGATCCGGTAGTGGCACTCCTTCCAAACTTCTGCTATATTGCGCGGCCATCCGGTAAGGTTCAAGGAAGCGTCCAAGAGGTCCCTCGGGATTTCCCTGCCGGTCCACACTCACACGCGCAGCTCTTCCCCTGTCAGCTCCCTGTACGCCTCGAGATATTTTTCGCGGGTTTTCTCCACCACATCGCTGGGCAATTCGGGTGCCGGAGGGTTTTTGTCCCACCCGGTCGTCTCCAGCCAGTCGCGCACGAACTGCTTATCGAACGACGGGGGGTTCTTACCGACCTTGTAGGAATCGGCAGGCCAGAAACGCGATGAATCGGGCGTCAGCGCTTCGTCGATCCAGATGATGCGGCCGTCGAGCAGACCGAATTCGAACTTCGTATCCGCGATGATGATGCCGCGCGTCAGCGCGTACTCCGCCGCTTCCGAGTAGAGCGAAAGCGTGAGATCGCGCAGCTGCGACGCGAGGTCGTGACCGACGATTTCCGCCATCCGCTCGAACGAGATATTGATGTCGTGGCCGGTATCTTCCTTCGTGGCCGGCGTGAAAATCGGCTGCGGCAGTTTGCTGGCGGTGGTGAGGCCGGGCTCGAGCTCGATCCCGCAGACCTTGCCCGTCTCCTTGTACTCCTTGAGACCGGAGCCGACGAGATAGCCGCGCGCGACGCACTCCACCGGCACGACTTCGCACTTTTTCACCAGCACGCTGCGGCCGCGCAGCTCTGCATGTTTGCGAATGTCGTCCGGAAAGCGATCGAAATCGCTCTCCAGGATGTGGTTCTCCGGCTGCGCGAAGCGGCGGAACCAGAAGTTCGAGATCTGCGTGAGGATCGTGCCTTTGTCCGGGATGCCGGGCGAGAGGACGACGTCGAACGCGGAGATGCGATCGGTGGCGACGAAGAGATAGCGGTCGCCGAGGTCATACACGTCGCGCACTTTGCCGCGACGGGCGAGCGGAAACGGAAGTGTGGTGGTGGTGACGGCAGCGCTGCTCATATGAACGCGGATTGTATTCGCGCTGGCGCTGGACAGTGGAGCGGCGG
>DASSMK010000332.1:0-4427 GCA_035688915.1 Thermoanaerobaculia bacterium
TCCCGCTTCGGCGCTCGTCTGCGGGCCGATGACGATGTCCGCGCCCGCCGCGTGCAGTGACTGCGTGCAACGCAACGCTTCGGCAGGAACGAGCTTCGTGTCGCAAGCCATCGTGGCCACGCGATAGGGAAGATCGAGCGACGCGAATTCGGCGTTGATATCGCGCGCCGCAAGCTCCAGCGCCGCTTCGCTGGCGTTGCCCAGCGTCGCCCCTTCGCCGGTCAGCGAGAACAGTCCGCCGACGACGATCGTGTCGCCGCTGCCGACGGCCCGGTGCCGCTGGCCATGGGCAAACGGCGCGAGAAAAACAGCGATGAAAAGAAGGATGAACGAGTGACGGCGCATCGCCGCATTCTGTCATGGCCGCGGACGTACAATCGCGCGTCCTCGATGGCCAAACGCATCCCTGATTTCCTCATCGCCGGCGGCGGCGTGATCGGCATCTCCGTCGCGCGCGCATTGAAGCGCCGCCACCGCACCGCCCACGTCCTCGTTCTCGAAAAAGAACCCCTCCTCGGCCAGCACGCCAGTGGCCGCAACAGCGGCGTGCTCCACGCCGGCTTTTACTACTCGCCCGACTCGCTGAAAGCGCGATTCACCCGTATCGGCAACGAAGCGCTCACGCAGTACTGCCTCGAGCGGAAGCTGCCGATCCGCCAGTGCGGCAAGCTCGTCGTCGCGTCTAGCGATGAAGATCTGCCGCGACTCGACGAACTGCACCGCCGCGGCGTGGCCAACGGCGTGACGCTGCAGATGATCAGCGAAGACGAAGCGCGCGCAATCGAGCCACGCGCCATCACGCACCAGCGGGCTATCTGGTCGCCGGCCACATCGACGATCGATCCACTCGCCGTGCTGCAATCATTAGCAAAGGACGCGGAAGCCGAAGGCATCGAGATCCGCCGCGGCGAAATCTATCGCGATCAACCGGCCGGTTTCCTCATCAACGCCGCCGGCCTGCAAGCCGACACGATCGCGCGCCGTTTCGGCCTCGCGCAGCACTACCGCATCCTGCCGTTCAAAGGCCTCTATCTGTACTCGCGCGAGCCGGAAGGCTCCCTCCGCACACACATCTATCCCGTCCCCGATCCCCGTTTTCCCTTCCTCGGCGTCCACTTCACGATCACCGTCGACGGCCACACCAAGATCGGACCCACCGCCATTCCCGCGCTGTGGCGCGAGCAGTACCGCGGCCTCGACAACTTCGATCTCCGCGAGCTCCTCACCATCCTCGGCCGCGACGCCCGCATGGTGACCACGGATTCTGCCTATCGGCGTCTCGCCATCGCCGAATTGCGCAAGTACTCGCGCCCGCATCTCGTGCAGCTCGCGTCGAAGCTCGCGCGCGGCGTGCGCGTCGAGGATTACGTGGAGTGGGGCAGGCCGGGCATTCGCGCGCAGCTTTACGACACGCGCAAAGCGGCGCTGGAGATGGATTTCGTGTTCGAGCGCGACCAGCGGTCGCTGCACATCCTCAACGCGGTCTCGCCCGGCTTCACCTGCGCGCTGCCGTTCGCGGAGCACGTCGCCGACCTCGCCACAAAATAAAACCCGCTTCCCTGGCCAAGGGAAGCGGGGCATCGCGCACGAGCGCGGCGGCTGGGTCGCTGCCGAGTTCCACGATCAGCGACAGCGACAATGTAGGTCCGTCGCCGCGTGCCGCCATCTGCGAATGATGGAAAGCTGAACCGCTGAACGTGCAGTCGCGCGGAGTGTTGGAGCGGCGGGCGCCTCGCCCGCCGAGGTTCGCGCAAGATTACCGGCGGGCGAGGGCGCCCGCCGCTCCAAACGTTTGTTGCGTCAGCGAACTTTCGTGCCGGCCGGCACGCTCGGGTCGACGGCCAGCAGCGACGGCTCGCCTTCGATCGACGCGGCGAGCACCATGCCGTTCGACTCGATGCCCATCAGCTTCGCCGGCTGCAGATTCGCCACGATCACGATCTTTCGTCCCACCAATTCTTCCGGCGCGTACTTGGTGCCGATGCCGGCCACGATAGTCCGCTCTTCTTCGCCGGTGAAGACGGTGAGCTTGATGAGCTTCTTCGATTTCGGCACGCGCTCAGCGGCGCGCACGTCCGCGACGCGCAGATCGGTCTCGAAAAATTGGTCGATGCTGATCTTCGCGGTGCCCGGCGCGACGGCTTGAGTCGTTTCGATAGGCGGGCCAGCGTTCGCCGGCGCAGCGGGAGCTTCCGGTTTCGTTTCTTCCACGGTCTTGTTCTCTCCTCCGAGGTATTGCGCGATGTCGACGCGCGGAAAGATGGGATCGGTCGCGCGCACCGGCGCACCGGCGGCGAGCCCGCCCCATTCGAGCGACGCGGCATCGATCCGATCGGGATCGGCGCCGAGGCGCGACAACGCTTCGCGCGACGTGCGCGGCATGAACGGCGCCATCATCACGAAGATGATGCGCAGCGATTCGAGGCAGTTCCAGATGACGCGCGACAGCGTTTCATCCGCGCCGGTTTCCTTGAACTTCTTCCACGGCTCGCGATTGACGATGTACGAGTTCACCGCCACGAGCAGCTCCCACACGGCATCGAGCGCGCGGTTGAACGCGAGATCGTCCATGTGCTTGAGAAACTGCGGCACGACGGCGCGCGCGGTGCGCATCAGATCGTTGTCGTCGCAATGCGTCGGCGGCGTCTTACCGCCAAAGTACGTGTCCGACATCTTGATCGCGCGCGACAGCGTGTTGCCGAGATCGTTCGCCAGATCGGCGTTGTAGCGCGCGAGCAGCGACTGGTCGGAGTAATCCTGATCCTGGCCGAACACCATCTCGCGCGTCACGTAGTAGCGCAGCGTGTCGGCGCCGAAGTCATTGATGATGTTGTACGGCCGCACCACGTTGCCGAGCGACTTCGAGATCTTCTCGTGATCGCGCAGCCAGAAGCCGTGGCCGATCACGCGCTGCGGCAGCGGCAGACCCGCAGCCATGAGGAACGCCGGCCAGTAGACGGCGTGGAAGCGCACGATGTCTTTGCCGATCAGGTGAATATCGGCGGGCCAGAAGTGCGCGTACTTTTCCTCGTGCGCGCTGCCGAAGCCGAGCGCCGACATGTAGTTCGTCAGCGCGTCCATCCAGACGTAGATCACGTGATCGGGGTTGCCCGGAAACGGGATGCCCCACTTGATCGAGCTGCGCGAGATGGAGAGGTCTTTCAGCCCTTGCTCGACGAACGCGATCACTTCGTTGAGGCGCGTCGGCGGCCAGACGAATTCCGGATGCGCGCGGTAGTGCTCGAGCAGCCGCTGCGTGTACGCGGAGAGGCGAAAGAAGTAGTTCCGCTCGGTCGTCCATTCGACGGCGTGGCCGCTGTCATCTTTGCCGTTGCGGACCTGATTCTCGGGGATGAACGTCTCTTCGCTCTGGCAGTACCAGCCGGAGTGCTCGCCGAGGTAGATGTCGTCGGGGTTGTGTTCCTGGATGCGGCGGATCAGCTCGAGCACGCCGAGGCGATGGCGCGATTCGGTCGTGCGGATGAAATCGTCGTGGCTGATGTCGAGGCGCTTCCAAAGATCGTGATGCGTGGTGACGACGCGATCGGCGAGCTCGATGGGGAGGATGCCTTCCTTCGCCGCGGAGCGCTCGATCTTCTGGCCGTGTTCGTCGGTGCCGGTGAGGAACCAGACGTCGTCGCCCATGCGGCGCCGGTGGCGCGCGATCACGTCGGCGACGATGTTCTCGTACATGTGCCCGATGTGCGGGTCGTCGTTGACGTAATGGATGGCGGTGGTGATGTAGAACTTCTTCATGAGGTCCCCGAAGGAGCGGGGATTGTAGCGCGGCTCAGCGATGCAGGAGGCGTGCGAGCGGGGCGGCCAGCCCTGCGAAGAGCGTGAAGAGCGGAACCGTGAAGACGATCAGCCACTTGAGCTGGCTGGCGGCGTAGGTGAGCGGTGCGACGGCAGTCGTGACGTTGCCGAGGGCGAGGTAGATGCCGGCGTTCTCGAGGTAGTCGAGCGCGCCGGCGAGCGGCACGAGCCAGCCGGCGATCACGAGCCACGGTTGGCCGGTGTACTTTGCGACGGCGAACGCGAAGCTCGCCAACAGCAGAACGTATGAGGGGATGAAGGCGATGCTGTCGATCATCACGCCGCGAATCGCTTGCGCGCGGTCTGTGTACCTCGCCATCGTCTCTGCCACACCCTTCGACGTGTACGCCCATTGAACCGCGCCGCTCGTTTGCCCCAGGCCGACGTCGTTCTTCTTGATCGCGTCCCAGCTCGCTCGCGTCGCGATCGCCGACACGACAACGAGCGCGGTCACGGCGATCCAATGCCACGACGCCAGCGGATTGCGCACGACCTCTAGCCGTTCGCCGCGCGCGATCAGCGCGATCGTCAATGCCACGGCAATTGCTGCGGCGATGCCGCCCAGCAGCCTCATATCGTTGTACATGTGTATGGCTATTCTGCCACCGCTC
>DASSMK010000333.1:0-25733 GCA_035688915.1 Thermoanaerobaculia bacterium
GTGACTGCGTGACGCCGTTCGGCAACGTGATCCGCACGGGATGGCCCGCCGTGTCCATATTGATCGTCGAGACGCGGCCGGTCAGGTCCGTCAGCGAATAGGTGGCGCCGAGGGAGACGTCGTTCGGGCGGAAGTCGATGCCGAAGCGCATCGAGCTCGTGGGGCCGGCGACGTCGCCGGTGAACGTCTTCAGATCGAAGCCGAGGTTGCGCAGGGCGTCGTTCGGGTCATAGACGCGCTTGATCTCGAAGCGTTTTCCGGCCAGCGTCGAGGTCACGCTGTCGAGACTGCCCACGCCCGGCACGAGCTTCGTCGTGATGGTGCTTTCGTTGTTCGTCACGACCGTCGTGAACAGGTCGGGATATCCGAAGGTGGTGGTCGCTCCATCGGCGACGCGAGTCACTGCCCGATGGCCGGCGTCGTACGACAGACCGATGCTTAATCCGCGGCGATCGGTGACGGCCGTCTGCAACCCGTCGCGATCGTATTTGTACGTGCGCGTGCCGCCGTCCGGGAAACTCTCGGACTCGAGCCATCCCGAGGCGTTGTATGCGAAGCCATACGCTTTGCCGGCGGTGTCCGTCACCTTCGTGAGATTGGCGCCGGTGTACTGAAACGACGTCGCCAGGCCCAGTGCGTCGAGCGTGCGCACCGGACGATTGAGCGCATCGTAATCGCTGGTCGTGGTGCCATTGAGCGGATCCGTGACGGTCCGAACGCGGCTCGCGTCATCGTATGTGAAAGAGGTCGTGACGCTCGTGCCGTCGTCGCGGTGAATGCGCACATAGTCGGCATTCTTCCAGACGTTGTTCTCGTACGACCATTCACTGCGCGCGCCCTTCGGATCGACCACGGCGGTCACCTGATAACGCGCGTTGTACTCGTAACGCGTGGCCGTCTTGTTCGAATCGTCACGCTTGCCGTACCACGTCTTCGTGACTTCGCCGCGCGGGCCGTACTCGTACCAGTTCGCATTGCGCCCGTTCATGACGAATTCCGGCGAGCCTGTCGAGTCGTACGACGCTTCGAACACCGTGGCGCCGTTCACGATGCTCTGCAGGAGGTTGCCGTTGCGGTCGTAGTAATTGTTGCGGCTCTCGGTCGGACTGAGCAGACTGACGAGCATCCCGTCCGCGTTCCACGTCATGTTCGTCACGTTGCCGAGCGGGTCGATGACGATGGTCGGATGGCCGTAGCGATTCGGCGCAAGCTTCGTCGTATGCCCTGCGGGATCGGTGACTTCCGTGAGCGCTGCGGTGGCAGGAACGGCAGGCGCAGGATTGTCGACTGAGGTCGACGGCAGCCACCACTGCTCCGGAACGACGACCTTTTCAATCGATCGATAAACCGTTTGCGGCCGGGCCGTCGAGCCGTCGCTGATCGTGATCGTCGGCGCGGTGATCGTTTTGACTTTGCCCCCGTCGTCGTAAGTCACATCCGTCGTTCGTGCGGGATCGGCAATGCTTCCCGCGCCATAGCTCCAGTTCCACGAAGCGACTTTGCGGAAGCTGTCGGTGTAGGTCAGCCGCAGATTGCGTGCGCCGAGAATCTCCGTAATCGCTTTGGCGCTGTTGAGCGAAACCGTGTAGGCGCCACCGCCGGGCGTGGTCACACTCGCCAGATACCACGACGCGTCGTAGGCGAAGGTCGTCATCTTCCCGACCGGATCGGTAATGCGCGATACGACCGGCGTATTGGTCCCGTCCTGCGTGTACTGCCATTCGACCTTGGTGCTGTTGCCGAAGCGGTCGCTGCTCGCGGTCATGAGGCCGCCGTCCGCAACGCCAGCGAAGGTTTCATAGCCGCCGTCCGGATAGGTGCGAAGGTAAGTCTTGGTGGTGGGACGATAAACGAGCCGGCTGTGATCGCCCGCCGGCGTCGTGTACGTACAGTCCGCAAAACCGGAGCCGCAAGTGCCGGCGTAGAAGCGGAGCACGCCATTGCCCTCGTCCATCATCACGCCTTCCACCGCGGTATGGATTCGCTTCACGCCGGCCAGAATCCAACCGGCGCCATAGCGGCTCTTCGACGCATTCAGGACGAGCCAGCGGATCGGCAATCGCGTCTCTTTGTATGTCTTATCCGCCTTGTACGCACGAACGACCGCCCATCCGCGATACGCGCCCGTGGGCGTGCCGTCGACGGTCCAGTTCCAGTTGGCGCCGAGGCGCTGGCGGTCACCGGCGCCGGCGAGCTTGTAGAAGACTTCGGGGAACATCAGGCTGGAGTCGGTGCGCCGCTCCACGCGCAGCGACATCGCCACGATTTCTGAAGCATTCGCAGAGCCGGGACGCGCGTCGACGAGCACCGATCCGGTGGGCCTGGCGAGCTCCGAATTGTGCATCAGCGCACCGATCGTGCGCGACGTTCCCATGCTCGTGTACGACGGGCCGCTATACGTGAGCACCAGCCCGCCGAGCGCCGTATCGCGGTAGTCACTGTGATAGCTGTCAGCGAACAAAACCGGCAGGGTCTGGTCGCTGCCGCTGAACGTGAATGTCGCGCGGCCCGAGCCCTTATTGCCGCGGCGGTCGGAGATCTCCGCGACGAGCACGTGTTCGCCGAATCCGAACGTCACGTTGCCGCTGGCGGTTCCGCGGGTGCCGTCCACGTTCGTGCTCCACGCCAGCGACAGCGGGACGGAGCTCGCTCCCTCCCATCGTCTTATCTGCAGCGTCGACGGATCGAGTCCGTCTGCATCGAGGAACGAGATCGTGACCGGCAGTGTGAAGCCGCCCGATTGCTCCTCCGGCAGGAACGTGCCGCCCGATGGAGAGAAGCCGACGTCCGGTCCTTGCGCGGATGATTCGCCGCACGTTGGATCGGAGTACGGATTACATTGCGCGGCCGCCGGTCCGCTTGCGAACAACAGCATGACGGCGACCATTGCAGCAGCGATCGCCGCACTTCCACGACAGAATATGGATTGCATGAGCCATTGCCTCCTGCAGCGATTTTTTCGCCGCAGGAGCGTCGCTCGATCGCAATTGTGACTGCATAGTGACGAGCCGGACGCCCGCTCATCGCCAGCGCTTATCGCGCTTGCTTGGCCTTCTTCAGCAACTTCCCGAACGGCCCCGCCACGCGCTCCGCCATCAGCTGATAGCCCGCGGCGTTGGGGTGGATTTCGTCGCTCTTGAGCGAAGGGTTGGAGATGATGCCGTTGAGGAGATCGGGGATGAGCAGGCAGCGTTCTTCTTTAGCCACGCGCGCGTACATCCCTTCGTAATTCGCGGTGACGCTCGGGAAGCGGTAGCCGAGGAGGACGACCATCGCGCCCGCTTTCTGAATTTGGCGCGCGATTTCGCGCAGGTTCGCTTCGGTCGTGGCGATGGGGATGTTCTGCAGGAAGTCGTTGCCGCCGAGGCCGACGATGACGATGCGGGGATCGCGTTGGAGGACGTCGGGGTCGAGGCGCGCCAGTGCGGATTCCGTCGTGTCACCGCTCACGCCGGCGTTGAGGATCGGAGTCGACGCGAGCGCAGCGAGGCGCGACGGGTAATCCTCGCCCGCGTTCGCGCCGTAGCCGGCAGTGAGCGAATCGCCGAACGCGATGACGTTGCCGCCGGTCGAGTCGAGGTTCTTGACGCGGCTGTACGGCGACGGCCAGAGCAACCACGCCAGCGCGAGAATGGCGACAGCGGCGATGGCGATCTGCTTGCGGCGATTCATCCGCCGATGCTACGTCACTCGCCGATCGTCACTCCACCAGCACCATGCCGTCGGGCGCAATGCCCGTCTCCACGCTGCCGGTGATCTTCATCGCCTGCAGATCGATGCGCGTGACCGAGAACGGCTCGTACACGGAGACATACGCCGTGCGCGAATCGCCCGCCACAATGCCGCCGCCAGGCATGCCCGGCAGCGCAATGCGGCCGAGCTCTTTGCGCGCGGCGCGATCGATCACGATCAAGTTGCCGCTCGGCATGTCGAAGAGCAGCACTTTCGTTCCGTCCGGCGTAAAGGCCACGCGCGCGCTCACGACTTCCGGGAGCAGCGTGGCCACGACCTTCTCGCTCTTCGTGTCGATCACAGAAACGCCGCCGCCACCGCGATGCGCGGCCCACACTTCGCTGCCATCGGGCGACAGCGCGATCCCTTCCGGCCCTTTGCCGACCGTGATCTGCTTCGGCGTCTCGCCTTCCACAACGTCGATCACAGAAACGGAATCGCTGCCGATGTTGCCGCTGTAAACGCGCTTCGCGTCCGCCGTCACGGCGATCATGTGACTGCCCGCCGCACCGGTTGCGCCTGTCCAATCGATGGCACCCGAGGCGCGATCGAGACGCAGCACTTCCTTCGACATCTCCGAGGTCGCGAACAACTGCGAGCCGCGCACGACCAATCCGTGCGGCCGCTTGTGTCCTGCCAGCGACAGCCGCTTCACCTCCGCCCGCGACGCCACGTCGATCACCGCGATCTGCTCGCCGACCACTTCGCGATTGCCGTACAGCGCCACATACGCAGTCTTGCCGTCTTCCGACACCGCAATCTCGTGCGGCGCCGGCGCCATCGGAATCGACGACAACACAGTCATCGCCACCGGATCGACGAACGACATCGTCTGCGACCCTTGATTGACGACCAGCAGCAGTTTTTGCGACGGCGCAGAGGCAGCGGACGGCATCGTGGCGCTATGCGCGCAACCGGCCAGAAAGAGGAACAGCGCAACGAGCGATCTCATCGCCATCATCTTCATGCGGACGTGATCCACTACGGGGTGAAATTGTGACGAGCCGTCAATTTCATGGGATCAAACGTGGTCACACCGCGCGCGCCGTGCCGCATACTCCCGCGGGCATGACCGAAGGCACTATGGAATCGCGCATCAGTCGCGGCAGGATGGCGGCGATCGCCGCCGGCGCGTGGATCGTGCTGACGCTCGCCTTCGCCATCCCGGACTATTTCGTGGCCCGCGCCCTCCACCAGCCCGTCTCCTGGCACCGCGCCCTCCTCGGCGTCGCCCCGCACTTCATCATCTGGGCGCTCTTCGCACTGGCCATCGCCTCACTCGCACGGCGCTGGCCGATTGCGCGCGGCCGTGTCGCGCCGCGCGCCGCGCTGCACTTCCTGTTCGCCCTCGCCTTCTACGGCACCGACTGCGCGATCAGCTTTGCGCTGATGCCGGCGCTGCTCCACGATCCGCGGCTCACGCCCGAAATGATGCGCGCGCTGTCGATCCGCAGCTTCTATAACGACTTCGTTCTCTACTGGCTGATCGTCGGCGTCGTGCATCTGCTCGACGAATCGCGCCGCCGCGCCGCACTGGAGCGCGAATTCTCGATCGCGCAATTGAGCGCGCTCCGCTCGCAAATCCAGCCGCACTTTTTGTTCAACACATTGAACGCGATCGCCGAGCTGCTGCACGCCGACGCGCGCGCCGCGGAGCGCATGACCACGTCGCTCGCCGATCTCTTGCGCGGCACGCTCGATCTCGGCGACCGCCAGGAAATCCCTCTCCGCGATGAGCTGCAACTCCTCGATCTCTACCTCGGCATCCAGCAAACGCGCTTCAGCGATTCCATCGCCATCGAGCGCCACGTCGAGCCGAACGTCCTCTCCGCGCTCGTGCCGCCGCTACTCCTGCAGCCGCTCGTCGAGAACGCATTCCGCCATGGCCTGGCGCGCAAACGCCAGCACGGCCGCCTCGATGTCCTCGGCCGCCGCAGCGGTGGTCAGCTCGTGCTGGAAGTGATCGACAACGGCGCCGGATTCACCGAGCCGGTGCACGAAGGCATCGGCCTGCGCAACACGCGCGTGCGCCTCGAGCAGATGCACGGCGAAGCGCAATCGATGAAGCTCGCCAGCGGCGAAGGCGGCGGCGCGCACATCACGATCTCGATGCCGCTGCGCGAGGCGGTGCGCTGATGCTGCGCGTGGTCATCGCCGACGACGAGCCGCTCGCGCGCACGCGCCTGCGGCGCCTGCTTTCCACCGAGAGCGACGTGGAGATCGTCGCGGAATGCGGCGACGGCATCGAAGCGCTGCAGGCCATCGAACAACTCGCGCCTGACGTCGTTTTCCTCGACATCGAGATGCCGGAGCGCGACGGCTTCGAAGTGCTGGCCAGCCTCGAATCGCCGCGCCCGCCCGCCATCATCTTCGTCACTGCGTACGACGAACACGCCATCCGCGCGTTCGAAGAGCACGCGCTCGATTACGTGCTCAAGCCGGTCGAAGCGGCGCGATTGCGCCGCAGCGTGGAGCGCGCCCGCGCGCAGCTCGCGCAAGGCGAAGTGGCGCAGAAGCTGGCCACGATTCTCAAGGATCTGCGCGGCGAATCGCTGGAGCGCATCGCGGTGCGATCGAAAGGTCGCGTGTCATTCATCCGCACCAGCGACGTCACGTTCATCGAAGCCGCCGGCAATTACGCGCGCGTGCACACCACGTCGGAAAGTCACCTCCTGCGCGAAACGATGACCGCGCTCGAAGCGAAGCTCGATCGCCGCAAGTTCGTGCGCATCCATCGCTCCACGATCGTGAACATCGACGCCATTCGCGAACTGCGTCCCTGGTTCGGCGGTGACGTGCTGGTCATTACGACTGACGGCAAGGAGCTCACGCTCAGCCGCACCTTCCGCGAACGCGTCGCTCCCCTCCTCGGCTTGTGACGAATGGCGCTTTCGCTGGGATGAAGCGGATTCCGCGCGTGACCGCGTCGCGGTACAAATAAGGCATGCGCAAACTGATCCTCCTCTTATTGTTCGTTGCTTTGAGCGCGAATGCCGACATGCTGAAGCGTCGCCCGATGTTCGGCGCGCAGGTCATGCCCGCTGAAAAAGGCGTCGCGCTCGGCAAAGTCTTCCCCGGCTCGCCGGCCCTCGCCGCCGGTTTGCAGGAAGGCGACGTGATTCTTTCGTTGGCCGGCACACCGGTGAATCACCCCGGCGAATTCATCTCCGCGATGCGCGCGCACGGCGTAGGCGATACGGAGCTGGTCATCGTCCGCGGCGGCGAGACGATGAAGAAGACGGTGAAGCTCGTCGAAGCGCCGCGCGAAATGAGCACGGAATTCGACACCATTTACGACTCCGCGCGCGCGGGCGATTCGCTGCGGCGCACGATCATCACCAAGCCGCACGATGCGAAGCGCCATCCGGCCGTGCTCTTCGCGGGCGGCATCGGCTGCTATTCGCTCGACGGTGCGCCCGCCGCGGTGGACGGCTACATCGCGCTCATTCAGGAGCTCACGCGCCGCGGCTTCGTCGTGATGCGCGTCGAGAAGAGCGGCATGGGCGACAGCGAAGGCATGCCCTGCCAGCTGCAGGATTTCGAGAACGAGCTGGCCGGCTATCGCGCCGGATTCAAGAAGCTCGTGACGTACGACTTTGTCGATCCGCAGCGCGTCTTCTTCGTCGGCCACAGCATCGGCGGCGTGGTCGCCCCCGTCCTCGCCTCCGAGCTGCCGTTCCGCGGCATCGTGGCCATGTCCACCGCCGGCCACAAATGGATCGAGTACGAAGACATCAACTCGCGCCGCCAGATGATGATGGAAGGAACGACCGGCGACGCGCTCGAAGCGAAGCTGAAACTGCGCCACGCCTGCGCCGAAAAGCTGCTGCTGCAGAAGCAGGCGCCCGAGGCGATTGTGAAGGAGCAGCCGGGTTGCGAGGAGTACATGAAGTACCCCGCGCATCCGTCGTACATGCAGCAGGTCGCGGCGCTCGATCCGCCGGCGCTCTGGAAGAAGGTGAAGGTGCCGGTGCTGCTGATTCACGGCACGTCGGACTTTGTGACCGATGCGTCGGAGCATGAGGCGATCGTGAAGGCGGCGCCCAACGCCACGCTGCTGCTGGAGAAGAACATGGATCACTTCATGCGCGACGTGCCGAGCCGCGAAGCGAGCATGGAGGGTCTGAAGGCCGAGGCGCTGGATAAGGAGCCGTTGCAGACGCAGGTGCGGGACGACATCGCCAAGTGGCTGCTCGCGCATTGAAACGTGCGGCGGGGAGCGTGCGTATGAAGCTTCGTGCGCACGCTCCTGCTGCTTCTTCTCGCGATCGCCACGCCGGCGGTCGCCGATCTCGCTGAATACACCGGCCGCTACGAGCAGCATGACGGGAATGTCGTCTATGTCGAGCTGCACGACGGCGCGCTGACGCTGCGGCCGGCGTTCTGGCGCTCGGTGCAGTACCTGGTGCCTGCCGGCGAGGATCGTTTCGATTCGCGGGAGCGGCCGGAGCGGCACGCGGTGTTCACGCGCGAGCGCGGCAAGATCGTCGCGCTGACGATGAACGGCATCGGCCATGACGATCCAATGCCGCGCGTCGTTCATCAGCGTCGCGTTCCCGCGGAGCTGTTGATGGCCGGCTCGCCGCGTGCGGCGGCGCGTGCGCTGCTCAAGCGAAAGGATGCTGCGGAGATCGCGACGGCGTGGGGGAGCTTCATTTCGCGCGCGCTGCCGACGAAAGCGAAAAATGCGGCGGCATTCGTCAGCATCGTCGCGGCCGCGCATCCGAATGTCGCTTCGTTGCGCGAAGTGGAAGGGACGCTCGCGGTGGCTGCGGGGGATCGCGTGCGCGCGAAGCGTGCGTTCGCGGCAGCAGTGTTGCTCGATCCGTCGTTGAAGAACGCGGCCGAGGGATTGCGGATGCTGGCGCCGTCGCCGTCGCTGGATGCGTTGTTCGCGACGCCGACTCGCAGCGAGATCGAGGCGGTGCACGAGCGTTGGAAGGCGCGCGATCTTGCCGCGCGGGACGTGAGCATCGTGCACCGCGGGATGCTCGGTGACGCGGAGGTGCGCATCGTCGCGCATCGCGTGCATGGCTCGTTGCATTACGGCGTGGTGATCGTGCCGCGCGGCGCGAAGAACGCGCCGGTCATCGTCGAAGCGAAAGGCGTCTCGCCGAGCTACTTTCCGCTCGATCTCTCGCGGCCTTTGTACGCGCGCTCGATGTTCGGCGACAACGCGATCGTCTTTGCGCCGTCGTATCGCGGCGAAGTGCTGCTGTTCGATGGCAAGACGTTCACGTCGGAAGGCGATCGGACGGATGTGTGGGACGGCGCGACGGACGACTTCATCGCCTTCACCACCGCTGCGCTGAGCGTGACGCCGGAAGCGGATGCGTCGCGTCTCTGCGCGTTCGGCAAGAGCCGCGGCGGCGCGGTGGCCATGCTGGCCGGAGAACGCGACGCGCGCTATCGCTGCGTGGTGTCGTGGTCGGGGCCGGCAGATCACTTCTTCGCGATGGTGCAGAGCGGCTGGACGCCGCGCGAGCGCGTCGCGGAAGGTCTGCGCGCCAAGGCGGACGTGTTCGGAATGGCCGGGCAATTCATTGAGACGTTTCTGGCGAAGCCGCGCGACGTTGCGGAAACGCGGCTCCATCTCATCGCCTCGTCGCCGCTCTGGTCTGCCGATCGTCTGCCGCGCACGCTGGCGATCTACGGCCTCGACGACAACATGGTCAGCGCGCGCAACGGCCGCGAGCTCGCCGCGCGCGGCAATCGCAACGTGCAGGTCGTGCTTCACGAGAAGGCGGGACACGATCTCGATGAACCGCGCGCGATGCGCGAGACGAAGGAGTTCGTGCTGCGGTACTTCGGTGACGAGTCGCGCTAGCATTTCGCGATGCCGCCTCCGCCGACTGCGCGACTGGAGTTCCGCCGCTGGCGCGCCGAAGACGCCGATCTCGCCTCCACCCTTTGGTGCGATCCGCGCGTCATGCAATTCCTCGGCGGCCCGTATTCGGCGGATGAAGTCCGCGAGCGGTTGGCGCGCGAAGTGGCGAACGACGCGCAATTCGGCATCCAGTACTGGCCCGTCTTCACTCGCGAAACGAATGAATTCGCCGGCTGCTGCGGCCTCAAACCGCACCGCCCCGACGATTGCGAATACGAGATCGGCTTTCACTTTCTGCCGAAGTTCTGGGGCGGCGGTTACGCGTCGGAAGCGGCGCGCGCGGTGATGGCGTGGGCGTTCGAGGAGTTCAAAGTGTCGGCGCTCTTCGCGGGCCACCATCCGGAGAACGAGGCTTCGCGCGCGCTGCTGCGCAAATTGGGATTCGAAGTCCTCGGCACGCATTTCTTCGCGCGCACCGGTTTGGATCACCCCTGGCTGCGGCGCATACAATCCGCGCCATGAAGATCGGAATCATCGGTGCGGGACACATCGGCGGCACGATGGCGCATCTGCTCGTCGCTGCAGGACACGACGTCGCCATCAGCAATTCGCGCGGACCGGAAACGCTGCAGCCGCTCGTCGCAGAACTTGGCGAACGCGCGCGTGCGGCCACCGCGGAAGAAGCAGCGGCATTCGGCGAAGTCGTGCTGCTGGCCACACCGCTGAAGGAGTACACGTCCCTGCCCGTGCGCGAACTGCGCGGCAAGATCGCCATCGACGCGATGAACTACTACCCGAATCGCGACGGCCATTACGACCAGCTCGACGCCGGCACCCTCGGCTCGAGCGAGCTCGTGGCCGCGCACTTGCCGGAGACGCGCATCGTCAAAGCGTTCAACACGATCTGGTTCGAACATTTGAAGAAGCAGGGCGACACGAGCAAAGCAATCGGCGATCGGCGCGCCATCTTCATCGCGGGCGATGACGCCGAGGCGAAGGGCGTGGTGACGCAGCTGATCGAAAGCATCGGCTTCGGCGCGTTCGACATGGGCTCGCTCGCCGGCGGCCGCAAGCAGCAGCCGGATACCGCCGTGTACAACCGCGAGCTGACGGTGGAGCAGGCGAAAAGCGTCGCTCCGTGAGGCAGCTCACGTAATTCCGGAACGATTCCGCGAACAATCGGCGGACATGCTCCGCCGTCTCCTCTTCCTGTTGCTGTTGGTCTTCGCCTCCGGCTCCGCCTTTGCCGCTACGCAGGGCGGACCGATTCCCGTGCCGCTGCCGCTGTTTCCGCAGAACAACTGGTGGAATCTCGACATCAGCAACGCGCCGGTGGACACGAATTCGGCGAGCTACATCACCTTCATCGGCGCGACCAAAGGGCTGCATCCCGATTTCGGCGGCGATGCGGGCGGCGGCTACGTCTACGGCATGCCGTTCATCCAGGTGAACGGCGCGCAGCAGAAGAAGACCATCGACTTCGTGGAGACGCCGGACGAGAGCGACGGCTGGAATCCCGACACCGGACTGTCGTTCCCGTTCTATCCCGTGCCGGACGAGCCGATCACGATGAACGGCTGGATCGAGAGCGGCCTGCCGGGCAACGTCGACGACCGCGATGACAGCGACCGGCACATGCTGATCGTCGACACCACCAACAACTATCTCTACGAGCTCTACGACGTCTACTACAACGGCACGCAGTGGGAAGCCGGCTCCGGCGCGTTCTTCGACATGAACACGAACGGCCGGCGGCCGGACGGCTGGACGTCGGCGGATGCAGCAGGACTGGCTATTCTTCCGGGGCTCGTGCGCTACGACGAAGTGTTCGGCGGCGACAGCGAGATCCGCCACGCTTTTCGTTTCACCGTGCGCGATACGAACGGCTACGTCTGGCCGGCCTCGCACAACGCGGGCTCGAATGCGAGCGCGCTGCCGATGGGCGCGCGGCTGCGCCTGAAGGCGGACAAGAACATCTCGTCGTTCCCGCCGGAGCTGCAGAAGATCTTCCGCGCCTTCAAAAAGTACGGCCTGATCGTGGCGGACAACGGCTCCGACATGTACATCAGCGGCACGTACGACACGCGCTGGGACAACGACGTGCTGAATCCCGCGTTCGCTGCATTGAAGGCGAGCGATTTCGAAGTGGTGCAACTCGGCTGGAAGCCGAACATCACCTTCACCCTCTCACTGCCGCAGACCGTCGGCGCAGGCGACGCCACCTCGGCCACGCTCACCGCGTACGACGCGAACTACAACGTGGCCACGGGCTACACCGGCACCGTGCAATTCACGTCAACCGACGGCTCGGCCGTGCTGCCCGGCTCGTACACCTTCACCGGCGGCGATGCGGGCGTGCACACGTTCACCAACGGCTTCACGCTGCTTACGCCCGGTAGCCAGAGCGTGACCGTGCGCGATGCCGCGACCGTGACCTACACGACGACGGTCGGCGTGACGGTCGGCCCCGCGACGCCGACGCTCCTCGACGCGCACGCCACGACCACGACGCAAGTGCAACTCTCCTGGAGCGCCTCCAGCGGCGCCACGCAATACGAAATCGCCCGCGCCGCCACCCCCAACGCCTTCACCACCGTCGGCACCACCGCGTCCACGAACTACACCGACAACACCGCGCTGGCGAACACGTCGTACGTCTACAAAGTGCGCGCACTCGATGCCTCCGCCCGCACCTCCCCCTACAGCACCCCCGATCTCGCCACCACGATCCTCTTCACCGGCGGCACCACCGTGCAGCTCGTGCACATCACGCAACTGCGCCAGGCCGTCAATTCCGTCCGCACCGCCGCCGGCCTGACCGCATCGACATTCACGGACCCGTCGCTGACGACAGCGACGCGCGTGAAAGCCGTGCACATCACCGAACTGCGCAGCGCGCTGGGCGCGGCTCGCGCGGCGCTGGGCGTGGGCGCGCTGTCACTGACTGATCCGGCCCTCGCTGGCGGCGCTGTTGTGAAATCCGCGCATGTGGTTGAGTTGCGCGCGGGCGCGAATTGAGAATTGAGAATTGAGAATTGAGAATGAAAACCGGCTCGTGGCCACGGCCTTGGGCTAATTCTCAATTCTCAATTCTCAATTCTCAATTCCGCTCAATCCCCAGCCGAACTTCCAACTCGTCACGCCGCGACCGGCTCACCGGCAGCTCCACTCCATTCTTCAACCTCACCGCGTAGTCGCCGCCGCTGCGGCGGAGGATGGCGTCGACGAGGTCGAGGCGCACGAGGACGGAGCGGTGGGCGCGGAACCAGCGTGCGGGGTCGAGTTGCTCTTCCAGCGTCTGCATCCGTTCGCGGACGGCGAAGGTGTGGCCGCTCACGTGCAGCTCCGCGTACGGGCCGCTGGCGGTGATGTAGTCGATCTTGTCGACGTGCACGACGCGCGTTTGGCCGCGCGCTTCCACCGGGATCGTTTCCATGTAACGCTTCGTCGCCGCGCGCGCGGAGGGCGTCACGCGCTTCTGCACGCGGCGCAGCGCTTCTTCGAAGCGTTCGTCGTCGAATGGTTTGACGAGATAGTCGACCGCGGCCAGTTCGAAGGCTTTCACCGCGTGGCGATCGAAGGCCGTGACGAAGATCGTCGCGGGCATTTCGTCGCCGAGCGTGGCCGCCACTTCGGTGCCGCTCATGGCGGGCATCTGCACGTCGAGGAAGACGACATCGGGTCGCAGCGCGCGGATCTGCTCGACCGCTTCGCGTCCGTCCGCGGCCGTGCCCACCACTTCGATGCCGTCGTGGTGCGCGAGGAGGTCTTCGATTCTTTGGCGGCCGAGGATTTCGTCGTCGGCGATGAGGACTCGGAGGGTCATGTGCGCCACGGGAGGCGGATCTCCGCCGTGGCTCCTCCTTCTGCGGCCGTGACGACGGACAGCGACGCCGCCTCGCCGTAAAGAGCGGAGAGACGCGCGCGCGTGTTGGCCAGGCCCACGCCCGGCTCGTCCATGTTGCCGGCCAGGCCGGGACCGTCATCGTGGACGGTGAAGACCAGCTGCGCGCCGTCGCGCCGCGCACCGAGCGTCACGCGCGCGTCGCCGCTGCGGCTCACGCCGTGCTCCAATGCGTTCTCGACGAGCGGCTGCAGGATGAAGCTCGGCACGCGCACGTCCAGCGTGTCGTCCGCGATCTCGCGCGTCACGGTGAGCTTGCCCTGGAAGCGGACGGCCATGATGTCGAGGTAGCGCTGCAGAAAATCGAGCTCATCGCGCAGCGGCAGCTCTTCCTCTGCGCGGCGATCGAGTGTCTCGCGCAGCAGCTCGCTGAGCCGCGCGATCATCCGTCGCACGCCGCGCGGATCGCGTTCCACCAGGGCGGAGATCGCGTTCATCGTGTTGAACAAAAAGTGCGGATTGATCTGCATGCGCAGCGCGTCGAGCCGCGCGTGCGCGAGCTGTGCTTCGAGCTGCGCCGTGCGCGTCTGCAGCTCCATCGAGGAGACGCGGCCGCGCTGCTCACGGAGAAAGTATTCGCGCGCGAAACCGGCCGCGAGCACACCGGCGTAGACGACGAGCTGATTGACGAAACGGAAGCGTCCGATGCCGCGAAACGGCCTCAGCGACGAACCGCGGAAGCGGCGGATCTCGAACAGCTCCACGCGCGTCACTTCCAGCACCACGTCCACAGTCATGGAGATCAAGATGCCCGCCGCAACGAGCACGAGCACACGCAGCAGCCAATGCATCGGCTCGGTCGTCCGGCTGGCGAGCAGAAGAATGAGCGGCGTCAGCACCGCCCACAACCACGCCTCCACGAACGGAAACGCCAGCGGCCCCACGGTGCGCATCACGCGCAGCCCCTCGCCACGCGGATCGATGAGCCGATTGGCGACGGTAAAGAGCGCGAGCGACGTCCAGACCAGAAAGATGATCAGGAGCTCGCGGGGCGTGATGCGGGAGCGGGTGTGCATGAGTCGCAGAGTCTTCGAGTCGCCGAGTCGTAGAGAGGCTCAAAGGCTCACAGGCTCAAAGGCTCAAAGGAGCACGGCCGCGCTCGCGGCTTCCCTCTGAGACTCTGAGACTCGAAGACTCTGCGACTCTCCGCGTCCCCCATTGTGCACCGCTCGCGCCCGCCCGCGCCGCCCCTTCCCCGCACTTCATGACACGCAAATGCAGCTCGTGCCAAACGCGAAACAGCCATCGCTTCTCGATTGTCTTATCTGGCGAAAGGAAGCGAAACCCAAATGAAAAAGACATTCACCGCAGTGACGATTCTGGCGCTCAGCGCGACGTTGGCGGTTGCCGCTCCGAACGGCCAGGGCAAGCATCGCGGCCACGGCCGCCACGGACGCGACGGCTTCGGCCAGCGCGCGTTCGCCAAGCTCAACCTCTCGGATGCGCAGAAGCAGCAGATCAAGGATCTCCGCACTTCGTTCCGCGAGCAGAACAAGGCGCTCTTCGCCGCCATGAAGCAGACCCGCATCGAGATGAAGGCCGCGCGTGAAGCGAACGACACGGCCCGCATGGAGACGATCCGCAACACGGCCCGGGCGCAGCGCGAGCAGATCAAGGCCAAGAGCGAAGGGCTCCGCGCTCAGGTGCTGAACATCCTCACCCCCGAGCAGCGCGCGCAGTACGACGCCATGAAGGCCGAACGGCAGCAGCGCCGCCAGGAGTGGAAGCAGCAGCATCCGCGCGACGGCCAGCAGCAGTAACCGCAATCTCTCTCTTTCACCGACAGGGAGGCGCGGGTCACGCGCCTCCCTGATTTTTTTGGACGCGGAGGAAAAACGTTCATGAATCGCAAACGACTCATCACGGCGCTCGTTCTGATCGTGCTCGCCGCGGCCGGTGTTCTGGCCTGGCAGCAACGGGCCAAAGCAGACGTACCGACCTATCGCTTCGTCGAAGTGCAACGCCGCGACGTGCGCCGCACCGTCTCCGCCACCGGAACGCTGAACGCCGTCACCACCGTCAGCGTAGGCACGCAGGTCTCCGGACAACTCTCCGATCTCTACGTCGACTTTAACGACCACGTCACCAAGGGCCAGCTGCTGGCTCGCATCGATCCGCGCCTCGCGCTGCAGGCCGTCACCGACGCCGAAGCGACCGTCGAACGCAACAACGCGCAGCTCGTCGAAGCGCAGCGCGAGCACACGCGCAACCGCGAGCTGCTCGATTCCGGCCTCGTGGCGCGCAGCGCGTACGACACGACGCAGTCATCCCTCGCCGTCGCCGCCGCGAACGTGAAGTCGGCGCGCGTGGCGCTCGACCGAGCTCTTCGAGATAGGTGAGCGGACGGGCGCCGAGGCGGGGATCGCGCGCGGCTTCGGCGAGGGCGAGGACGCCGCTTTCATCGCCGAGCTTCGCTGCTGCCCAATGCGCTTCGAGACGAATGGTGGCATCGGCGTGCGCGCGCGCCAGGTCGAGGAGGCGCTGCCGCGACGGCGTGCGTAAAAACGGAATGGCCGCGGCGGCGCTGAGCGCGTAACTGGCGCGCTCGTGACCGGGATCGGCGAGAAACGTTTCCAGCCGCGCCAATCCCGTGGCGGTGTCGAATGGATGCGGTTCACGCACTCCGGCGCGTCCGCGCGCGTTCGCCAGATCGAGAAAGGCGACGCCGGCAAAACCCTCCGGCAGCGGATCCCGCAGCCGCTCCACGATCGGATCGATCAGCGGATGCTCGTCATCGAGCTGCTCGAAGATCACCGACCAGAGGTACAGATCGCGCGTGGCGGCATGCGACGCGGCCTGCTCCACGAGCTCCGCCGCCTCCGGCGCGGCATACCTGACGAGGATCTTGAGCAGGAAGAGCAGATCGTCGTGATCGTCCTCGCGCGGCGGAAAGCTCGCGCGGAAGATGCGCACGAGCTCCGGCACGCCCTCGCGGCGCAACACGTCCGTCGCCTCTTCATCGTCGACGCCCTGAAACAACGCGATCAGCTGATGCAGCGGCGAGGTGCGATACCGCTCCTCCGGCCGCTCCGGCACCCGCTCGATTTTCCGCAGCGCCTCGACGAGAGTTTCGGCGTCGCGCCGCGAAGCGACGCTCTCGTCGCCGAGCGCACCGAGCGCCTCTTCGAGATCGTCGCCGCGCAGAAACTTCTGCAACGCCTTCTGGAGCGGCGAACGGGTGAACGGAACGAGCACCATGCGGCGGATCGTATCGCGGCGGTGCTCAGCTGCGCGCCGCAGGCGCGTCAGCTGCAGCACGCGGGGCGCGCTTCGCGCCACCGATTCGCAGGCACCGTGTCCATTAACAAAGCTCAATGAGCGACTGCTGCCGAAGGAGAATGTCTATGGCTTCGTACTACGTCAACAATGGAACGGACTCGAACAACGACCACGAAGTACACAAGGAACCCTGCGACAAAATGCCGAGCGATCGGAAGTATCTCGGCGAATTCGATAACTGTCAGGATGCGGTGAAGGAAGCGAAGAAGACCTATACAAAGGTCAACGGTTGCTACTACTGCTCGCGTGCGTGTCACACGTCGTAAGCCCGCCACACGGGAGTGCAACGGCGGCGGGAGCGGCCTCGGAAAACTTCGCTGTGCCTTCCTGACATGACGGCGGTGCTCAGCTGCGCGCCGAAGGCGCGTCAGCTGCAGCACCCGGGGCAAAACCACAGCGCCGGGCTTTCGCCCGGCGCGCAATCACCTGAAAGTAGTGGTCTCGTGGGGTGCCGTCGTAGCGGCCGCTGCGCAGGCAGCACTTTTTGAAAGCGCCTCCCGGAGCCGCAGGGGCAGAGGTCGTTGCGGCCGAGTTTTTCGAGCAGCTCTTTGTCGCCGTGGACGATCCGCAGGCCGCGCTTTACGCGCGTTTCCGACGGATAGCCTTTGCGGCGTTTGCTGCTCGGTTCAAAAGGAGTGGTCCTCGCGGTGCTGTTTCATGATGTCCTCCTCGCTCGTTGTGAGCGCGCGGCATGATCGCGAATCGAGCGCCTCGTGACAAGCGCCCTCACAACCGCGGTAACCGCTCCAGCAGCGCGTTCCGCGCGTTCCGGCTCACCGGCACCGCGCGGCCGCGGACGTCCAGCGTTGCGCCGTCGAGGCGTTCGATGCGGCCGAGGTTGACGACGAAGGAGCGGTGCACGCGCAGGAAGCGGTCGGGCGGGAGGGAGGCTTCGACATCGGTCAGCGTGCGCTTCGTGAGATAGGCGCGGCGGGCGGTGTGCACGCGCACGTAGTTCTCGCACGCTTCGACGAGATCGATGTCGTCGATGGCCACGCGGATCAGTTGCTGATCGACGCGCAGGTACAGCGAGCCGCCGCTGTCGTTTGCGCGCGGCGCGCGCGCGGGAGACGCGGCGTCGACGATGCGCGCCACGGCGCGTACGAAACGTTCCCGCGAGACCGGCTTCAGAAGGTAATCGGATGCGGCGACGTCGAACGCCTCCACGGCATATGCGCTGTGCGCGGTCGTGAACACCACCGCCGGCGGTCGCGGCAACGCGCGCACGAGTGCAAGGCCGTCGAGTTTTGGCATCTGGATGTCGACGAAGAGAATGTCCACGGCGTTCGATTGCAACACCGCCAGCGCTTCCACCGCGTCGCCGCAGCTGCCAGCCAGGGCGAGCACCGGATGCTCCGCGACGTACGTCTCCAGCACGCGCCGCGCGAGCGGCTCGTCGTCGACGATCAGGCAGCGCCGCGGCGGCGCTTCGAGCTCGATCACAGCTGCACCGCCAGCACCGCTTCGAAGATGCCGTCATCGCGGCGCGTTTCGAGCGAATGTCGTCCCGGATAAAGCAACGCCAGCCGCTCGCGCGTGTTGTGCAGGCCGATGCCTGCGCGCGACGGCAGCGCGTCATCGCACGAATTGCGCAGCGTCAGGCGGAGCGAGCGCGCCTCCACTTCCAGCAGGATGTCGATGAAACGATCGGTGGCGCCGAGGTGCTTGAAACAGTTTTCGACGAGCGGGGCGAAGAGCATGGGGGCGATCTGCTGCGCGTGCACGGCGCCGAGAACGTCCAGGCGAATGCGCGCGGCTTCGTGGCGCAGCCGCTCCACCTCCACGTACGCGGCCATGAAATCGATCTCCAGCGTCAGCGGCACGCGCTCCTGCCGCGTGTGATCGAGCGCGTAGCGCAGCAGCTCCGCGTGTTGGAGCATCAGCCGTGGCAGATCGGGCGACTGCGCAATGGCCAGCGCGTAAAGACTATTGATTGTGTTGAACAGAAAGTGCGGATTGAGCTGCGCGCGCAGATGTTCGAGCCGCCGCTCCGATTCCTGTCGCATCGTGCGCACATAACGCGCCGCCAGATCGACACCGGCCACGGAGACGATGTACAGCAGCGCGGTGAACGTCCAGCGCAACTCCGCGCGCATTGCATAGACATTCCACGGCGACGCGTGGCGCACGATCTCGATGTAAAGCGCCGCCACGGCCGCGCTCACGGCGATGGCGGCGACCGACGAGAGCACGCGGCGCCCGCGACGCCACAGCCGCGGCACGAACAGCAGCAGATTCACGTACGCCGGAATCGCCAGCGCCACGTACAGCATCACCAGCGGCCGCACCGCCTCGGCCAACGGCCGCTCCTCCACGATGGCGATGAGCAACTCGTTGAGGACGTGCACGAGCCAGAAGGCGATGTGCCACGTGGCGGGATGCAGGGCCAGCGCGGGGCGGAGGCGCGCGATCGTGCGCAGGACCGGCGCCTGGGCCGGCGCGAGTGGGAGCGCGCGTTCCATGAACTTCACCTTCGCATGCGGCACGTGACCGCGCAAGACCGTTCGTCCCCGCGATCGCGCCGTTCGTCAATCCGTCCGCGCGTGTCGTCAATCGTTGCGCACAGGTAGCGCACCGGCTCGTACCTTTCGCCGCGGAGGATGCGATGGATCTCGACGAACGATTGGTGCGGCTGGAGCAGACGTGCAGACAATTGAGAAGGCGCGCGAACGCGTCCATCGCGTGCGCAGCGCTGCTGGTGATCGGCGGGATCACAATCGCGGCGAAGCCCACGAACGCGATTGACGAGGATGCGGTACTGCGCGTGCGCGGCGTGATCATCACCGATGCGAATGGCGTGGAGCGCGTGCGCATCGGCGCTCCCCTCCCCGACCCCATGGCCTTCGGCCGGCGCGCCGAACGCCTCGGCACGCTCTCCGGCATTCTCCTCTCCGACGCGAACGGCACCGAGCGCTCCGGCTACGTCACGAGCGACGAGCTGGGCGAGGTCTTTTTCACGCTCGACGCGTCGCCGCGGCAGCAGGCGCTCTTTCTCGCGAACGCAGAGGGAGGCGCGAACCTGTCGCTGTGGGACAACGACGGCAACGCCGCGCAGCTGGCGGCGGTACGGCAACCGATCCTCGAACTGCGCAAAGCGGGCAAAGCGGTGGTCACGCTGCCGGCGGCGGAAGAAGGTGCGAAGTGAAGCGCGTCGCACTCATCGTACTGCTGTTGCTGACGGCGCGCACGCGCGCGGCGGAGGAAGCGCAGACGCTCGTGCTGCGCGGCCATCGCGGCGTCGTTTCCTCCGTCGCTTACGCCGGAGAGCGCATTGTCAGCGGCGGCGCAGACGGAACGGTACGCATCTGGAACGCGACGACCGGCGACGCGATGACCACGTTGCGCGCGAACGCCGAGGTGTATGCGCTCGCTGCCGATGCGCGCACGATCGCCGCAGGCGTGGAGCGTCGTGTGATGCTGTGGGACTTCGGCGCGTCGCGCGCGCGATGGACGGCGGACGTGCCGGGCTACGCGAACGCGCTCGCGCTCTCGCCGGACGGCGCGACTCTCGCCGTGGCATCGAGCGACGGCACGCTCTCCCTCTTCGCCACATCCACCGGCGCGCGCATCGCCACGCAATCGCTGGAGGGCGGCGGCAACGCGGTGGCGTTCTCGCGCGACGGCAAGTGGCTCGCCGCGGGCGGCTACGAGATCACGATCTGGCGCTGGAACGGTTCACTCAGCGAGCCGCGCATGCTGAAAGGCCATCGCGACAACGCATTCGCACTGGCGTTTTCGCCGGATGCAACGCGGCTCGTTTCGGCGAGTGTCGATCGCACGGCGCGGCTTTGGAACGTCGCCGACGGCACTACCATCGCCACGCTCACGACGAAAGAACCGGCACACCTGAAGATCGGCGGCAAGGACCGCAGTTTCCCTCAGCAGCTCGCCGTCACCTCGGCCGCATTTGCGCCGGACGGCAGCATCTTCGCCACGGCCGGTGCGGATCGCGCGGTGCATCTTTGGGATCCGACCACTGGCGCGCATCGCACCGCGCTGCAAGGTCACACGCGCGCGATCACGGCGCTCGCGTTCGGCGCCGATGGACGGCTCGCATCGAGCAGCGCCGACGGCACGGTTCGCGTGTGGCGTGTCCGCTAGCGGCGCTTCACTTCTGACGAATGGCGACCCAACCGGCCACCGGCGCGGCGACGAGCCACGTCGCAATCGCGAGCAGCAGCGGCGTGCTCAGATGAATCGACGCGACGAGCGCGCGCACAGTTTGGCCGAAGTCGTTGCCGAAGAACGCCACCACCAGGCCGAACGCGATGAGGAGCGTCGCCGCCTGGCCGATGTAAAGCGAGCGGCGCGCCGCGGCTTCGGCGTCGTGCCGCTCGCGGATGCGCAGGCGCCACCACATCGTCGCGGACGACGGCACCGCCGCCTCCGCAATCGCCACCGAATGCTCATTGAGCAGCGCGCCCGCTACGGCCTGTAACTCCGCGCACGAGGCGCACGACGCGACATGTTCGCGCAGCTCATCGCCCGTGTAGCCACGCGCCAGTGCGTCGAGCAGTTCATCTTCACGATGGCAAGTCATGGCCTCACCTCACCGGTCAGGAACCGTGCCGCTTTCTTGCGCGCGCGGAGGAGCAGCGTGCGGATGCTGATGGCGCGCAGGCCGAGGATGTCGGCGATTTCTTCGTGTGAGGCGCCTTGTGCGTAGGCCAGCCAGAGCATCTCGCGCTGCACGGGCTCGAGCTGCTGCAGCGCGCGCTGCAAATCGGTGCGGATCTCCGCCTGGCGCTCCGGCTGCGGCGTCGCGCTCACCGGCGTATCGCTGCTGCCTTCGCTCTCATCCTGCAGCGGCACGTCGTCGCGATGTTTCGCGCGGCGTGCGGAATCGCGAACGATGTTCGTGGCGATGCGAAACAGTGAATTGCGGCGATGCGCTTCGCTTTCGTACTGCACGCCGGAGCGGCGATAGAAACGGTAGTACGCCTCCTGCAGCGCGTCATCCGCTTCGTGCCGATCGCCGGTGATGCGCGAGAGGTATGCCCACAACGGCCGCGCCGTGCGCTCGTAGAACGCGCGGAACTCCTCCTCATCCATGACGGAGGCTGCATCGCGCGCGTGGGACGTCTCGGGCATCAACTGAGCGAGGTCGAGGGGGAATGTCAGGTTCATGATGGTCAGCGCTCCGGCGGCGCCAGCTCAGTCGGATCGGAAGCTTGCCACACTCCGAGGCGGCGCGACAGGAAGATCGAGAAGAAGGCGGAGCCGGCGAAGCCGAGGCCGAGGCAGAGGGCGATGACGCCCATGGCGAAGAGCTCCTGGCCGCCGCCGTCTTTGCTGAAGATCGCGCTGACGACCATCATGCCGATGGCGAACGCCGCGATGACGATTCCGATCTGCACCGACCAGATCACGCGTGGCGCGGTCTGGCGCGAGCCGGTGGTGTGCAGCGGGATCGGCGCCGATTCGAGGAACTTCGTGCCCGCGGGCGTCTTGATGTACTCGAGCAATTCCGCGCTGTTCGAGAAGCGGTCGAGAATTTTCGTATGCACTTCGGCCTGCGTTTGCGCGAGGCGGTTCCAGCGCTTCTGATCGATGATGGCGCGCATCAGCCACGCCAGCGCGAAGGCGATGAGCGTGAACGTGAGCAGCACCATCATCGGCTCGATCATTTCGTCGAGCGCTTCGCGCTTTCTGGGGATGCGATACGTCGCGAGGTAGTACTGCGGATCTTCTTTCACTTCGGGATGCTCGGCGAGGAAGCGCACGAGCGAGGGATACCGCTTCACGAAGGCCTCATCATTCATCAGCGCGGGATCGAGCTTGAGGATCGTGCCGACTTCGGCGGGATTCTCGACCAGCAACTGCCTGAAGGTCTCGCGCAGGTCTTCCGGTCCTGAAGCGTGTTCTGTGCTCTCTTCCCCGTTCGTCTCGGACGTCCCGGTGGTTGCCGTCGTGGCAGTGGTGGCCGCGTCGGTGGAAGTGGTGCTGGTGGTGCTCGTCTTTACGGTCGCGGCCGGCTGCTGCGCGAAGAGCCCGGCAGGGATCGCGGCGAGAAAGAGGATCGGCAGAATTCGGTTCAGGCGCATCGCTATTCGTCTCCGTACTGACGGTGAATACGTACGGCGAATCGATCGGTGTACAGCCGCAGGTGAGAATCGGATTTGCACTGCATCGGCGCATGAAAAACAGCAAACCATTGGCACTGGTCACAGGCGCTTCGAGCGGAATCGGGCTCGAGCTGGCGAGGTGTTTCGCGAAGGACGATTACGACCTGATCGTGGTCGCCGAAAACCGTGACGGACTGGAGTCCGCGGCGAAGGAACTGAGCGGCGAAGGCAAGGGTTCGGTCGACACGATCGTGGCCGATCTGTCGACGCTCGATGGCGCGCGGCAGGTGTACGAGAGCGTGCAGAGCCGCGGGCGCGAGTTGGACGTGCTCGTCAACAACGCGGGCGTCGGCGTGTACGGCAAGTTCATCGAGACGAGCCTGGAGGAAGAGCTCTCCATGATCCGGCTGAACACGATCTCGTTCGTGGCGCTGACGAAGTTCTTCGCGCCGGAGATGGTGCAGCGCGGCTCGGGCCGCATCCTCATGACGGCGTCGGTGGCCTCGAAGATGCCGACGCCGTGGCTGACGATTTACGGCGCGACGAAGGCGTTCGTGTACGAATTCGCGCAGGGTCTACGCGAGGAGTTGCACGACAGCGGCGTGACGGTGACGGCGTTGATGCCGGGGCCGACCGACACGAATTTCTTCGAGCGCGCGCATGCGGAGGATTCGAAGATCGTGGACGAAAAGCTGACCGATCCGGCCGAGGTGGCGGCGGCGGGGTACGCGGCGCTGATGCGCGGCGACGCGAAAGTAGTCGTGCCGCTGAAATACAAGGTGCAGACGGCGATCAATCAAGTCATCCCCGACAAGGTGGTGGCGAAGCAGGCGCGGAAGAAACATGAGCCGCGCGAAGGAGAAGAGCGGGAGGAGGAGCGGCCGTAGCCGCGCCTTTGCTCACGAGCGCGGCGACGGCAGTTGCAGCTCGAGTTGTCCGAACGGCGCGAGGAAGCCGCCGACGCACGACGGCTTCTGACCGGCGCGGAGCGCGTCAAGATCGGCGCCGTCGCTGATGCAGAGCGCGTACGAGCCGGGCTCCATCAGTCCTTCGATGAGCGTCATGCCGTCATCACCGGCCACGACGCGGCCGCTGCGGCTGGGAAGCGTGGCCGGTGCGACCGCGCCGTCGTGCAGGAGACGCGCATGCACGCGGCCGGCGATCAGCGCCGAGGGAACGCGCAGCCGCAGCATGCCGCCGTTCTGGTCGACGCGAATGACCACCGGCTCACCCGGCGTGACGCGGCGGTGGAAGAGACGGCCTGCGAAGCCGGGTGCGTCGACCTGGAAATCGCACTCGCTGCTGCCGTTCGGCAGGACGAACGCGAAGCGGCCGTTGACGTCGGCGTTGCGCGGAAAGGTGACGTTCGTGGGGCGGTCGGTCGACGACGGCCAGACGCGCGCGCCGGGCACCGCGCCATGGCCGCTGAAGACGACGCCCGACATCTCGTGCTCTTCTTTCACCGTGAGCACGACGCGCGCTTCGTCGCCGTCTTCGCTGACCGTGACGTGCGCCATGTCGCTTGCGATCAGCGCATCGGATTCCGCGCGCAGTTGGTAATCGCCGGGCGCCAGGCCGTTCAGCACGAACTCGCCATCGCGTTCCGTGGTGAGCTGGATCGTCTCCGCGCCTCCCGGTCCAAAGACGGTGACGAGGCTGTTCGGCTGCGGGTGATCGTCGCCGTCGATGACGCGTCCCGCCAAACGAGTGAGCGGCAGCCGGACGTCGAGCCGCGCGGCGCCGTCTGCGTCGCGTGCGATGCGCGCATTCGTGATGGTGCGCTTGAGATTGAGGAGCGGGCTGTCGATGACGATGGTGAGGTTGTCTTCGATGCCGCGCGGCAGCGTAATCCGGAACGTGCCGTCGTCGCCGCTCGCGGTTTGGATCGTGGCGTCGCTGGCACCGCGGATGGTGAGCTTGGCGGCCACGCCGGCGTCGCCGAGGCGGAGGGAACCGGTGACGGTCTTGCGGTCGATGGGGATGGCGATCTGCACCTCGTCGCTTTGCACGACGACGTCGCGCGAGGTCCAGATCGAGCCGTTCGCGTCGCGGAGACGAACCGCGTACGAGCCAGGATTGGCGGAGAACGCGGCGCGGCCGTCTACGACCGGCTGTTCGCCCAGTGATTCGACGCGATTGTGTGCGCCGTCGATGGAGCGCACCAGTTCCGCGCTCCACTGTTCGCTCGCGTCCGCTCCGGTGACGGCGATTGTGATTCGTGCAGGCGCGGCGATCACGAGCGGCTCGCGCAGCGTGGCCTCGCGCAGCGGCACAATCACGGCGCGGCGTGCTTCGGAGTGATAGGCGCCAGTGCGCGCTTCGACGAGATATTCGCCGGGCGCGAGGCCGGAGAATTGGAAGAAGCCGCGTGCATCGGCTTTCGTGTTCGCGGAAGCGTGTGTGCCGGACGGATCGGCGGCGCCCATGGGCGTCAGCGACACCATTACGGCCGCGGATGAGGAACGGAGTCGCGAATCGACGCGACCGACCAGCGAGGCACCTTCGGCCATGGTCAGCGTGCCGAGGTCGAGCGGTTGGGCGGTGATGCGGGTGTGGGGGAAGTAATGCGCGGCATAACCGCGGACACCGAAGCGCAGGTCCCATTCGCCGCGCGGCACATTGCAGGTCCACTGCTGCTCATCGCTGCTGCACGTCACGAGATCCTCGCGTGCGGCGCCTTGCAGTGCGGCAGAGCGAAAGAGCATCGACACCTGGCGCGCGTCGTTGCCCGTGAGCGTCCAGCGGCCTTTCACCGGAGTGGTGGGAACGATTTCCATTGTGGCTGCAGCGTCTGCAGTGTCTGTGACCGTAACGCTCTGCGGCGCGGCGTAATGCGCAGGATCGGCGGCTCTCACAATCCAGACGCGCGCGTCGAGATCGAGCGTGCAGTCTCCGGGAACGTTGCAGACGACGGATTGGCGGTGAT
>DASSMK010000334.1:0-4389 GCA_035688915.1 Thermoanaerobaculia bacterium
CAGCTTCGCTTCGAGCTCGCGGCCCGTTTCGGCGGGCACGCCTTTGTCCTTCTCACCGTAGATCAGAAGGATCGGCGCCTGCAGGTTCGGCCAATCGTTCTGCACCTTCTTGAAGCCGCCGTAGAAGCTGACCGCTGCGCCGACTTTGCTGCCGTTCTTCGTCGCGGCGTACTGCGCGAGCGCGCCGCCCATGCAGAAGCCGACCACGCCCCATTTCGAGGAGCTGCATTCGGGACGCTGCAGGAGGTACTCGCCGGCGCCTGCGATCTCGCGTTCGGCACGTTCGACGTCGAGCTCCATCAGCAATTTGCCCGCTTCATCGGGAGATTTCGTGGTTTTGCCGTGGAAGAGATCGGGCGCGATGGCGATGAAGCCTTCGGCGGCGAATCGATCGACGAGGCTCTCGATGTGCGGCACGAGACCCCACCATTCCTGAATGACGACGACCGCCGGACCTTTGCCGGTGGACGGCGCGGCGAAGTAGCCGCTGCAGGTGTGGCCGTTGGAAGGAAATTCGACGCGTCCACCCATTGCTGACCTCCGAGGTTTCATTTCGAGCGGCGGATTCTACCCCCGTGACGTTCCGGCGCTACGATCCGTATACTCTCAACGACATGCATCTGACGAAGGATCAGCTGAACGGCCTTGCGAAGAAGCCTCGCTGCCCGCGCTGCGATCTCGACAAAACCGTCGGAAACGCACTCTGCCGGCGCTGCCGGGCCAAGCTCCCGCCGCACATGCGGCTGGGCGTGGAGAACATCCCGTCCAAGGATGAGTGGACAGTGAGCCGCGCGCTGAAAGCTGCCGCGAATTACTTCGACGTGCACTTTCAGTCGATCCGGAACTTTGGCGGCGGGAAGAAGCGGTAGCCGCGCGAAGCGCGGCTGGCCGCGTTGCGGCCGCCGCGTTGCGCGGCGTTTAGGCTCACAGGCTCATAGGCTCATAGGCTCAGAGCAGCACGCGCTGCGCAAGTTTTCGCTTGCACGCGCTTGCGATGTGCGTTGTTCGCGCCAGCGCCGCGCGATGCGCGAGCCTGCACGCCGGTGACGCTCGCACTAGTTGTCGCTCGAGCACTCGCGATGCGCTTCATTCGTATGCGCATGCCACGTGCGAACGCGGTCACTCTCGCGCCGCGCGCGCTACTGTGAGCCTATGAGCCTATGAGCCTATGAGCCTGGCAGCGCGGCGAAGCCGCGGGGCGGCTACCCCGTCGGCGCCCCCGCCCGCAGCTTCGACGTTTCGCGCGCTACGTTCGCCAGCTCGCTCGCGCGTTCGTCCTTTGGCTCCTGATCCGCGAGTTCTTCCGCGCGCTTGGCGACTTCCGGTGCGTTGCCATCCGTCTTCAGCGTTTCGCCCCAGACGGCGCCGAGGGAGGCGAGGCGGTGGCGGAAGGAGGAGGAGGTCCAGGTGGTGGCGAATTGGTCGCCGCGCAGCACCTTCGTCATCGCGTGCTCTTTGCCGTCGGTGACGGAGCGATAGGTGAGGCGTACCGTGGCGATCACCTGGCGCGGCGAGAGGCGCGGCGCGAGCTCCACTTCGTACAGGCCGGTCACGGACGTGTTCTTCAGCAGCGTCGGTTCGGCCTGCATCTCTTCCTTCCGTCCGACGCGATGGAAGCTGCGCACGGCGCGCGAATCGAAGGTCACGTCGATCTTCGCATTCGATGCGGCGGGCGGGATGGACGAGCCGTCGGGCAGTTCGGCGGTGGCTGTGTCGACGGTGAAGCGCAGCACGCCGCGCGTGCGGTCGTTGCCGAACGGCGTGGCGGATCCTTCGACGTCGAGCGCGACGTCATTGCGCACGCGCTTCGCGGGACCGGCGAAGTAGTTCACCAGCGCGTCGATGTCGACGGTCGAAGCGGTGGGACGATGTCCTGCTTCGATGGCTGATTTGATTTCGTGGAACGACTGCGGATCGATGGAGATGCCGAAGACTTCCTTCTGCGGCGCGTAATCGACCGCCGCTGCTTGCGCGGACGGAACGAGCGCGGGCCATTCGCGGCGTGCCTGTGTTTTGGCCATCGCGCTGCCGGCCTCGGTCGCCACGGCCGGAGCTTCCGCGACGACCGTGACGGCCTCCGGCGGCGGAACGTTCGCGGGCGGCGGAGGGGGTGGGGCCATGGCGGGAGCCGGTTGATCGCGCGTTTCCAACTGCGCGACGGCGCGAGGCTGTTCTTCCGCGCGCGCGTCACCGGCGATCGTGCCACCGACGACGCCACCGACCACACCACCGACCACGCCACCGGCCACCCCACCCGTAGGGCCGTTTGCAGCGTCACGCGCAGCTTCGCGCCGCTCCGGTTCCACGGCGTTGTAAGCGAAACTCGGTGACGCGGGAGCCGTGGTCACTGGCGCGGTCTGAATCACCGGCCCCGCCGTCGACGCCTGCGCGATGTCCACCGACACTTCGCTCGTACCGCTCGTCGCGCTGATCGCACTCGTCGCGCTCACTTCCTTCGCTTCATCCTTCTGCGCCGCGACGGCAGGCGCTGTGCTGCGATTGGCCAGCGTGGCCAGCTCGCGTTTTGCGTTCGGCGAAAGAATGCGCAGCGTCACGAACAGCGATCCGATGAGCAGCAGGATGGATGCGGCGATGCGCAGATTGAATGCGATGGCGCGCGAGAAACGCTCGCGCTCGACCTCCACCTCCGTCGGCTTGAGATAGGTCGGAATGTCGGCCTTGATCCGCTCCGCAAGATTCGCGGGCGGCTTCGGGACCGATGCCAGCGTCAATTTGCGCTGGAGCTCTGCTTTCCGGTTCGAATTCATCAGACTTCCTCGTCCAGGGCCAGCTCGAGCATCGAGAACGCGCGATGCAACCGTTTGCGAATCGCCACCGTCGTGATGTTCTCGATCTGTGCAATCTCCTTGACCGCCAGGCCGCCCCAGAAGTGCGCCGTGACGGTGAATCGGAGATCTTCGGGTAGTTTCAACACTGCCGCGCGCAGCCGCTCCGCCTCTTCCGCATCCGCGAGCCGCTCCTCGACTCCCGGCGTCGTATCCGGCATCTCCGGCGCGTCGTCTTCATCCAGCGAAGTCATCCGCCGCGGACGCCGGACGTGATTCAGAAACGTCGTGTAGGCGATACGGTAAAGCCAGGTGAAGAGTTGCGAACGGCCGTCGAACCCGGCCAGCGCTGCCCACGCTTTCTGATACGTCTCCTGCGTCAGATCGGCAGCCAGATCGCTGTCGCCGCACAACCGGTAGAGCGAGGCGTAAACCGCGGAGTACGTCCGTTCGACGAGCCCTTCCGCGGCGTCACGATCGCCGGACCGGATGGCGTTCAGCAGCCCACGCTCCTCGCTCCAGGGAGCGCTCACTTCGGCGCGCTCCCTCTCGTGTGCGGGGAATGGGGCAACTTCGGCCACACTCTTTTGACACCGTTCCGTGCGGAAAGAAAACCGCGCATCCGCGCGTATCCTACCGGCATGAAACGCCTCGCCGCGATTTCTCTTCTGCTCGCCTGCGTCGCCTGCCACGTGGAGAAGAAGCCAGCGTTCGATGCGGCCGCGCACGCAAACGACATCCGCAAGTGGCAGAAGACGCGCGCGGAACGGCTGCAGGCGGAAGACGGCTGGCTCTCGCTGGTCGGTCTCTACTGGCTCCACGAAGGGGAGAATCACTTCGGTTCCGACAAGTCGAAGAACGACATGGTCTTCCCGCAGAACGCCCCGCCGCAGGCGGGCACGTTCACGATGCAGAACGGCCACGTGGTGATGTCCGCAGCAGTGCCGATGACGATCGACGGCAAGCCGGTCACCGCACCCGTGCCGCTCATCGACGACGCAAACGGCGGCCAATCGCCGACGGTCGTGCAACTCGGCACGATGCGCTTCCAGGTGATCAAACGCGGCGATCGCTACGGCATCCGCGTGAAGGATCCCGCCAGCGCCGCGCGCACGCATTTCGTCGGCCTCGATTACTTTCCGATCGATCCGAAGTGGCGCATCGAAGCGCGCTACGAGCCCTACAACCCGCCCAAGAAAATCCCCATCACCAACGTCCTCGGCATGACCAGCGAGGAGATCTCACCCGGCGCGCTGGTCTTCGAGATCGACGGCAAGGAAGTGCGCCTCGATCCAATCCTCGAAGAAGGCGAGACCGATCTCTTCCTCATCCTGAAGGATCAGACGAGCCGCGACTCGACGTATCCCGCCGGCCGCTATCTCTACGCCACGCCGCCCGCCAAAGGCAGCAACACAGTGATCGTCGATTTCAACAAGGCGTACAACCCGCCGTGCGCGTTCACCGACTTTGCGACCTGCCCACTCCCGCCGATGCAGAACCGCCTGCCATTTCGTATCGAGGCGGGGGAGAAGAAGTACCGGGGTGGGCATGCGTAGAGGGGACGACTGACCGGGGGCCTCCGGCGGCCGGGCCACGGGCCCGG
>DASSMK010000335.1:0-6466 GCA_035688915.1 Thermoanaerobaculia bacterium
TGTCGCGTTTCAGTAGGTTGTTCCCAATCAGACGAGTCATCGGCGGTAAGCCAGCCAAAGCAGTATGGGCTCGATGGTAGTTGTAGAAGTGAAGGAACTCAGGGAGTCGTTGGCGGCGCATGTCCGAAGTTGGATAAGCAAAGCGATATGCCCACTCGCGCAGTAACGTCTGAATGAACCGCTCCGCCTTGCCATTGGTCTGGGGCCGGTAGGGCCTGGTGCGTTTGTGTTTGATCTCCAGAGCACGGCAAGCTGCTGCGAACACGTGAGCACGGTAGGCGACTCCGTTGTCGGTCATCACACGCTCGATCCGAACGTCTCGCTTTGCGAACCAGGCCACGGCTCGTTGCAGGAAGCCGGCCGCGGTTGCTCCGCATTCGTCCGGCAGAATCTCGACGTAACCGATGCGCGATGCGTCATCGATTGCCACATGCACGTAGTCCCATCCCACGTTGCGTGCACGCGCGGTTCGGTCGCGCGTGATGCGATGGCCGACACGACCGATCCGGCCGAGCTTTTTGATGTCGATGTGCAGCAGCTCGCCTGCTGTCTTTCGCTCATAACGCACCACTGGCGGCGGTGGCTCGATCGAGCTCAATCGCGATAGCCCCGCCTCAGCACAGATCCGGGCCACCGTGGCCAGACTCACTCCAGTCGCCGCAGCAATGCGTCGCATCACCATCCGTTGACGACGCAGGGCAATGATCACCTCACGTTTTGCGCTGTCGGTTTTGCGAACCTTCGCCGGGGCCGAGCTGCGGTCGTGCATCGGCTCGCCGGCTCTTCCACGTCGGATCCATTCCGACGACCGTCTGCGGCTCATTCCTGCCGCAAACGCCGCCGTCGCCACCGACCACCCTCGCCGCTCAACGCGGTCAATCAGCAAGGCTCGACTCGCTGGCGAACTTCGCGCATTCTTATGAATGTCCATCCGGGTTTCCTCCGTGCGACCTGTTCGTTGGGAGACTTTCAGAATCGCCGAAGTCGCCTGGATGGACAACTCCCTTTTGAGAACAACGTGCTGAGACAGGACACCTAGCCTCCGCCGGCACTCACTGCCAACTTGCGCGACACTGCCGGCGGAGGCTAGGCCAACCAATTGGGTCCGGGGCCAATGGCCCCGGCCGCCGGAGGCCCCCGGTCAAGACCGCCGACCCTTCAAGATCTTAACGAACGACCGCGAGCGTAGTTCGTCGAGGGTCAGGCCGGTGGCCAGTGCTTCTTCTTCGGTGATCGCGCCGCTGTTGATGCCGCGGATGAAGTAGTTCAGCAGGCCTTGACCCGTGGCGGCGTCGTCGAAGACATCGCCGACCAGCGTCGCTTGACCGACCTTCTCGATGAAATTGCGGAGGCGCTGTGTGGCGGCTTCGAGACCTTCGAGGAAGAACGAGTAGATCGCGGCGTAGCGTGTGGGCAGCTGCGCGGGGTGAAGATCCCAGCCCTGGTAGTACGCGTGCACGAGGGAGTGGCGGATGTGATCGACGTGCAGGCGCCAGGCGCGGTGCACGACGGCGAAGTTTTCTTCGATCTGTTTGGCGGAGAGGTTCGCGCCGCGGTGCGGCGGGATGGGCATGATGTTCGTCGCGCCGTCGGAGAGCCAGAGGCCCGTGCCGGCGTAGGCCACCTGCATCATGTGCCGCGCGAAATCGCAGGACGGGTGATCCATGCGCTGCTCGGACGCGGTGATGTTGCAGCTGGCCGTGTAGTCGTAGGTGCCGAAGTGCGCGGCCACTGCTTTGCCGCGCGCAGCGTCGAGGAAATGCGGGAGGTTCGAGCGTCCCTGCGCGTCGAGAATCGACTGCGTCGTCTCGATCATGAACTCGAGTTTCAGCGATCCGGGCGCAAGGCCGAGGCGGGGCTCGAGGGCATCGTAGACATCGGCGAGGACGGTGACCTGTTCCGGCAGCTGGATCTTCGGGAGCGTCACCACGAAATGCGGCGGCAGCGCGCCGCCGGTTTCTTCGAGCAGCGTGGTGAGGAAGATGTCCAGCGTGCGCAGCGAGCGGCGCATCAGCTCGTGCGTGAACGGTTTGATGCGGATGCCGATGAACGGCGAGAGCTGCGCGTTGCGCAGACCTTCTGCGACTTCGCGCGCGGCGGCGGCGGCGTGGCCGTCTTCTTCCGAATCGGCGCGATTGCCGTAGCCGTCTTCGAAATCGATGCGGAAATCTTCCACCGGCTCGTGCGTCAGCTTCTCGATCACGCGCGCGTAGATCGTCTCCGCGTGTTCGTCCGGAATGCCGATCACGCGCGCGAATTCGTGCGGATCGTCGGCGAAATCTTCGAGAAAGCGGAGCGCCACTTCGCCGAGCTTGCGCGTCGTATCGCTCTTGAAGAGATGCGCGCCGCCGTACACGGTGTGCACCGGCTGGCGATCGCCGGCCGCACCGGGGAAGCGCGCGTTGAACGAATCGAGAGGAGCGAGGAGCGGTGCGACGGCGCCGTTGATGTCGTCTTGCGTCAGTGTCGTCTTCATGTCTAGTGCTTGCGGATCACGTGCGCGGCCGCGGCGCCGACGAGCGCCAGCACGGCCAGTACGATCCAGTTGTAGTCGTTGCCGAAGGTCGTGGTCGGGAAGTGATTGCTGATCATGATCATCACGACGGGGATGACCATGTAGGTGTTGTGCTTGGAGCGATTCTTGGCGCGATCCGCGAGCACCTGATCCGGCTCCTCGCCCGCACGCGCCGACGCGACCATCTTCCGTTGCGCGGGGAGAATGCGCATCCAGACGTTCGCGGCCATGCAGGTGCCGAGGAGGGCGCCGACGTGAATGTATGCGGCGCGGTTGCTCATCACGTGCGGCAGCCACCACGCCAGCGCCACCACCGCCGCGTATGAAACGAGGATCAGCAGCAGCTCGGGCAAACGCGACATCCACAGCAGGTCGTAGACGATCCAGCCGATCACGATCGTGCCGATGCCCCACATCGCGGCGGTGGTGAACTTCGCGCGATCGTCGACCAGGAGGCCGCCGTAGTAGTAGACCAGCAGCAGCAGCGGAAAGCCGCTCAGCCACGTCAGCGCCGCTTCCCATTTGAACCAGTGCAGCGTGTGCGATTCCGACGGCCGGTTCGTCTTGTGGACGACGTAGAAGCCGCCGCTGTGCACCATCCACACTTCGTCCGGGTCGCTGGTGTGGAAGCGGCGGTCCAGCCAGGTGAAGTAATACGTCGCGCCGACCCACATGATGCCGGCGAAGACGTGCGTCCAGCGAAACGCGAGATTCAGCCATTCCTGCAGTGTGTAGCTCATTGCCTCACTAACTCCACGCGCCGGTTCACCGCGCGTCCCAAGGGTGAATCGTTCGAAGCGAGAGGTTTGGTGGCCGCCATGCCGGCGGCTTGCATGCGAGCGGCGTCGATGCCGGCGCCGGCGAGACGCGCCATGACGGCGCTGGCGCGGGCGTGCGACACATGCGCGTCGTGCAGCGTCGTGTCGCTGTGATCTTCAATCGTGATGCGCAGCTCCGGCGCGGCGTGCAGCATCTCCGCGATCGACGCCAGCACCGGCTTCGATTCTTCGCGCAGCGCGGCCGATTCCGGATCGAAGTGAATGCCGTAAACGATGGCTCGTCCCGCGGCCCGCAGTTCGTCGGCCAGCGAGGCCACGGCCGTGCGGCAGGGCTTCGGCGTCGCGCTGACGCGTCTGCCGTCGAACGGTTCCATCTTCTCGGGCGAGCTCCAGCTGCCGCCTAAGATGCGGCCGCTCGCGGAGACCGTTGCCACGGCCGGCTTGCCGCGCCAGAGGAACGTGAGCAGGCGACCGTCCAGCGCGCCGCGTTGCTCGCAGCCGGTGACAACGTTGCCGTTTTGCGTGAGCTGCAACGCGCCGCGGCTGGTCTGGTACGAGCCGGTCAGCGGCGCGTTCGCTTCGTGCGTCAGGCGCTCACCGAGCGCGCGCACCTCCATCACTTCAGCCACATTTCCGCTGTACGTCTTCTTCACGGAGACGCGCAGCCAGCGGCCGGGCACTTCGCGCGTGGCCGCGAACGTGAGTCCGTCTTTGCGCTCGCGCGGCAGTGCGATCGATGCGATCGGCGCGAAGCCGGACGTGGCGCTCTTGTCCGACATCTCGACGAGCAGCACGCGTGGGATGCGGCCTTCATGCTCCACGTTCGCCACATCGACGGCGATGGCGCGGACGATGCCGCGATCCGCAAGCTCCACGACGGCGGGTTGCGACCCGCGTCCGGCGCGCGTCGTCCAGCCGCTGCGCGCGTTCTCGTCGAACAGCTGCCAGCCGCCGGTCAGCACGACCGCGCCGGTCGCGAGGGACGCCAGATCGTCCGTCGACGGCGGCGTGTCGATGCGTGCGGCGGGAGCGACGGTTTGCTCGCTTTCCGCAGGTGGCTCCGCGGCCGATTCCGTCCGTGCGCAGCCGAAGCAAAGTGCCGCGGCCAGCGGCACGAGCAGGAGTGAGCGCATTGGTGCGCGGATGATACACGCCACCACGCGGCTGTTACTTCGCGCGTTGCTGCTGCTGTTGCTGCGCGCGCTGGTTGCGGAAGAAGCGGCGCTGGAACTGATCGACGTTGCGATTGTGCTCGGCGGCATTGGTGGCGAAGGCGTGCGAGCCGTCATTGCGCGCGACGAAGTAGAGATACGGCGTCGTCGCCGGCGCAGAGGCGGCGCGCAGCGACGCCAGACCAGGATTGGCAATCGGACCCGGCGGCAGTCCTGGCGAGCGATAGGTGTTGTACGGCGACGCCATTTGCAGATCGGGCTTGCGGATGTTGCCGTCCCAGCGGCCGGCCAGTTTCAGCGCGTAGATCACGGTCGGATCGGCGCCGAGGAGCATGTGCTTCTGGATGCGGTTGAAGTAGACGGACGCGACGATGGGGCGCTCCTGCGGCAGCCGCGCTTCGGTCTCCACGATCGACGCGAGTGTTACGGTCTGATGCACGTTGAGGCCGGTCGTGATCAGTGCGATCTCGCTGTTGCCCCAGTTCTTCCGGAAGTTCGCCACCATGGCCTGCACGATCGTTTTGGCGGGCGTGCCGGGATTGAACTTGTACGTATCGGGGAAGAGGTAGCCTTCGAGCGAATCGGCGTCCGGCGCGATGTCGCGCACCAGCTCCGGATCGCTCGTGGCTTTTTTCCACTCTGCTTCGGTGCCCAGGCCGTCCGCGGCAAAAAGGCGGCCGATGGCGAAGCGGTCGAGTCCTTCGCGAATGGTGATCGTCTTCAGGATCACGTCACCGCGCACGAGCTTATCGATCACATCGACGGGCGCGAGTGCTCGGTCGAATTCGTACACGCCGGCCTTCAGCGAATCGCGGCTGCGCAGGATTTTCATGTAGACGAGCGGAATCCACTCGTCGCGCAGCACGCCTTCGCGCTGCAGCTGCTGCAGGATCACGGCGGTGCGTTGCCCTTTGCGCACTTCCACGCGTGTCTTCGCCTCTGAGTAGCCTTTGTAGGGCGTCTGCAGCGCGCGGCGGAAAAACCACGCCCCTGCCGCGGCCAGAATGATCGCGAAGATGAAGATCGTGAAGAGCGACCGCAGGACTTTGCGGCAGCCGCCGCGCGACTTACTGCGTGCTATGACTTCCTCCTGGCGAGATCATCGAGGTAGGACTGCAGGATGACCGCGGCGGCGTGCATGTCGATGTCGCGTTGAGCGTCGCGTCTCGATTTGCCGGCCGCGCGCAACTGCTCTGCGGCTTCGACGGTCGAGAGGCTTTCGTCCCAGAGCACGACCTGTTTGCAGGTTCTCTGCCGCAGCTGTTCGGCGAACTGCTCGTATTTGTCCTCGCCGTCTCGCGAGCGCGCCCGCTTCGGCAAGCCGACTACGTACGTCGCCACGTCCAGCTCGCGCCCAAGATGGTCGAGCTTGGCGAGCACGTCGCCTTCGTTGCGCATCACCGAATGCGGCGTGGCCATCACGCCGGAATCGCTCAGGGCGATGCCGATGCGGCGCGCGCCGAGGTCGATGCCCATCAATCGCGAGTCGGACACGGCGCGGATTGTATCCGCCCGGCCGTGCTCCGCCAGAACGGTGCGTGAAGCAACTACAATGTCCGCCTTTACCAAGGCCCATCATGAAAAACTTCAATCTGGACGCCATCCTCGAGGCGATGCTGAAGATGTCGGACCGCGTGTCCGACCTCAACTTCTCCGTCGGCCGCGCACCGCAGGTCGAGATCGACGGCCAGCTCGCCCCGGTGAACTTTCCGGGACTCCCGCGGCTCACGCCGTATCAGACGGAAATGATCGCCATGCACATGCTGCGCGGCGACCGCGAGCTGACGCGCACGCTGCTGACGAACGGATCGGTCGATCTCTCCTACTCGATCCCGCAGAAAACGCGCTTTCGCGTGAACATCTTCGCGCAGCGCGGCACGTACGCCATCGTCCTGCGCGTCATCCCGGAAGGCATCCCCACGCTGCAGTCGCTCAACCTTCCGGGCGAGCTGGGGAACGTCTCCAAGCTGAAGAACGGCATCGTCCTCGTCACCGGCCCG
>DASSMK010000336.1:0-7602 GCA_035688915.1 Thermoanaerobaculia bacterium
TCGCGGCGCGGCGCTTTTCACTCTCCGTGAGCATCTCGCTGAGGTCCGCGGCCGGGCGAATCTCGAACGGGCCGGCCTTCACGCCGGGATGCTTCGACATCAGCTGCACGGCGTGATTCAGATCGCGCGCTTCGAGAATCAGGATTCCGCCGAGCTGCTCTTTCGTCTCCGCGTACGGTCCGTCCGTCACGACGACCTTGCCGTCGTTCCAGCGCAGCGTCATCGCCGTCTCCGCTCCCTGCAGCGCTTCACCGCCCGCGAAGTGGCCGTTGCGGCGCAGCTCGTCGTCGTACGTGAAGCATTCATCCATCATTTCCTGAAAGACCTCTTGCGGCGTGTCGTTCAGCGTTTCCGGCGCGATGTATCCGAGGCAGATGTATTTCATGGTCACTCCTCCGTTTTGATTTCACTGTCTAGTCGTCGCCGCGCGCGGAAATCGACAGGCTTTCGAAAAAAAATTCAGCCCAACTCGCGCAGCCGTTTTTCGAGGAAGCGGCGCTCCGGTTCCTGATGCGTGAGTGCGAGCGCCTGCTCGTACGCCGCGCGCGCGTCGTTGGTGCGGCCGAGGCGGCGGAAAAGATCGGCGCGGGCGGAATGGGTGAGGTGATACGTGGCCAAATCGCCGCGCGCGAGAATCGCATCGATCAACGCCAATCCTGCGTCTGGACCTTCGTGCATCGCCACGGCCACGGCGCGATTCAACTCGATCACAGGCGAAGGCTCGATCCGCCACAGCACGGTGTAGAGCGCGACGATCTGCCGCCAATCCGTTTCCGCCGCGCTCCGCGCTTCGGAGTGCACGGCCGCGATCGCAGCCTGCAGCGTGTACGGACCGAAGCGGCGTGATGAGAGCGCGCGCTCGACGAGTGCGATGCCTTCGGCGATCTGTTCGCGATTCCAGAGCGAGCGGTCCTGCTGTTCGAGCAGCACCAGCTCCCCATCCGCGGACGTGCGTGCAGCGCGACGCGATTCCTGCAGCAGCATCAGCGCGAGCAGTCCGAGCACTTCCGGCTCCGGCAGCAGTTCGAGAAGGAGGCGGCCGAGGCGGATGGCTTCTTGCGCGAGCTCGGCACGGGTGAGGATCGAGCCGGCAGTGGCGGAGTAGCCCTCGTTGAACACGAGATAAACCACGTGCAGCACCGCATCGAGACGCTGCGGCAATTCGTCCGGCGACGGCACCTGATACGGAATGCGCTCGTCGCGGATTTTCGCTTTCGCGCGAACGATGCGCTGCGCGAGCGTGGGCGGCGTGGTCAGAAATGCACGCGCGATTTCTTCCGTGGTCAGGCCGCACACCTCGCGCAGCGTCAGCGCGATGCGCGCTTCCGGCGCGATGGCCGGGTGGCAGCAGGTGAAGATCAGGCGCAGCCGATCGTCATCGAGCGTTTCATCGCCGCGCTCTTCCGGCTCGGCTTCGATGCGCCGCGCCAGTTCCTCCTGCGCCGCGTCGAATCGCGCATGGCGACGCAGCGCGTCGATCGCTTTGAAGCGTCCCGCGGAGACGAGCCACGCGCGCGGATTTTGCGGCACGCCTTCGCGCGGCCACTGATCCAGCGCCGCCTTGAACGCGTCATGCATCGCATCCTCGGCGCGATCGAAATCACCGACCAGCCGGATCAGCGTGGCCAGCACGCGCCCCGATTCGGTGCGATAGAGCGCGTCGATTTCGTCGCGCAGCGTGTCCTCTCGCATCGCCTCAAACAATCACGCCGGCGCACGAACGCGCAAGCGCCGCGAGCGCTCCGGCACGCTCCTCGCTACCGCTCGGCCCGGCATGCGTTTCGTGCGTAAGGCGGTCCTCGTCGTCGCGGTCATCGCCGTCATCTTCATGGCGTACCGCTTCCTCGCTATTTACGAATGGCGCGGCGGCGAATGCCGCGCCTCGCACCCGGCCACTTTCCACAACAGCTATCCAAAGCGGCTCGTGGTGATGACGTACAACATCGAAGGCCACGCCGCGCTGCTGCGCAGCGATCACATCGAGCGGATCGCCGCCACGATCGCGAAGTATCACCCCGACGTCGTCGGACTTAATGAAGCGCATCGCAACACGTGGCAGTCGCGCTTCCACGACAACGTCGATCAGCTGCGCCGCCTCACGCACATGAACGGCGCGTTCGGCGCGAGCTACGAGTTCATGAACGGCGCGTTCGGCAACGCCGTGCTCACGCGCGGCACGATCCGCAGCGCCGACGTGCACAAGCTGCCCGGCACCGGCGAGCCACGCTCGCTTTTCGATACCGTCATCGACATCGACGGCGGCACGATCGAGATGTCGGTGACGCACACGACCGCGTGGGGCTCGGTGAATCGCGAGACGCGCGAGACGCAGCTGAAGTGCATCGAACAGCACATCCGCGCCAGCGCGTGGCCGCACATCCTCACCGGCGATCTCAATGCGCCGCCCGATGCGCCGGAGATCGCGGCGTTTTTGGCCAGCAATCCGCTGCAGCTCGCCAATCAGGGCCAGCCGACGCACAAGGTGACGGAGAAGCAGCTCGACTACATCCTCGCCGATCGCGGCTGGCGTGTGGCGAGCGCGCGCGTGCTCGATGACGGCCCCTCCGATCACCGCCCCGTGCTCGTGGAGTTAGTCCATCAATGAAAAAGTCTTCACACGAAGAGAAGTTCGGTCTCTCGCACTCCCGCGGCACGACGTACGTGCGCATGCCGGTGATCGTCTTCGCCGGCATGTTGCTGGCGCTGATCACGCTGACGATTCTGATCTGGTCCGTGAAGCGCGAGCCCGACACCCGCATCGCCGTGAAAGACCCCGGCAGTCTCAGCACGCTCATTCCGTCGCTGGTCGGTCTGACGCAGGGAAGTCTCGAAGCCGGCAATCACGTGGAAGTGCTGCAGAACGGCGACGAATTCTTTCCGCGCCTCCTGGCCGACATCGCCGGCGCCAAAGAGAGCGTGCACATCGAGAGCTACATCTGGTGGGACGGCAAGATCGCGCGGCAGCTGGCGCAGGCAGTGACGGCGAAAGCGCGGCAGGGCGTGGAAGTGCGCGTGCTCGTCGACGGCTCCGGCGGCCGCCAGCTGAAGAACGAAGTACAGGAGATGATGGAGCAGGCCGGCGTGAAGGTCGCCCATTTCCATCCCATCCGCATCTCCAACCTCGGCCGCCTCAACAATCGCGATCACCGCAAGCTGATGATCATCGACGGCCGCACGGGCTACATCGGCGGCTACGGCATCGCCGACGAATGGACCGGCCACGCGCAGGACAAGAAGCATTGGCGCGACACCGGCCTGCGCATCACCGGTCCGGCGGTGAATAGGTTGCAGGGCGCGTTCAGCGAAAACTGGATCGAGGAGACGGGCGAGATTCCGGCCAGCGTGCGGTACTTCCCGAAGCTGCCGGTCACCGGTACGACGCAGACGCATCTCGCGTACACATCGCCGAGCGGCAGCGTGTCATCGGTGCAGGTGCTGTACTACCTGGCCATCAAAGCGGCGCAGCGCGAGATCCTCATCCAGAACCCGTACATGCTGCCGGACGATCAGGCGATCGAGGCGCTGGAGGAAGCGGTCGCGCGCGGCGTGGACGTGCGCATCATGGTGCCGAGCGATACCGCGACCGACAGCCCGATCGTGCAGCACGCGTCGCATCATCATTTCGGCACGCTCCTCAAGCGCGGCGTGAAAGTGTTCGAGTACCAGCCCACGCTGCTGCACCAGAAGATCATCGTGGTGGACGGCGTCTGGTCTTGCGTCGGCTCGACGAATTTCGATGACCGCTCGTTTCAGCTGAACGACGAAGTGAGCATCGGCATCATCGATCCGGCCATTGCCGCGCAATTGCGAGCGACGTTCGCGGATGACCTGAAGCTCACCAAACAGCGGCGTTACGAGGAGTGGAAAGCGCGGCCTATTTGGCACAAGGCGCTCGACGGGCTAGCATACCTGGGCCGATCGCAGTTGTGATTCGCCCATGGCCACCCTTCCGATCGAAGGACGCTGGTCGCTCCGCCTCCTGTCGGAAGACGACGTCAAAGGCGCGCTGGAGTTTCTGCAGCGCGATCCACTGCTCAACGTCTATCTGATCTCGCGCCTGCTCGAAGAGCGGCTTGTGGCGTCGTCGCAGATGGTGGTGGTGCGCTACAACGGCGCGATCGTGCTCGTGGCGTCACTGGCCACGAACATCGTGCTCGCTTCCGATCCGGCCATCCCGGAAGAGATTCGCGACAACGCACTGGCGCTGATTGCCGAACGGATCGTCACACGCATGCTGCCGGTGCGCGCGATCATCTCGCCCGCCGATCTCGTGGAGATGCTCTGGAACCGCCTGCGCACGCGGCTCGATCCGCCAACCGTGGTGCGGCTCACGCAGCCGGTCTACGCAATCAAACGGCGGCTCGACTATCCCGATCTCACCGAAGCGCGCTACTCGACGCTGCGCGATCTCGACGCGCTCGTCCCCGCCTGCGCGGCGATGCATAAGGAAGAAGTGGGAATCGATCCACTGGAGCGCGACGCGGCGGGCTACCGCGAACGGATCCGCGAACTGGTCGACAAAAAGCGCTCGATCATTCGCGTCGTGGAAGGCCACATCGCCAGCAAATGCGAATTCTCCGCAGTCTCCAATGACGCCGTGCAGCTGATGGGCGTGTGGACACACCCCAAATTCCGCCGCCGCGGCTTCGCCGCCGAAACCTTGCGCGAAGTCTGCGGCCACCTCTTCCGCCGCGGCAAGACGGTGACGCTGTTCGTAAACGACTTCAATCGCCCCGCGTTGGTGCTGTACGAGAACCTCGGCTTTACGAGGATTGGGACGAACCGGGCGCTGATCTGGTGAAGCCGAATTGAGAATTGAGAATTGAGAATTGAGAATTCGCTGGCGCGACGGGCTACTGCGCCGCGCTGAATTTCAATATCGACAGCCCTTGACGGCCCGCATCCCGCGCGGCAGTAGCGGCTCGCCAATTCTCAATTCTCAATTCTAAATTCTCAATTCCGCCTCACCTCCGGGCGCGGTCATTGCACAAAATCCTACCGCGCCCGACATGCGGCGCGAAGTGACGGCCGAGTTAGGGGCGGCCGTCGGAGGTATGCAGAATGGCAGAGATCGGCGTGGTGAAGTGGTTCAACAACGATAAGGGATACGGCTTCATCAAGCGCAGCACCGGTGAAGACGTGTTTGTCCATCACAGTGCAATCCAGGCCAGTGGCTATCGGACGCTGAATGAAGGCGAGCAGGTAGAGTTCGACGTCAAGCAGGGTCCGAAGGGTCTGCAGGCGGAAAACGTCCGTCGCGCCGGCGAAGCGCGCGAAGCGTCGTAACAGTCTCGCGCGAGCGTTACAGCTCGGTCGACTGAAAGCGTGCTGCGAAGCAGGCGCCGAGGGTGCCGCCGACGGCGAGCGCCGGAAGCGCCTGCCCGTAGCCTTTCATCGACAACAGCACGGCAGACAGACCGCCGGCCACGGCGATCAACACGCGGAGAGAGACGTCGAGAAGGTCGGGCTTCATGATGTTGGGTGCGGCGATTGGACGCGCCGCGCGCGAATTGTAGCAGGCTCTCGCCTACATCCGCTCCGGCACCGGAATCCCGAGCAGCTCCATCGCTCCCACCATCGTTCGCCGGAACACCTCCGCGCACACCGCGCGGCGCTGCCGCTCGGCGTCGTCCTTCTCCGGAAGAATCGGATACTTGTGGTAGAAACTGTTGAATTTTTGCGCGAGATCGAGCAGGTACTGCGTCACGATTGAAAGCTCCAGTGAATCGACCGCGCGGCGGATCGCGCCCGGCAGATCGGCCGAGAGGCGCACCAGCTCCCACATCTCATCCGTCAGCCCCTGATTGAGCGTCAGGTTGTCGACGTCGCGCTCCTCGATGAGCGGATCGACGCCGCGCTCCCGCATCTTGCGGAAGATGTTCTGCACGCGCACCGTCGAGTACTGCAGGTACGGACCGGAATCGCCTTCGAAGCGCAGCGCTTCGTCGAAATCGAACGCGATCACTTTGTTGCGGCCGAAGCGCAGCATGAAGTAGCGCAGCGCGGCGATGGCGATCTGCCGTCCCAGCGCTTCCGCGTCGTTCACATCCGCATTCGCACGCACCGCGGCCGCTGCTTTCTCTTCGAGCGTATTGAGCAGATCGTCGGCTTTTACGCCGAAGCCTTTGCGGCCCGACATCTCCACGTACGCGCGTTGCGCGTCTTCCGCGGAGATCTCCATCCCGAGCGCCTTCGCCGTGGCCGGCGTGAGCGCCACCATTTCGTAGGAGAAGTGAATGGACTGCTCCGCCTCCTTCGTGAAGCCGAGCTGCCGCACGCCTTCCTTCACCACCTTCTGCAGATACGCCTGGCGCGTGTCGATCACGTTCACGACGCGCGATGCCCCGCCGAACTTCGGTGCGCTCGGATCGCCGTCACCTTCATGCGTCGTCTCCCACAGCACGTGGCCGTCGGGATAGGTCGAGAACTTTCGGTAGTCGAACGTGCGATCGAGCATACCGAGCTTCCACAGCTGATAGGCGATGTCTTTGCCCGTGTACGTGACGGTACCGTTCGAGCGGACGAGGATCTTGTCGGCGTTGTCCATGCCCGCAAAGTCTTCGCTCTCGGCGAGCTTCATCACCCAGCAGCCCTTGTGCTTCCCCTCCTCCTCGTAGACCACGGCGCCCGATTGCTTCAGCAGCTCGAACGCGCGATCCCAGAAGTGGAGGTGGATGATGTCGCTCTCTTTCGGCAGGAGGTCATACGTGATGCCGAGGCGGAGCATGGTCTTGATGTGCTGGTGGACGATGGCGCGCGCGACGACCTTCGCCAGCTCCGCCGTCGTCCCTTCCTGCTGCTCGATGCGGTGCAGCGTCTCCTTGCGCCACTCCTTCGCCTCTTCGTGCTCGGCGTAGTAATTGGCCATCTTCGAATAGACGTCCCAACAGTAGTAATCGAACGGGCGCTTCGGATCTTCGATGGCGCGCTGCACGTCGTCGAGCGACGCCTTCTCCAGATGCTCGAACGCCACCACCACGTCGGCCACCTGCACGCCGGTGTCATCGATGTAGTTCTGTGTCTCCACGTGATCGCCGAGCCATTTCGAGCAGCGCACGTAGGTGTCGCCGAGCACCGCGTTGCGCAAGTGGCCGATGTGCGCGGCCTTGTTCGGGTTGATGTTCGTGTGCTCGACGATCACGCGCGCGCCGGTCGGCGCGTTCGGCTCCATCACGGAGCGGAAATGCTGCGCGGTGAATGCGCCGCGATCGAAATGGAAGTTGAGATAGCCGGCGCCTTCCACCGTCACCTTCTCCACGAGCAGCGGCAGCTGCATGCCGTTCGCGAGCTGCTCCGCGATTTCGCGGGGCTTGCGGCGCAGCGCTTTGGCCAGCTCCAGCGCGATCGGCGTGGCCAGGTCGCCCATGGGCAGCTTCGGCGGCGCCTGCAACACGACGCGATCGACGGCATGGCCGAACAGCGCCAGCACGCGCGACTTCAAGGTTTCGGTGAGCTGCTCGTGAATCGATTCGAGGATCATCGGTTTCTACTCTTCCAGCTTTCTACTCGGCGAGGCAATGCGTCGTGTCGTTCCAGACCTTCATCACCCAACGCTCGTTGCGGCGGATGAAGTGATTCAGCGCGGCGTTGTCTTGCGCGAAG
>DASSMK010000337.1:0-14228 GCA_035688915.1 Thermoanaerobaculia bacterium
CCTCAACGAAGATCATTCCGCGCCGCTCGTGGCCATCAATCTCTGGTACCACGTCGGCTCGAAAAATGAACGCGTGGGCCGTACCGGATTCGCGCATCTCTTCGAGCACATGCTCTTCTCCGGCTCCGAGCACGTCGGCAACAACGAGCATTTCCGCTACGTGCAATCGGTCGGCGGCGTGTTGAACGGCACGACGTTCTTCGATCGCACCAACTACTTCGAAACCCTCCCCTCCAACTACCTCGCCCTCGGCCTCTGGCTCGAATCCGATCGCATGGGCTTCTTCCTCCCCGCACTGACGCAGGAGAAGCTCGACATCCAGCGCGAAGTGGTGAAGGAAGAGCGCCGCCAGCGCTACGACAACGTGCCGTACGGCACCGCGTTCGAACGCCTGCTGCATCTCTCCTTCGACGACGAGTATCCCTACCACTGGCCCACCATCGGCTCGATGGAAGACCTCGGCGCCGCATCGCTCGACGACATCCGCGACTTCTTCGCCACCTGGTACCGCCCCGACAACTGCACGCTGACGCTGGTCGGCGACTTCAACCCCAGCGAAGCGAAGCGGCTCGTCGAACAATATTTCGGCGACATCCCGTCCGGCGGCTCGTTCCCGAAATTCGAAGCGCAACGCACGCCGCTCAGTCACGAGCGCCGCGAGACGTTCGCCTCGCCCGTGCAGCTGCCGCGCATCTATCGCCTCTATCACTTGCCGAAGATGGGCGAGAAGGATTGGATCGCCGGCGACCTGCTGACGACGGTCCTCGCCTCAGACAAAGCGAGCCGTCTCGATCGCGCGCTCGTGCACGAAAAGCAGATCGCGCAGGATGTGGCCACGTACGTGCTGCCGACCGAATCGACCGGCATGCTGTTGCTGCAAGCGACCGCGCGCGAAGGCGTGCAGATCGAAGAGATCGAAGCGGCCATCGATGAAGAAGTGGCGCGCATCGCCACCGGCGGCATCACCGAAGACGAGCTGACGCGCGCGAAGAATCGCGCCGAGATCGAGTTCGCGCACCAGATCGAAACGTTCGACGCACGCGCCGATCTGATCGGCATGATGTCTACCTACTTTGGCGATCCGATGAAAGTCGAAACGTGGCTCGATCCGTATCGCACCGCCACGGCGGACGATCTCGCGCACGTCGCGCGCAAATACCTCATCCCGGAGAACCGCGTCACGAGCCTGTTCGTGCCGGAGAGAGCGTGAAGGACGCCGAAGCCGTGACGACCATCGATCGCACCACCGCGCCCGCTCCGACCGAGCCGCGCCCGTATCACTTCCCGCAGATCACGCGCGCCACGCTCGACAACGGGCTGCGCGTGCTGATCGCCGAAAATCACAATGCGCCGCTGCTTTCATTGCGCGCGCTCGTTCGCTCCGGCGCCGATCACGACACGCTGAAAAACGCGGGCCTCGCGTCGATCGTCGCGGACCTGCTCGATGAAGGCGCCGGCTCCCGCGACGCCATCCAGCTCGCCGAAGACGTCGGCATCCTCGGCGGCGCACTCGGCACCGGCGCCGATTGGGATGCGTCGTACATTTCACTCGATGTGCTGAGCCGCAACGCGGAGCCGGCAGCGAGCATCTTCGCCGACGTCACGGCACGCGCCACGATGCCGGAAGATGGCCTGGAGCGCGTGCGCGCGGAACGGATCAACGAGCTGCTGCAGCAGCGCGACGAGCCGGCCACCATCGCCGGCAAACGCTTCGCGAATCTGCTGTACGGCACCGGCTCGTACGGCAATTCCGTGGCGGGCAATGCGGAATCCGTCGCTGCGCTGATGCTCGACGACGTGCGCCGCTTTTACGAACAGCACTACATCCCGAACAACAGCTCCGTCGTCGTGGCGGGCGACATCGATCCCGCACGTGCGTTGGAGTTAGTGAAGAGCACACTCGGTTCGTGGGAGCGTCGCGAAGAGCCGCCGCGTCCGACCGTCTCGCCGCGCGCGGTGGAGCATTCGCGCGTCTATCTCGTCGATCGCCCGCAGGCGGTGCAGTCGGAGATCCGCATCGGCCACATCGGCGTGCCGCGCTCCTGCGAAGACTACTTTGCCATCTCCGTCATGAACGCCATCCTCGGCGGCGTCTTCAACTCGCGCATCAATCTCAACCTCCGCGAAAAACACGGCTACACCTACGGCGCGCGCTCCACGTTCGCCTTCCGCCGCCAGACCGGCCCCTTCGTCGTGGCCGCGCCCGTGCGCAATGAAGTGACGCGTGAATCGGTGAGCGAAGTGCTCGCCGAACTGCGCCGCATCCGCACCGGCGACATCGAAGCGCGCGAGCTAGACGACACCAAGAGCTACCTCATGGGCGTCTTCCCCGCGACCGTGCAAACCGCATCCGACATCGCCGGCCGCCTGATGGACATCGAGCTCTACGGCCTGCCCGAGGACTACTTCGACCACTACCGCGAAAACATCAACGCGATTACAGCGGATGCGATCGTCGCAGCGGCGCAAAAGTACATCGACCCGGAGCGCACACTGATCGTGGTGGTGGGCAACGCGAAAGAAATTCGCGAGCCGCTGGCGGGACTGGGCTATCCGCTGCACGAAGTCGATATCGATGGCAATGCGGTAGCGGTGGGTTAGAGCGAAGCGCCACAAATGCGCGGCCAGCGTGTCACGATGACATGGTGAAACGAACGCTCGCTGCGGTGGTCCTCATTTTGGTTGGCCTTGTGTCGACGGGTGCGAAGCGCCGAGCCGTAGCGTCGGCTCCGTGCCCGCTCCCGACGCTCGCCTTCACCACGCGCCCTCCGAACGTTTGCGGCAGCGACCCATTCATCATCGAATGGAAGGCTTCGCAACCGAACGCCTTCGTGTCGATTGAAGGCATCGGCAATCAGCTGCCACCGACTGGCGCGATCAACGTCTATGACGGCCGGCACACGTTCACGGGAACGGCGAGAAACGTGTGCGGCACTGGTCCGCGCGCCGACTACGTGGTGCGCTCAACAGCGGCGCCGGCCGCGCAGCTTTCCGGGCTCGCCTCGATCGCGCAGGGCACCTCCACCACATTCGCAGTGACAGTATCGAATGCGACGAAATGGACGCTCGCATCGACTCTCGGCAATCCGCTTTCGCAACTCTCCGGAACGTCGAGCACGTCGGTCGAGTACACCGGCACCGCTGCGGGAGATGACACGCTCGTCCTGACCGTGAGCGGCGGTTGTTCGAGTGACCCGCTGCAGCGCACCGCGGCAATTACTGTGACACGCCCATCGACACCACCGCCCCCTCCGCCACCACCCGGCGGCCTACGCTGCTGCGACGGCACGCTGTCGAAGACATGTTTTAACTGCGCGAGCAAGCAAGGCTGCTGCAGCGGGCACGGCGGCGTTTGCGGCTGCTTGTAATCACACAGTCGCTACTGCACACCCAACCGCAACTCCATCACGTCCACCGCGCGCGCCGGCGTCACGACCGGCGTGAGCGTCGCGTTCGTGAATGTCAGCGCCGGCAATCCGATCGCCACGCGTGCTTGGTTGAGCGCGGTGCGCAGTTCGGTGAGGTGCACGGCTTTGATCAGCGAGGGCGTGTTGTCGGTGAATGGGGCGGCGGAGAGGCCGGCCAGGACGCGATACGCGCCGACGGCGTTGCGCAGTTCGGTCACGTGCGTGCGGCGGATGATCGATACCGGTACGACCAGCTGCGCGTCGGTGAAGATCACGGTCGTGGCGGGATCGGCGTTGCTGTACGCGGAAGCGGCGGTCGACGGCGCGATTGCGCGCGCTTTGTAGAGATAGCTCGTATTCGGCAGTGCCGTCGCGTCGGTGTAGTGCGTGGCGTAGGCGTTGGCGATCGTCGAGTAGTTGATGTGATCGGCACTGCGCGCGAGCTCGTAGTGATCGGTGTTGCCCGTGCCGCTCCACTTCACCAGCACGGATGACGCGCTGGTGGCAGTGGCGGTGAGATTGGCCGGCGCAGTTGCAGCAGAAGGCGGAACGACGTTCGCCCACCAGGTCGCCCACTGATCTTCCACGTACGGCTCGGGCGACGGCGTGGCGGCGTACTCCTGGATCGTCCAGAAATCGATATCGCTCACCGGATCGACGACCGTCGCGCTGTAATCGCCCCAGCGGTTGTCGTCCGCGCCAAAGTCTTTGTCGTACGGCGCCTGGCCCGCTTTGAAGATGTAGGGCGAGCTCGGTGTGCCGCCCGGCGCAGTGAACGAGTACGCAGCCGATGCGTAGCTCGACGCGTTGAAGCTCGAGAAGCCGGTGAGCATCTCGCCCTTCGCGTTCACGGCCACGGATGGATACGCGAACGAGACGGTATTGCTGCCGATGAAGCGATACTGCGTCACGTTCTGCAGATCGTTCGAGATCTTCCACCACTGCGCCGCGCCGTAAGCAGGCGCGCCCGCGGGGAGAAACGCGGTTTGCGCCGCGTAGATCGAGCCGTCGCGGTAGACGGCGTTGATGATGCGGTCGTCGCCGAGGTCGATCTTCACGTTGGAGCCGAGCTGCGGGCCGAGGGGGCCACCTTCGAGCTGCCAGGGGAGGCCGCTGACGTAGCCGATCGACGTGAGCTGCGTGTCGTCGACGGTGTAGAGCTTCAGGTAGCCCGCGTCGCTGTTCCACGACTCGACGAGATAAACCTTGGGCGACGGAGTGAGCGACACCGCGGGCGTCGGATTGAAATCGTTCGGCAGCACGTAATAGACCGAATCGACCGCGCCGCCATACAGCGCCGCTTTGTCGAACACCATCACCGTCGCCGAATCGAAATAATCGCCGTCGTACATGTTCATGTTCACCACGACGTGCGAATCGTTGAAGCCGATCGACGGAAAGTCGGCGCCGACGCCCGTTTCATCCTGATCGGCGGGGATGACGTACTTGTCCCACGTGCCGGTCGGATCGCTGTTGCGCGACACGGCCATCAGCAGGTGCGAGTCGGGTCCGTACCAACCTTCGAGCGCGATGAAGATCCAGCGCCCGGCGCTCGCGTCGTAGACCAGTTTCGGATCGAACGCGTCGATCGATGACCAGAAGGTCAGCAGATCGGTCGTGCTGATCGCGCCGCCGTTCTTGTTCATGATCCGGATCTGCGAGTTGAGCGTGACCATCAAGTGCTTCGGCCCGGCCGCGCCCATCGTGTCCGGCGGGATGATCGTGCCGTCATCGGCGATCGCTTGAAAGGAGCGCACCGGTGACGGCGACACGGCGTTCACAGTGGGCTCGAGGCTCGTCGCGGCGATGGAGCGCGTCTGCTGATGCGGCGGATGCGGCGGCACTTCATGATTGAGGTGCGGCGCTTCGTGCTCGTGGCGCAGCGTGCGCGTTTTCTGCGGATGCGCAGGACGTGCGGCGAGCGCGCGCATGTCGATCACTTCGTGCTTCACGCCGGAGACGGCGCGTTTCGGCGGCACCGCCAGAACAGAGCTTGCGCAGAGCAGCGTGAGAAGAAGGACCCCGGGACGACTCACTCCGGCATTGTAGCGGCGTCGTCGGAAACGGCCGGTTGAGCCGGCGTTTCCGGCAAAGGTTCGGGCAGAGGTTCAGCCAACGGCTCCGGCACCGCATCATCATCAATCACCGGCAGCACCGGCGCGCTCCGCGCCATCACCACGCCCGCCGCGAGCAGCATCTGCAGCAGTAACAGCATCGACGACGCGCCGTGCAGCATGCCGAACTGGCGCCGCAGCGGATGGCGTCGCGGCAGCTCCGAGATCGACACCGGCGAAGACCAGCGAATCGCGCGAATGCGCAGATCGATGAAGCCCTGCATGGTCGCGAACATCAGAGCCACGAACACCACGATCAGCACGAGCGGCCGCGCGCGGCGCAGCTCGAGAATCATCAGCAGGAGCGGACCCGCCAGCGCGATGTAGTGCCACCGCGTCAGCATCGCGCCGACGACATCCGCCGCAATCGTGGGCGAAGGCGCGGCACGAAACGCGGCGCTCGCCGCGAGCATCACGAAGAACGCGCTGCCGCACCAGAGCGCGGCGATCAGGCGCTGAAGACGTTCCGTATCGCCTCCTCGTATGGCGCGCGCAGCACGCCGCGATCGGTGATGATGGCCGTGATCAGCCGCGCCGGCGTCACATCGAACGCCGGATGCCGCACCTGAATCCCTTCCGGCGCGACGCGCGAGCCGAAGATGTCCACCACTTCCTGCGCGCTCCGTTCTTCGATCGGAATGCCCGCGCCGTTCGGACAATCGGCATCGATGGTCGTCACCGGGGCCGCGATGTAAAACGGCACGCCATGCGCGTGCGCGAGCACGGCCACGGTGTACGTGCCGATCTTGTTCGCCGTGTCGCCGTTCGCCGCGATGCGATCCGCGCCGACGATCACCGCATCGAATGCACCCAGCTGAAAAAAGTGGCCGGACATGTTGTCGGTGATGAGCGTGACGTCGATGCCGTCCCTTTGCAGTTCCCACGCGGTCAAGCGCGCGCCCTGCAGATACGGCCGCGTTTCATCCGCGAACACCGCCACGCGCTTCCCGTTCTCGATCGCCGCGCGAATCACGCCGAGCGCCGTGCCGTAGCCCGCCGTCGCCAGCGCGCCCGCGTTGCAGTGCGTCAGGACAGTGGCGGTTTGGCCGAGGAGGGCGGCGCCGTGGTGGCCGAGGCGGATGTTGGCTTCGATGTCTTCGCGGAGGATGGTTTCGGCTTCGTGAATCATTGCGCTCGCGGAACGATCGGGCAACGCGAGCATCCGGTCCACAGCCCAAGCGAGATTCACCGCAGTCGGTCGCGAGCGCTTCAGCTCATCCGCAGCGTGATCGAGGTCATCGCCGCGCAGTGCGGCCAGCGCCATGCCGAACGCGGCCGCGACGCCGATGGCCGGCGCGCCGCGCACCACCATCGTCTGAATGCCCGCCGCCACTTCGGATGGCGTGTGGTATTCGATCCACTTTTCTTCGCGGGGAAGGAGGCGCTGATCGAGGAGAAACAACGTGTCACGATCCCACCGTAACGGTGTGACGTGCACGGACTTCGCAGTCGAATTCACCTCGATATACTAGCGCGCCGGAAGCGCGGGCTGGTTCCATCGTCCGATCTTCTCAGGAGGTAATGGATTCATGGTCAAGGTAGGCATCAACGGCTTCGGCCGTATCGGGCGCAATGTTCTGCGCGCCGCACTGGAAAAGCACAACGACATCGAGTTCGTGGCGGTGAACGACCTCACCAGTCCCGCCACGCTCGCGTATCTTCTCAAGTACGACTCCGTTCACGGCACGATTCCGAACACCATCGGGCATTCCGACACCGGCATCACCATCGACGGCAAAGAGCTGCGCGTTTTCTCCAACCCCGATCCCGCCGAAATCCCCTGGGGCGACTTCGGCGCAGAAATCGTCGTCGAGTCCTCCGGCCGCTTCACCACCAAAGACAAAGCGTCGCGCCACATCAAGAAGAGCGTGGAGACGGTGATCATCTCCGCGCCGTCCAAAGATGCTGACGCGACGTTCTGCATGGGCGTGAACGAAGGGGAGTACGACCCGGCCAAGCACCAGATCATTTCCAATGCGTCGTGCACGACGAACTGCCTCGCGCCGGTGGCGAAGGTGCTGCACGAACGTTTCGGGATCGCCATGGGCATCATGACGACGATCCATTCGTACACGAACGATCAGGAAATCCTCGACCTGCCGCACAAGGATTTGCGCCGCGGCCGCGCCGCCGCACTGTCGATGATTCCGACCACCACCGGCGCGGCGAAAGCGGTCGGCCTCGTGCTGCCGGAACTAAAAGGCAAATTCGACGGCATCTCGGTGCGTGTGCCTACGCCGAACGTTTCGCTCGTCGATCTCTCCTTCCGCACCGACAAGCCGACCAGCGCGGAAGAAATCAATGACGTGCTGCGCGCGGCGGCGGATGGACCGCTGAAAGGCATCCTCGCCTACTCCGACGAAGAGCTGGTGTCGGTCGATTTCAATCACAACGCGAACTCGTCGATCGTCGACACGACCTTCACGCGCTCGGTCGATCCGCACATGCACAAAGTGCTGTCGTGGTACGACAACGAGTGGGGCTACTCCAATCGCATCCTCGATTTGATTGCGTACGTGGCGCGCGTGAAAAAGGAGGCGCTGGCGGCGAAATGATCACCATTCGTACGCTGGACGACCTTGCATTCCATTCAGGCGACCGCGTTTTCTATCGCGTCGATTACAACGTTCCGCTGGAAGGAACGCGCATCACCGACGCGACGCGCATCGAGGAGACGCTGCCGACGCTCCGTCTCCTCCGCGACCGCGGCGCCGCCCTCATCCTCGCCTCCCACCTCGGCCGCCCCAAAGGCGAGCGCAAGGAAAAGTATTCGCTCAAGCCGGTGCGCGAGCGCCTGGCCGAATTGCTCGGCGTTGACGTGCAGTGGGCCGACGATTGCGTCGGCATCGACACGTCGCAGCTCAAAGCGGGCGACGTGCTGCTGCTCGAGAATCTCCGCTTTCATGCGGGCGAAGAAAAGAACGACGCGCAATTCGCGCAGGAGCTGCGCAAGCTCGCCGACGTCTACGTAAACGACGCGTTCGGCGCGTGCCATCGTGCGCACGCGTCGATCGACGCGCTGCCGCGCCTCTTCGCGAAAGAGAAGACCGCCGGCGGATTGCTGCTCGCGAAAGAGCTCGAGTTTCTGCAGAAGGTGACGAACATCAGCGAGCGTCCGTTCGTGGCGCTGATGGGCGGCGCGAAGATCGCCGGCAAGATCGAGCCGCTGGAAGTGCTCGTGAAACTGGCGGACAAAGTGCTGATCGGCGGCGGCATGGCCAACACGTTTCTCGCCGCGCGCGGCGTGCCGATGGGCGGCTCGCTCGTCGACACTGATTCGATCGAGGTCGCGCAGCGGATCATGGAGCACAGCGTGAGCGCCGAAGTGATCCTGCCGGAAGATCTGATCGTCGCCGATTCGCTCGACAATCCCACGGGCATCGATGAGATCGATGTGGTGGACGGCTTCAACGAACAGGAGAAAGCGTTCGACATCGGACCGAAAACCGTGAAGCGCTACGAAGCGGAGCTGCGCGACGCGAAGCTCGTTTTCTGGAACGGGCCGATGGGCGTGTTCGAGAAGGAAGCGTTCGCGCAAGGGACGATGGCCATGGCGCGAGCGGTGGCTAACGCAGACGGCATCACGGTCGTGGGCGGCGGCGAATCGGTGGAAGCGGTGAAAGCCTCCGGCTTCGCCAACAAGATCACGCACATCTCCACCGGCGGCGGCGCCTCGCTCGAATTCATTTCCGGCGCGGCCTTGCCGGGTGTAGAAGTGCTGCGCGCGTAGCGCGCAGTGGTCAGTTGTCAGTGGTCAGTGGCAAGTCGTCAGCGCCGGTGCCATAGTGCGCGACTGACAACTGGCCACTGACCACTGGCCACTCTTCTCAACCATGGCTCAGGAAATCGAAGTCAAATTTCTCCTCAAGGATCGCGCGGAGCTCGTGCGTCGCCTGCACGACCTCGGCGCGCAGCGTCTCTACAACGAGACGTTCGAGGACAACATCGTGCTCGACCGCCGCGGCGAGCTGCGCACGAAAGGCGCGCTCCTGCGCGTGCGCAAGTTCGGCCGCTACGCGCTGGCTACGTTCAAAGGACCGCTGGCGTTCGACGGCGGCGTGAAGATCCGCGAGGAAGTGCAGACCGGCGTCGAATCGTTCGAGCTCGCCATCCAGCTCTTCGACTCGCTCGGATTCAAGCCCGTCTTCCGCTATCAAAAGTACCGCGAAGTCTGGCGCGTGCGCGAAGTGGAAGTGGTCATCGACCGCACGCCCATCGGCGAGTACTTTGAAATTGAAGGGGCGATGGACGTGATCCGGACCGTGGCCGAAGAACTGGGCATGAACATGGAACAGGCGATCCGCCAGAGCTATGCGGACCTCTACCGGCAACACCGGAGAACACGCGCCGATCTGCCGGAGCACATGGTGTTTCCGCCGGAACAGTTGCCCTGAGGCGCGGCGATGAAAGCCATGATCCTCGCGGCCGGCTACGGCACGCGCCTCCGCCCCATCACCTACACCATGCCCAAGCCGCTGGTGCCGCTGTGCAACCGGCCGCTCATCGCCTGGCTCGTGGAAGCGTTTCTCGATGCGGGCGTCGATGATTTCGTCGTCAACCTGCACCATCTGCCCGAACCGCTGGAGCGCATGCTGCGCGAGCGCTACGGTTCGCGCGCCGATTTTCATTTCTCGTTCGAGCAGGACATTCTCGGCACCGGCGGCGGCATCCGCCGCGTGCGCCCGCAGCTCGAAAGCGAAGAAGACTTTTTCCTGGTCAACGGCGACACGGTGCAGTTCGCGCCGTACGACCAGCTGCGCGCAGCGCGGCGCGGCAGCGACGCGCTGGCGGCGTTGACGTTGCGCCATCCGCCGGAAGGCGATCGCTACACCGCGGTCTACTACGACAACGGCCGCATCACGGGCTTCGGCCAAGGCACGGGCGAAGCGCTGATGTTCTCGGGATCGCATCTCATCAGCTCGCGTGTCTTCCGCTATCTGCCGGAGAAAGACTTTTCCGGCATCGTGGACGAGGTCTACATGCCGCTCCTGGCGAACGGCACGGAGACGCTCGCGGGCGTAGTCGACGACAGTCTCTGGTTCGACGTCGGCACGCCGCAGCGCTACATGACCGCATCGCGCACGCTGCTGCGCGAAACGGTGGAAGGACGTTTGGCGATCGCGCGCGGCTCGCGCGTGCGCGATGAATCAATCGTCGACACCACCGCGCGCATCGGCGGCACGTTCCAACGCTCGATCGCCGGCGCGCGCAGCGTCGTGCAGGGCGAAGCCGTCGACAGCGTGATCTGGGACGATTGCGTCATCGGCGGCAACGTCCGCCTGGAGCGCTGCATCGTCGCGCATGGCGTCGAGTTCTCCGGCTCGATCGACCTGCAGGACGCGATGATCTGCCGCGAAGACGCCGCCATCCCGATGGACGCGAATTACGAGCGGCGGGATGGGGTGGTGGTGGTGCGGATCTGAGACGGCAGGCTCATAGGCTCATAGGCTCACAGGCTCAAAGTAGCGCGCGCGTCGCAAGCGCGTGAGCCTACGCCTGTGGCATGTGGCAGTAGCGCGCGCATCGCAAGCGTGAGGGCATACGCGTGTGGCATGTGCCAGTAGCGCGCGCATCGCAAGTGCGTGAGCGTACGGGTGTGGCATGTGCCAGTAGCGCGCGCATCGCAAGCGCGTGAGCGTACGCGTGCGGCATGTGCCAGTAGCGCGCGCATCGCAAGCGCGTGAGCCTGCGCCTGTGGCATGTGCCAGTAGCGCGCGCTCTCGCGCCGCGTGTGCTGCTCTGAGCCTATGAGCCTATGAGCCTATGAGCCTGTGAGCCTATGAGCCTGTGAGCCTCCACGGCAACGGCACCGCGCGTCCAACACTCCGCAACCGTCGCACAAGCGCAGGCGGCGCGGCCGCCCCCGGGTGTACCATTCCTCCGGGAACTCCCAATGGCATTGCCGGTCGCCCCAGAATCTGCCTCCCGCAGGCGGATCTTCTTTGTGTTTTTGACGCAGGGCCTGCTCGGACTCGGCGTGATGCTGTGGGTCACGTGGCTGCGTCAGGGACAAACCGCCGCCATCATTCGCAACCTGCATGGCGACGCGCCGATCCTCATCGCGCTCTTCATCATCTTCGCCACCACGCTCGCGCTGCTGAAGTTCGAGATCACGAACCTGATCTACATCTCCCTCGCCGTCACCGCCTACATGGCCTTCTTCCCGCTCCTCGGCGCCGTGCTCACTGCATGGCTGGCCGTGGGCGTCTCGATGTTCGCGCGCATCGTGGCCATGCAGCAGATCGGTCCCGTGAAGATCGCCATGCACGACGCGAAGCTCGAATGGGTGCGCGTCTTCGGCCTCTTCGGCACGTACGGCATCCCGGTCATCGCCGCCGCATCGCTCTATGATGTCATCGGCGGCGAGACGCCCGTCATTCATCCGAGCACCGCCGTCGCGCTGAAGATCGCCGCGTGCGGCGTGGCCATGATGATCGCGAACGGCGTGGTCATGCTGCGGCCGCACCAGGCGTACGGCTATTCGCTGAAGAAGACCGCGCGCATCGAGATGATCGACAAGTCGATCTATCTGCTCACGCTGCCGTACGCCGTCGTCACCGCGCTCGCGTACGGCGCGATGGGCTGGGGCGCCGTGGCGGCGCTCGCGTTCACCGGCATCGTGGCCAACGTCATCGGCCGAAATCTCGCCATCACGCGCACCACCAGCCAGCAGCAGCTGCAGCGTCTCGCCTCGCTGACGAACATCGGCAAGACCATCTCGCTGCGCTACGCCACCGATCAGCTGCTGCGCACGATCTACGAAGAATGCGAAGCGGTCATCGACTGCTCGCTCTTCACCATCGCTCTTTACGACGAATCGACGAACGAGCTGTCCTTCGAGCTCGACGTGCGCGACGGCGTGATCCTCGCCAAGGATCGCATTCAGGTCGGCGAAGGACTGAACTCCTGGATCATCAAAAATCACCAGCCTCTCCTCCTCGGCAGCACCGCCGAAGAACGCCGCTTCGGCGTGAAAGCGGTGCCGGATACGAAACCGACCGAGTCATGGGTGGGCGTGCCGATGGTGGCGCGCGATCGCGTCATCGGCGTCATCTCCATCGAGAGCTACAAGAAGAACGCGTTCAACTACGACGACGTCATCCTCCTCACCGCCATCGCCAATCAGGCCGCGGTGGCAATCGAAAACGCGCAGCTCTACAAGGATCTGGAAGGGCTGACGTACGCGCTCGAACAGCGCGTCATGGAGCGCACGAACGAACTGCGCGAAACGAACCTGCGCCTGCTCGCCGCGGATCGCTCCAAGAACCAGTTCCTCGCGAACATGTCGCACGAGCTGCGCACGCCGCTCAATTCGATCATCGGCTTCTCCAGCGTGCTGCTCGAATCGACGCGCAACACGCTCGCGCCGCGGCTCTACAAGTTCCTCGAGAACATTCACACTGCCGGCGCGCATCTGCTCGAGCTGATCAACGACATCCTCGACCTCTCCAAAATCGAAGCGGGGAAGATGGAGCTGCGCACCGATACGTTCGATCTGCGTGAGACCGTCGCCGCCGTCGAGCGCGTGATGAAAGGCTTCGCCGGCGAAGCGCACGTGCAGATCCGCAGCGACATCGCGCCGAGCGTTCCGCAAGTGCGGCTCGATGAAGGACGCCTCAAGCAGATCCTCTTCAACCTGCTTTCGAACGCGGTGAAGTTTTCGACCGAAGGCAGCAGCGTCGACGTGACGATCTCGATCGTGCCGCGCGACGAATCGCCGATCTCACTCGAGACGGTGCGCATCGACGTGCGCGATCACGGCATCGGCATCCCCGCCGACGAGCTGGCGCGCATCTTCGACGAGTTTTACCAGACCGAAGACGGCCGCCGCGCCCGCAAAGGCGGCACCGGCCTCGGCCTCTCCCTGACCCGCAATTTTGTCGAGCTGCACCACGGCACGATCGAAGTGCAATCGACGCCCGGCAACGGCTCGACGTTCACGCTCTACCTCCCCGTCGATTACGACGAAGCCGCGCGCCGCCCGAACACGCCCATCCAGCCGCCCGCGCTGCACGCGCGCAAACCGCGCACGTTCGAACAACGCCCGCCGATGTAGGGGTTGGTTTAGCGGCCAGCGGCCAGCGGTCAGCGGCAAGGACGCGACTCTGGCGCTCTGGCCGCTTGCCGCTGGCCGCTGACCGCCAACCACAGTACAATCCGCACCCCGACCGGCGCGGTCCCGCGCCGAGGAATCACTTCAAAGGAAAATCACGATGTCCAACCGTACGTTCACGATCATCAAGCCCGACTCGGTGCGCAAAGGCAACTTCGGCAAGATCATCAGCCGCATCGAAGAAAACGGCTTCCGCGTTCTCGGCGTGAAGAAGATCAGCCTCTCGCAGAAACAGGCGCAGGCGTTCTACGCCGTCCACAGCGCGCGCCCGTTCTTCAACAGCCTCGTCGAGTACATGACGTCCGGCCCGGTGTACGTCGCCGCGCTGGAGAAGGACGGCGCCGTGGCGTCGCTGCGCCAGCTCATGGGCGCGACCGATCCGCTCAAGGCCGACGAAGGCACGCTGCGCAAAGAGTTCGGCGAGTCGATCGAGCAGAACGCGATCCACGGCTCCGACTCGGATGAAAACGCGAAGGGCGAGATCGCTTTCTTCTTCGCGGAATCCGAACTGGTCTAACGCTCTCGCGCTTTCTGTTGGAGCGGCGGGCGCCCTCGCCCGCCGTGTCATGATCGCGGAGATTCGGCGGGCGAGGG
>DASSMK010000338.1:0-4768 GCA_035688915.1 Thermoanaerobaculia bacterium
CCGACCGGCTCGGGCAAGTCGACCACTCTCGCGGCGATCATCAACAAGATCAACCACGAGCAGGCCTACCACATCATCACCATCGAAGATCCGGTCGAGTACATGCACCGCCACGTGAAGTCGACCGTCAATCAGCGCGAGGTCGGCTCCGACACGAAGACCTTCTCGCTCGCGCTGCGGGCGGCGCTGCGTCAGGCGCCGAAGGTGATTCTCATCGGCGAGATGCGCGACGTGGAGACGATCGAGATCGCCATGGAAGCGGCGGAGACGGGCCACCTCGTGCTGTCGACGTTGCACACGATTGACGCGGCGAAGACGGTCGATCGCATCATCGGCGTTTTCCCGAAGGATCAGGAGCCGCAGATCCGCACGCGTTTCGCGCAGTCGTTCCGCTACGTCGTGTCGCAGCGTCTCCTGCCGAAGGTGGGCGGCGGTCGCGTGGCGGCGCTGGAGATTCTGAAATCTTCGATGCGCACGCGCGACTACATCATCAAAGGCGAGAGCGAAGGACGCTCGCTGACCGACGCCATGCACGACGGCTCGGTGGACGGGATGCAGACGTTCGATGACGAGATCGAGAAGCTGTGGCTGCAGCGAACGATCTCCAAAGAGACGGCGCTCGCTTACGCTTCGAATCCGACGAACCTCGCGCTGCGTCTGACCGACGACGCCATGCCTGCGGGCGAGAGCAGCGCAGACGGCGATTCGATGCTGTCGATGCTGGAGTAATCCCGATGATCAAGATCACGTGCACGAATTGCCAGAAGCCGCTGTCGCTCGACGAGACCAAGCTGCCGCCGCGCGAGGTGTCGTTCCCCTGCCCCGTTTGCAAAGCGAAGCTGAGCGTGGACCGGCGCGATTTCGAAACGGCCGCTGCAGCGCAGGAATCCGCAGCACCTGCGGCCGGCCACGACGCGCCTGCTGCGCCCTCGTCCGCCGGGCCGCATCCAGCAACTGCGCATGACGACGATCACGAAAACGAGTTCGGCGCGAAGGCGCTGATCGTCGGCGCGGACAGTCCCGCCATCCGCCACGCAGCCAAGCTGGTCGGCTTTCTGCCGGTCGTGCATGCCGACGCGGCGCGGGCGCGCGAGTACTACATGCAGGAGTTTCCGGCGCTGGTGTTCATCCATCCCGCGCAGATCACGCCGCCGCCGCTGGAAGGGCTGCAGCCGATCATCTCGCTGATGCCGGTCGATCGCCGCAAGTCGTTCTTCATCCTCATCGCGGACAACCTGCGCACGCTGGACGGCAACGCCGCCTTCCTCTACGGCGTCAATCTCGTCGTCGCCACCAAAGACCTCGGCCAGTTCCCGCAGATCTACAAAGACGCGCACTCATTCCACGAGCGGCTCTACTCGAGCATGAATGCGGTGATGCGCTCGCTGCAGGCGGGCTGAAACAAAACGGGCGCCGCGAGGCGCCCGTCGAGTTTCCGGCGTCCATTCGACGCGACTGTCGTGGTCAGTGCGTCTGCACGCCTTCAGGGTATTGGACGAACTGTCCTTCGGAATAAATGATGTCGCAATCCATGGCGGACATTGCGCCGCCGGTCGGGGTGGTCTCCTTGAGACCGTTCTTTCCGTAGGACGTGATCATGTACGTCGTGGACGTGTCGTCGACACCAAATTCGAGATTGCGCCCCCAGCCGTCTTTGGCGTTGAGGGGGCGGATGTACGTTGGGACGAGCATGACTTCGAGCTCACCGATCGTAACCGGCTCGGTGCAGCAGAGAGAGAGTCCGACGCCGGCCGCCGTGTAGTGGCCGGTGTCTTGCGCGCGAGTCTCCCAAGACAGTGCGATCTGGCGCATGTCGGCCATGGTCCGCTTCTGACGCGCGCGGTGCATTGCGGTGATCAGATTGGGGACGGCAATGGCGGCAAGCAAACCGATGATGGCAACCACGATGAGAAGCTCGACGAGAGTGAACCCGCTGTCTCGTCGCCTCATGAGCATTCAATCCATGTAAAAAGCGGGCGCCTCACGACGCCCGCTCGAAAGTTTTGTGGCTGCGAGCCGCTTACTGCGTCTGCACGCCTTCCGGATACGTCACGAAGCTGCCGTTCGAGTACACGATGTCGCACGTGAACTTGGTCGTGGCGCCCGCGTTGACGGTGCCGTCCGGCGTGCCGCCCTTGCCGTACGAACGGATCGAATACTCGTTCGCGTCAGCAGTGGTGTTCCACGAATCGCCCCACGCATCCTTCACAGGGAAGGACTTGATGTAGGTCGGGGAGAGCTTCGCGGAGAGAGCCGGGAGGGAGATGGCGTTGCCGGGGAAGGTGACCGCACCGGCGGCGTTGTACGTGTTCGTGTCCGTCGCGCGGGCTTCCCACGCGGTGGCGATCGAACGCATATCGGCCATGGTGCGCTTCTGCTTCGAACGCTGCATCGCCGTCAGCAGGTTCGGAATCGCGATCGCCGCGAGGATACCGATGATCGCAACGACGATCAGCAGCTCAATGAGGGTAAAACCTTTTTGTTTTCTGGTCATGTAAGGACCTCCTTCGTGCGCTCCTCAAGGGCAATCGGGATACCAAGCCGTGCAGAATCGCAAGTCACTGCAAACGTTCGTCTTAACGTCGGCGGCGACGGCGCTGGACACACGATCGTGACACTAATTCGCGAGCGCGCTGACAATTAGTGTCAGCGCTGCCCAAAGACGTAGGCACGGACGATCCGCCGCGTCAGATCGATCCCGTCCAGAAACCAATCGAGGCGAATCCGCTCGTCTTTGCCATGAATCCCACCGGTCTGGAACCAGTCCACCGGATACGGGAAGACGCCGTACGCGTCGATGCCGCGCACGCGCAGATACCGCGAGTCGCTCGTGGAGCGATGCAGGATCTCGGTGCCGGCGCGCGTCTGATATTTGCGCGCCGCTTCCGACGCGATGAGCCGGTAGAAATCGCTGTCGGCAGAGCTGTACGGCACCGGTCCATTCTTGCTCGTCACCGTGACGCTCACGCCGTGCGGCTCGACGAGAGAACGCACCCACGCGATGCGCGCATCCGGATTCTCGTCCGGCAGATTCGCGAGCGCGATCGAAAGCTCCCACTGGCCATCGTCAGCGACCGCGGGCCAGCCGGCCCACACCACGTTCTGCGTCAGCTCCCGATACCCCGCAGCGAGCTTCCAGAACGTTCCTTCTGCGACCGAACGATCGATGTCCGCGAGCTCGTGCTGCACTTCGACGCGCGTCGGCGCAAGCTCGCGCAGAAACCGGCGCACCTCGGGCGTGATGCGCTCGGGCTCGCGGCGACTGATGTACGGCTCCAGCGCTTTGCGCGCGGCCATCAGCGGCTCTTTCGCCGGCGAGCGGAGGACGAGCGACACGGTTTGCTTCGAACCGATCTCGATTCCGAAGTAGATGACGCGCTCTTCTTTCGTTTCGACGATGCCGCCTTCATCGATCGCGTAGCGAACGCCGTCGATGACATCGGGCCGATGCTCGATCAGCCAGCGCATGCCTTGTCCGCCGCCGCGCTCTTCATCGGCCACCGCGAGAAAGACGAGATCGTGCTCCGGCTGCACGCCGCTCTTCGCCACGTCGATGAACGCGAAGAGCTCGCACAGCCCGATGCTCTTCATGTCCAGCGCGCCGCGTCCCCACAGCATGTTGAACTTCACGTTCCCGGCGAACGGCGGCTGGCTCCATTCCTTCGCTTCTGCGGGCACGACGTCGGTGTGATTGAGCAGGAGCAGACCGCCGCCGCGCTGCTTGCCGCGAATGCGTGCGTAGAGATTGGCGCGGCCGGGCGCGGATTCGATGATCTCCGACGCGATGCCGTTTTCCTGCAGCCGCGCCGCGAGCCAGCGTGCGGCGAGAATCTCGTTGCCGGGAGGATTGGTCGTATCGATGCGCAGGTAATCGCGCAGCAGCAGCACTTCGGGCGTGATGGTGTCGGGCTTCGGAATGTACGTGCGCTCGCGGCGGAACGCCTCTTCCTGTTGCCGGTTCCAGCGCAGAAAGGCGAAGAGAGTCGCTAGCGCGGCGAGCACGAAGAGGGCCGCGGCGATGCGCTCGTTGCGATGCCTGCGCCGCTTGGCGGCTTCGTCCAACCCTACCTCCTGCGCGCGAGGATCACGACGGCGAGCAGAATCGCAATCGCCGCGACCGAGATCGTACCGCCGATGCGCACCAGGTCATTGACGTAGCGCATGGCCACGCGATGCCGGCCCGCGGGAACACGCACGCCCTGATAGGCGAGATTCGCCACCACCGGCGTGACGCGCTTGCCGTCGATCGTCACGCGCCAGTACTTGTGTGGGGTGACGCTCATGACCAGGAACGCGTCGCCCGTCGCGTCGACCTCGATCTGCGCGGTGTTTGCCGTTTCGCGATAGCCGCGCACGACGCCCTGCGCCGGCTTGAAGCCGTGGCCGTAGATGAACGCCGCGCGGTCGCCGTGCGTCGCGCCGCTCAACTCATCGGCGAACTGGTGACGATCGGCGATCTGCACGACTTCATCGGCAAAGTAGTAACGCGGATAGTGCTCGGTCGGCGTGAATTGAATCGGCTGCGACGTCTTCAACCTGCCGTGGACGCGCTTCTTCTCCGCATCGAACGGCCGGTACTCGGCGCGATACCAGACGTTGCCCATCGCGCAGAACGGCCGCCACCAATCCTTACGGCCGGACCGCTTCACCGCCCAGACCGAATCGACGAGATCGATCGTCGTGAGCAGCGCGGTCTTGTCGTAATCGCGCTCCATCACCGTGCGCAGACGGTGCCCCGCGGGCGTCATCGGGAAGATGCCGTTGCGCA
>DASSMK010000339.1:0-4082 GCA_035688915.1 Thermoanaerobaculia bacterium
CGGGATGACATGCGGGCGCGGGCGTCGTCGCTACCGCGCGCGCAACGAAACCGTCCCGCACCCCGTCGCTGCGCTCCACCCACCCTCGGCGGACGGGCGGAGCTGCGAGAAGAGCTGCAGCGGCATGCGCGGCGAGAGGAAACGCACCTCGATCGCTCCATTCAGAGCCACCGCGTCCAGGCTTTCGTCCGAACGTTCGGCCGTCGCGTCGAGGAACAGTCCTTCCTGCGTGAACGACCAGACGGTGGAGAAGCTGTCGCCGTTGCAGTCGAATGTGGCGATGTAGTCGCCGGAGAGATCGGCACGCGGAGCGGAGGCAGCGCGGCGGCGCGAAGTCGCAGCCGGCACTTCCTCGCCGTCGAACGCGTACGCGCGCGTCACGTGCAGGCCGCTGTTCGCATCGAAGCCGGAGACGAGCAACTCGCCGTCTTTGTTCGTCAGCCGCGCCGCGGCCACCGTGACATCGCTGAGGCGCGTGTACGTCCGTGTCAGCTCGCGCAGCGTGCGGCCGCGCACCGTGAATACCTCGACCGTTCCGTCGGAGAGCGCAGCCGCGATCAGCTTCTCGCCAAACGCCAGCGAGCGCACTTCCTGCCGCAGGTTGGCCGGCGAATCGTCAAACGTTCCGGCGGAAACGGCTGCGGTCTCGCGGAAGTGGCCACTGCCATCGTTGAACAGCACGTTGATCAGGCTCGAGCCATTCATCACCGATGAGAAGACGACGTCGTTCGCGCCGTCGCCATCGACGTCGCGCACCGCGAGATAACGCGCCAGATCCGGCAGAAAGCGATAGCGCCCTTCGCTCCACGTGCCGTCGTCGCGCCGCGAAAACGTCGCCAGCCAGTAGCCTTGCACGAGCACCATCTCCGGCCGCGCATCGCCGTCGAGATCGCCCGCGGCGATTTCCGTGATTCCGAACGGACGCTGCGTCGCCAGATCGAGCTCGCGCACGAGCGCGCCGTTGTCATTGCGATAGATGGCCAGCGACGGCGGCGTGCCGTCCACGAAGAGCATGCTGTTGTAGACGACGTCCATGTGGCCATCGCCGTTCACGTCCGCAAGCGACGGCGTCGCCTGCGGCGCATCGAACCGCATCGCCTCGGTCAGCGTTCCGTCCGCACCACCGCGAAGCAATCGCGCCGTCAGCGACGCCGACACGCCGTCCGGGCATTGCTGCACGAGCACGTCCGCGCGTCCGTCGCCATTGAAATCGGCGGTGCCGTAGAGGCGGTCGTTCCCGGTGAGAGGTTCGTAACCGACCGCAGTTCGCGAGGCGCCAGCGCCGCCGAGGACGACGCGATCCTGCATGATGAGATCGTCGTAGCCGTCGCCGTTCACGTCGGCGAAGAGAGAGCCGGAGCTGGCCGGAATGGCGTACGTCTGGATCAGCCGCACGGCCGCGAAAGCGGGCGTGGAAAGCATGAGGAGCAGCGCGCCAAATAACTTCATCGCAACGACGCGCTACTGCGAAATTTCGGCCAAAGAAAAACGGCGGGGCAAGCCCCAGTCACAGAAAAACGGCGGGGCAAGCCCCGCCGTTGCAAGCATTTCGCGTCGAATGTTCGCTACTTCAGCAGCTTCTTGAAGCGGCCGAGCATCTCGCTGCCCACCAGATTGTCCGCGGTGTCGAGCACGCGCTGAATCACATGCAGCACGTCCTCGCTGCCGCTCCAGTGGCGGCGCACCACTTCCGGATCGGTATCGCCGAGGATCTTGTGCAGCACGTAGACGGCGAAGACCAGGTCGTCCAGGTAGCCGGTCGGCCCCATGAATCCTTCAGGAAGCAGGTCGAACGGAAAGAGGTAGTACGCGATGCTGCTGCCGAGCAGCACCTTGTTCTTCCCCGTCACCGCCGCGTCATTCACCAGACGCAACAGCAGGATGAAGATGTCCGGCACGAGCAGCAGGAACTCGCCCGTCTTGCCGACCGCGCCGCCTTTCGTCTCCAGATAGTTGCCGATGTTCTGTCGCACGCGATCGTAGAAACGGTTCGCGCGCTCTTCGGAAACCGAGCTTCCGGACTGCGCGCCGTCGTGCAGACTGGCCAAAACATCCTCGTCGGACGCATCGTCAGAAACGTTGTCAGACACGCCGGTCGTGCTCTCGTAGTTCGTTGTCATTGTTACCTCCCGTGGGCAGATCGGCCCCGCCTCTGCCGAGTTTCACCGCGAGGCCGCCCTCGACGATGTCGATTTGCTCGATCGCCGCGTCGACGAAAGAGGGCAAAAATCGATCCAGCGAAACGACGAGCGTGGCCGGCTCCTCCACAGTCACCAGCTCGCGCGGGAAGCGGTTCTTCACCAGCGACACGAGCAGCGTGGGGATCGGAATCGGCCCGGCGGAGATCCGCGCCAGCGGCACGCGCACGTGCGTCCCACGCGCATCGATGCGATCGATCTCGACCGTGAACGGGATGCTGATGAACTTGCGGATCGAGCCCGTGACGCGCAGCAGGCCGGTCGTGAAGCGGAGCGCCACGCGCTCGATCATCGGCTCGCCGGCGATCTGCGCGCTGACCATGGCGTTCAGCTTCGCGCCGTCCACGCGCACATCGAGCGAATTCCATTCGATGAAACGAGACATGGCCGCGGAGCGAAACTGTATCATTCGCCCCCGATGCCGAAGCGCTCCGACATCCAATCCATCCTGATCATCGGTTCCGGCCCCATCGTCATCGGGCAGGCGGTGGAGTTCGACTACTCCGGCACGCAGGCGTGCAAGGCGCTCAAAGAAGAGGGCTACCGGATCATCCTGGTCAACTCCAACCCCGCCACGATCATGACGGACCCGGAGTTCGCCGACCGCACGTACGTCGAGCCGCTCACGCCGGAGACGCTCGAGAAAATCATCGAGCGCGAAAAGCCCGACGCCATTCTCCCCACCGTCGGCGGCCAGACCGGCATCAACCTGGCCATGGCGCTGTACGAGAACGGCGCGCTGGAGCGGCACAACGTCGAGCTGATCGGCGCGAATTACGACGCGATCAAGACGGCCGAGGATCGGCAGCTGTTCAAGGAAAAAATGACGTCGATCGGCGTGGACGTGCCGCAGTCCGCCTACGCCGCCACCGTCGATGACGCCGAGCAGTTCGCCCACCGCCTCGGCTACCCGCTCGTCATCCGCCCCTCCTTCACGCTCGGCGGCTCCGGCGGCGGCATCGCGTACAACGTGGAAGAGCTGCGCAGCATCGTCTCGCGCGGACTCGATCTCTCGCCCGTGCACCGCGTGCTGGTCGAAGAGTCGGTGATCGGCTGGAAAGAGTTCGAGCTCGAAGTGATGCGCGATCGCGCGGACAACGTGATCATCGTCTGCAGCATCGAGAACTTCGATCCGATGGGCGTGCACACCGGCGACTCCATCACCGTCGCGCCGCAGCAGACGCTCACGAACGACGAGTATCACTCGATGCGCGACGAGGCCAAGAAGATCATCCGCGCCATCGGCGTGGAGACCGGCGGCTCGAACATTCAATTCGCCGTCGATCCGAAAACCGGCCGCCGCATCTGCATCGAGATGAATCCGCGCGTCTCGCGCTCCTCGGCGCTCGCGTCGAAAGCGACCGGCTTTCCGATCGCCAAATTCGCGGCCAAGCTCGCCGCCGGCTACACGCTCGACGAGATTCCGAACGACATCACCGAAAAGACGCCCGCGTCGTTCGAGCCGTCCATCGATTACGTGGTGGTGAAGATCCCGCGCTTCTCGTTCGAGAAGTTCCCGAAGACCACGCCGCTGCTCAGCTTTTCGATGCAATCGGTCGGCGAGTCGATGGCCATCGGCCGCACGTTCAACGAGGCGCTGCAGAAGGGTCTGCGCTCGCTCGAGATTGGCGTCGCCGGAATCGAAACGCGCAACACGCCGCGCGAAAAGTTGATCGAATCACTGCGCACGCCGACACCGGAGCGCATCTTCGCCGTTGGTGATGCGATGCGCGCCGGCATGTCCGTCGACGAGATCTACGCGATCTCGTACATCGATCCATGGTTCCTGCGCGAGATCCGCACGATCATCGAACTGGAGCGCGAGATCGTTGGAGCGGCGGGCGCCTCGCCCGCCGGGGACACGACGACGGCGGGCGAGGCGCC
>DASSMK010000340.1:0-22202 GCA_035688915.1 Thermoanaerobaculia bacterium
TGCCAACGGCGAGTAAAGATCGAGCGCGAGCGCGAGCGCGTCGCCGAACGGAATGTTCTTCTGCACTGCCACCGCATCGCTATCGACAGGAACCACGAGCTCCGCGCTGTGGAGAGGTTTCGTCATCGCATCCTCCAGAAACACGAAAGCCGCCGGGCAGGTGACCTGCCACGACGGCTTTCCAATTGTGCGATGCCACTCTACCGCATCGCGGCGCGGCTCGTCATCAGTCGACGGTCAGCACGCCGTCGATGTTCGAGACCGTCGCGCCCGGCGCGAGGTTGGTGATGTCGAGCGTCGACCACTGCCACGACTGGTCGCGCTTCTGCGCCAGACCGGCCAGGATGGTCTGCATCCCCTGCGACGTCTGCGTGTAGCTGCCGTCCGGGACGTAGCCGCTGAAGCCGCCGCCCGACTGGTTGACGAGGAAACCGTCCAGGTTTTCCACGTTCGCCGCGGAGAGGTTCGTCAGATCGAGACCCGCGTCGATGTACGTCTGGTCGCGCTTGCGCGCCTTGCAGTAGAGGCGGGAGGAGATGTCTTTGGTGGTCTTGGTGTAGCTGCCCGGAGGAACAAAGCTGGCCATGTGCGTATCCTTTTCGATTTGGTTGAATGTCTGCTGCATGTGGGCCGCAGATTTCGCCCCTCTCATTCGGCGGTGAGAGCTACCAATTGCTGAAGCTGCCGATCTCTCTGTGCACGTCTCGATAGAATGCGACGCAGGCGGTTTTTCCACCCCTACACAAAAAAGTTTTCGTGATGCCGCTGTGACGCATTTGGCACCCGCGGCGAAATGGGAGGCGGTGCGCGCGTGGTTAACCTGTCCGTGCTTACCCGAAAACTCAGTGTTCTCGTCGCAGTGGCGCTCGCCTGCCTGTCCGCCTCCGCGGTCTTCGCCGGAGAAGCCACCATGCCGCTCTCGCAGATCCAGAAGGGGATGAAGGGCTACGGCGTCACCGTCTTCGAAGGCAACAAGCTCGAGCGGTTCGACGTCGAGATTCTCGGCGTGCTGAGCAACATCGGCCCCGGCCAGGATCTCATCCTCGCGCAGGTCGATTCGCCCGTCGTCCGCCGCACCGGCGTGCTCGCCGGGATGTCGGGCTCACCCGTTTACATCGACGGCAAAGTGATCGGCGCACTCGCATACGCCTGGCAGTTCGCCAAAGAGCCGGTCGCGGGCATTACGCCCATCGATGAAATGCTGAAGATCGCGCGTGTCGACGGCGGCGCCAACGGCCACGCCGCGACCGCCATCGCCGACGCCGCGCCCCGCATCAGCGCCACGGAGATGCTGAAGGCCGTCGCCGATCGCAAGCTCGACGACGTCTTCAACAAGATCGTCGGCGGCATCGGCGATCGCCAGGCCAGCCTCGTCGGCGGCGCGAAACGGATCGCACTTCCGCTGTCACTCTCCAGCTTCGCGCCGGAAACGATCGCGCGCTTCTCGCCGTACCTCGACAGCATGGGCTTCGTGCCGGTGCCGAGCGGTGCGTCGTCCAGTTCCACCTCCGATCACAAATTGACCGCGGCCGAGAAGCACTTCGCGCCCGGCGACGCCATCGGCGCCGTGTTGCTCAACGGCGACTTCACCGTCGCAGCGACCGGAACCGTGACGTACGTCGACGGCGACAATGTCTACGCGTTCGGCCATCCGTTCCTCGACATGGGTGAGATCCGCTTCCCGATGGCGAAGTCGGAGATCGTCACCGTGCTGCCCAGCCTGGCCAGCTCGTTCAAGTTCTCGAACACCGGCGAAGTGGTCGGCGTGCTGAAGCAGGATCGCGGCGCCGGCATCATGGGCACCGTCGGCGACACCGCGCAGATGATTCCGGTCGAGCTCACCGTCGACGGCGCGGGCGGCTCCAAGCAGTACCACGTCAACGTCGTCAAGAATCCGCACCTCTCGCCGCTCATCCTGGCCATGGCCGCCGACACCGTCATCGCCAGCGCGCAGCGCGCCGCCGGCGAGCGCACCGTGATCATGGAGTCGGAGATCAAAGTGAAAGGCTTTCCCGCCATTCACCTCCGCGAAGGCTGGGCCGGGGAGCAGGCACGTTCCGCGATCCCCGCGTACCTCGCCGTCGTCTCCGGTTACGTGATCTCCAACGAGTTCCGCGACGCGGAGATCGAGAGCGTGAAAGTGCACCTCTCGCACGATGACAATCTGAAGATGGCCAAGCTCGTCGAAGCGTCGCTCGTGCCGACCGCCAAGGGCTACGTGAATCCGGGCGACATGGTCAAAGTGCGCACGGTGCTGAAGCCGTTCCGCGGCGAGCCGTTCGTCGAAACGTTCGACGTGAAGGTTCCGGACGATCAGGCGCCGGGCGCCGCGTATCTCCTGGTCGGCAGCGGCTCGGTGATGAATGCCGTCGACTTCACGCTCGTGCCGCCCGATCCGCGCTCGCTCGAGCAGGTGGTCGGCGTGCTCGAACGCCTCCGCCCCGCCACCGATCTCACCGTCGGCCTCTACTCTTCGAACGACGGCGCGGTGACGGCAGGCGTCTACCTGCCCAGCCTTCCGCCGTCGATGAACGCGGTGGTCTCCGGCGACACGAGCAATCAGGCGCAAGCCCCCGTGAAGTATCAGCGCTCCGGCCAGCAGACCCGAGCCCTCGGCTACATCATCGACGGCGCGTTGAAGATCGATCTCGATGTGCGCCCTGCAATTTGATGTTCGCTTTTCGTAACGACATTCAGTCGAGGACGTGAGACGCTTCGCGTTCGTTGTGCTGTTGCCGGTTATCGGTTGCCTCGTCATTTCGGGCAGCAGGTAACCGGCAGCTTCGTATAAGGAGAGATTGTTCATGCGCCGTTTCCTCGTGACGCTCGTCGCCGCCGGCACCATCGCGACCAGCGCCTTCGCCGTGGCGCCGCAGTTCTGGCGCGCCGGCTCTGCAGAAGATTTCCTGGCGGGTGAGATTGAAGGCTTCGCTGTGACGACGCGCGGCGAATTGCGCGCGGCACCGGCGATGAAGAAGCTGGCGAGCTTCACCGATCCTTTCGTGTTGTCGCAGGCATCCGCGCCGAATGGCGATCGCTTCTTCGGCACCGGCAACGACGGCAAGATCTATCGCCTGCGCGGCACCGATCTGAAAGTGCTCTACACGTCGCCGGAGCCGGAGATCTACACGGTCTCCTTCCACAACGGCGCGCTCTACGCGGGCACGTCGCCGAACGGCAAGATCTATCGCATCGATCCGGAGAGCGGCACCAGCGCGGTCTTCTACGATCCGCAGCAGGCGTACATCTGGGCCATGCAGTGGGTCGGCAATGGCGATCTTGCGGTGGCCACCGGCGTCGAAGGAAAGCTCTTCCGCGTCACGCCGAAAGGGGAGGGGAAAGTCTGGTACGACTCGCCCGATACGCATCTGCGATCGATCGGCGTTCGCAAGGACGGTTCGCTGCTCGTCGGCGCCGCATCGAAAGGCCGCATCTACGCGGTGGCGGATGACGGCAGCGCGCATGCGCTGTACGACTCGCCGCTGAACGAGATCACCTCCATCTACGTCGACCCGAGCGGCATCGGCTGGGCGGCGGGCGTTTCGAATCAGCTGCCGAGCAGCGCGCCGGCCAAGTCGACCACGTCGACGGCGAAATCTTCGACGCAGTCATCGTCCTCGACGAGCAGCAGTAGCGAGCCGAAGAAAGACGATAGCGCCACCGCCTCCGCATCATCCTCCGGCAACGTGGAAGTGTCGTTCTCCTTCGACGACTCCTCGAGCGGCAGCGCGGCGCAGCCCGGCGCGTCGGAGCTCTACAAGATCAACACCGACGATTTCGTGGAGAGCGCGGAGAAGTTCGAGCGCGAGATCGTGTACGGCGTGAGCGGTGGTTCGAACGGCAGCGTGCTGCTTTCGACGGGTCCGAACGGACGCATTTACGAACTGCAGAATCGCGAGCTCGCGCTGATCGGCTCCGTGCCGGAGAAGCAGATCGTCTCCATCTCCAACGAAGGCGGCGCCACGCTGATCACCACCACGAACAGCGGCGCGGTCTATCGCATGGAAAGCGGCGCGGGCGAGAAGGGTGAGTTCCGCAGCGCGGCCAAAGATGTGGAGCGCTTCTCGCGCTTCGGCCACTACCGCATCGAAGGCCACAACATCGGCAATGGCAACCTGGCCATCGCCTTCCGCAGCGGCAACACGCGCACGCCGGACGCGACGTGGAGTCCGTGGACGAAAGAGCAAACGTCGAGCGAAGGCAGCGTCGATTCGCCCGCGGGCCGTTATATCCAGTGGCGTCTCACAATGCCGAAGGCGGCGAGCGATCTCGCGGTGGATGGCGTCACGGTGGCGTTCGTGAATCGCAACGTGGCGCCGGAAATCGATTCGGTGGTGGTGCAGGATCCGGCTGTGATCTTCATCAGCTCCGCCTATCCCAGCTCGCCGCAGGTCGTTGAAGCGACTAACCCCGACGAGTACGGCATCTTCACCAGCCTTGATTCCGCGCGCGAGAAGAGCACGTCCGATCAAGGCAAGCGCGCCTATCGCAAGGGCTACCGCACGGTGAGCTGGCGCGCGCACGACGCGAACAACGACTCGCTGCGCTACTCGCTCTACTTCCGCCGTAAAGGCGCCGACACCTGGTTGCGTCTGCGCGAGAACCTCGACGAAACGCAGATGAACTTCGACACCTCGCAGTTGCCCGACGGCCGCTACGAGCTGCGCCTCATCGCCAGCGACATCCCGGACAACGCCGAAGGCGCGCTGACCGACATGAAGGAAGGCGTCGAGTTCCAGGTCGACAACACCGCGCCCTCGATCAGCGTCTCCAATAGCGGCAACGTGACCATCCGGGTGACGGACAGCGACTCCGCCGTCGGCAAAGTCGAATACTCCGCCGACGCGCAAAAGTGGGTGCGCCTCACGCCCGCCGACGGCATCGCCGACTCACGCGACGAAACGTTCACCATCGAGAAGAAGGACCTGACCGGCAAATACGTGATCGTCCGCGCCGTCGACGCGTTCTACAACGTGGCGACGCAGGCGGTGAATGTGCCGTGACGGCCCCGCCGCCCGACCGGGGCAGGCTCAAAGGCTCACAGGCTCACAGGCTCAGAGGAGCGCGCGTCTCGCGAGATGCGCGCTCTTTTTGTTTCAGGACGTGCCTCGACATAGCGCGAGATGCGCGCTCTTTTCGTTTCAGCACATGGCGTCCAGGCGGACGCCGCGCGAGCTCGCGCAGCGTTGGCTACTTTGAGCCTGTGAGCCTGTGAGCCTTTGAGCCTGGTCCCCCGAGCCTCGGCGCGAACGCGCCGCGCGCGCAGCGCGGAGGCGCCGCGATATACTCGCGCTCGATGAAGCGCTGGCTGGTGCTCGTTCTCTTCGCTCTTGCCTGCTCGCGCGAGCATCCGGTCACCGCAACCTCCAGCGCCGCGCCCATCGACGACGACACGCCGCAGGACGGCGGCACGCTCATCCGCCGGCTCGACATCGACGTTCCCACCGTCAATCCGGTGCTGGCCACCAGCCGCTTCGATCGGTACGTCGCCAACTACGTCTTCACGCCGCTCGTCTACTTTGACATCAACCTCGAGCCGATGCCCGGGCTGGCCGAGTCGTGGAAGCTCTCCGACGACGGGCGCATCTACACATTCAAACTGAACAAGAAGGCGACGTTCTCCGACGGCACGCCCGTGCGCGCCAGCGACGTCGTCTTCACTCTGCGCAAGATCGTCGATCCGCAATCGGAAGCGGTGCAGATCGCCGGCGGCTTCGAACAACTCGACCTCACCAAAACGCGCGCCGTCGACGATGCCACGGTGGAAGTCGCCTTCCGCGAACCGCTCGCGTCGCAGCTGATCCGTTTCAACGACGTGCTCGTGCTGCCCGAGCATGTCTACGCGACCGGCGATTTCAAAAACGACTTCAACGACAAAGCGGTCGGCAGCGGTCCGTACAAACTCGTTCGCAAAGAAGCGGGCAAAGAGATCGTCCTGCAGCGCCGTCCTGATTACTGGGCGAAGAAGCCGTATCTCGACACCGTCATCTTCAAGGTCGTCATCGACACGAACACCGCCTGGAACGCGCTGAAGCGCTGGGACATCGACGAAACGATTCTGCAATCCGACATCTGGATGCGCGAGCACACCAACCGCGCGCTCGCATCAAAAGTCGACTTCCGCCGCTTCTACACGCTCAACTACAACTACATCGCCTGGAACGAGAGAGATCCGCTCTTCGCCGATGCGCGCGTCCGCCGCGCGCTCACCACGTGCATGCCGATCGATTCGATCATCAACGATCTCTATCACGGCACCGCGCGCGCGATGAGCGGCCCGTTCACGCCAGACGAGTGGGCGTACAACCCCGAAGTACCCGTCATCCGGTACGACCCGCAAGCCGCGAAGCGCATGCTCGCCTCCGCCGGCTGGCTCGATTCGAACAACGACGGCGTGCTCGATAAAGACGGCAAGCCGTTCCGCTTCGACCTGCTGATCATGAGTGGCACCTCCACGACCATGCAGCTCGCGCAGACCATGCAGGCCGAGCTGAAGAACATCGGCGTGGCCATGGAGATCGTCGTCCTCGAAGGCTCCGTCGCCATCCAGCGCATCCTCGGCGGTCAATACAGCGCCGCGTACCTGTCGTGGGATCTCGATCCTGATCCGGATCCGTTCGGCATCTTTCACTCCTCGCAGTTCCCGCCGCGCGGCCAGAACTTCGTCTTCTACCGCAACCCCGTCACCGACGCGTTGCTCGAACGCGGACGCACGGAGCTCGATCCAACCAAACGGAAAGACCTCTACCACCAGGCACACGCACAGATCGCGCAGGACCAGCCGTACACGTGGCTCTTTCAGGTCTCGTCCAAGTGGGGCGTGAGCAAGCGCGTGCACGGCGTGAACATCTCGCGCGGCTACGGGCTCTTCCTCTGGTACCCGGGCGAGTTCGATTGGTGGATTCCGCGCGACCAGCGCGTGCACGACCGCGCGGCGCACTGATGTCTCGCGTACACTCAGCGCCGTGACGACGTACCTCGTCCGCCGCCTGCTCTACGCGGTCCTCACATTTCTCGGTATCACCATCGCCAGCTTCACGCTGATCCACAGCGTGCCCGGCGATCCCATCACATTTTTCATGGTGCGCAGCGGCAATCGCCCCATTCCTCCCGCCGTCGTGCAAGCCATCCGTCACGAGCATTGGCTCGATCGTCCGTTGCCCGTGCAGTACGCGCACTGGCTGCGCGGCGCGCTCGCGCTCGACTTCGGCCGCTCCACCATCGATCGCCGCGCCGTCCGCACCCGCGTCTTCGAAAAACTCCCCCGCACACTCCTTCTCGGCGGCACGGCGCTCATCCTCTCCGCGCTGATCGGCATCCCCATCGGTCTCTGGAGCGCGGCGCGATCGGGGAGGAAGACCGAGCGCGCGTCGGCGGTGCTCTTCTTTCTGCTCTATTCGCTGCCGACGTTCTGGGTCGCGCTGCTGTTGATGCAGTGGCTCGCGGTGAAGCTCGAGCTGCTGCCGCTCTTCGGCATGACGTCCGATGACTACGAGTACCTCACCGCGCCCGGACGCTTCGCCGATCGCGTGCGCCATCTCATCCTGCCGGTGATCACGCTCGCGTACGGCCAAGTGGCCGTCTTCGCGCGCTTCTCGAAATCGGCGCTCACTGAGGTGATCCGCCAGGACTTCATCACCACCGCGCGCGCGAAAGGCGCCAGCAGTGCGGCGGTGTATTGGAATCACGCCTTCCGGAACGCGCTGCTGCCGATCATCACGCTTGTCGGCGTCTCCGTGCCGTACATGCTCTCCGGCAGCCTGATCGTCGAAGCCATCTTCCAGTGGGACGGCATCGGCCTGCTGTATTACGACGCGATCTACGCGCGCGATTACCCGACCGTCATGGGCCTCACCGTGATGACCGCGATTGTCACGCTGATCGTCAGCCTCCTCGCCGACATGCTCTACGCATTCGTCGATCCGCGCATTCGCCTGGCGGAGGCGTCGCTTTGAAAAGCAGCGAGACGATGTGGCAGCTGCGCTGGCGGCGCTTCCGTCGCAGCAAGCTCGCCTTCGGTGCGGTGATCTACGTAACGCTCACGTCGGTGCTCGCGCTGCTCGCGCCGGTCGTCGCCAATCGCAAACCGCTCTTCGAGAAAACCGCGAGCGGCTGGGCGTTTCCCGCGCTCGCCGATTACGGCGGCGGCGACTCCGACATCGATGTGCCGCGCGCACCCGCCACCTTCGCGCTGCGCACGCCTGTCCCGTTCTCGCCGAACACGATCGACACAGCCAAACGCCTCGCCCCTCCCGATCGCAATCACTGGCTCGGCACCGACGACCTCGGCCGCGACGTGCTGGCCCGCATGATCCACGGCGCGCGCGTCTCGCTCTCCGTCGGTCTCCTCGCCACGCTCATCTCGGTCGTTCTCGGCTCATTCTTCGGCGCGCTGGCCGGCTACTACGGCGGCGCCGCCGACTGGATCGTGTCTCGCGTCATCGAAGTGATCCTCTGCTTCCCGCTGCTCTTTCTGATCTTCGGAATCGTGGCGCTCTTCCGGCCGTCGCTCTGGACGATCCTCATCGCGCTCGGCCTCACGTCGTGGACGACGGAGGCGCGCTACATCCGCGCGGAGTTCCTGAAGATCCGCGAAGTCGATTTCGCGCACGCGGCGCGCGCGAGTGGCGCCGGCGACGCGCGCATCATCTTCCGTCACCTCTTGCCGAATGCCATCGCGCCGGTGATCGTCTCGTCGAGCTTCGGCGTCGCCACCGCCATCCTCGCCGAATCCGCCCTCTCCTTTCTCGGCCTCGGCGTCCCGCTGCCGACTGCATCGTGGGGCAGCATCCTCGCCGTCGCGCAGCAACATCTCGAGTGGGCGTGGTGGCTGGCCGTGTTCCCTGGCTTGGCGATCTTCACCACCGTCGCCGCGTTCAACATCATCGGCGACCGCTTCCGCGACGCGCTCGATCCGCGCGCCGAATAGTCCGTTCGCTAGGCCGAACCGTTCATCACCGGCAACCGCGCGCGCAGCGCGTCGAGCACCGGCGCGGGAACGAGATGCGCGATGTCGCCGCCGAGGCGGAAGACTTCTTTGACCAGTCTGGAGGCGACGAAGGTGTATTCGACCGCCGGCAGCATGAAGATCGTTTCGATGTCGTGATTCAGCTCGCGATTCATCAGCGCCATCTGCAGCTCGTACTCGTAATCGGAGACGGCGCGGATGCCGCGCACGACCACGTTCGCATCGTGGCGCTGCAGAAAATCGACGAGCAGGCCGGAGAACGAATGCACCTCCACGCCTGCGATATCCGCTGTGCAGCGCGAGATCAGCTCCATTCGCTCCGCGACGGAAAAGAGGGGAGCCTTCCCTTCATTCTCGAGGACGCCGACCAGCACCTTGTCGAACAGGCGTGTGGCGCGGCGGATGATGTCGAGATGCCCGTTCGTCATCGGGTCGAACGAGCCGGGATAGACGGCGATGCGCATGCGCGCATCCTAAGCGATTTTCGACGCAGGCTTCGCCGTCGCGCGCGCGAGCAGCACGAGCATCACGCCCGCGAGCACTGCGGCGCCCGACACGATCAGGCGCGTGGTCAGCTGTTCGTGCAGCAGCAGCGCAGCCGCCGCGCCGGCGATGATCGGCACCGTCAGCTGCGCGACCGCGGCCTGCATGGCTGTGAGCGAGCGCACCGCGCGATACCAGATCGCGTAGCCGATGCCTGAAGTGACGGCGCCCGAGACGATCGCCAGGACGATGCCGCGCGGACGTGCGAACAGCGAGGCGTGTGACGTGGCGAGAAGGGCGATCGCCACGAGACTGCTCCAGAGAAAATTGCGTGCGTTCGCGGCAATCGGCTCGCCGGCGGTGCGGCCGATCAACGAGTACGCGCCCCATGCCACGCCGGCCACGCACATCAGCAGCACGCCGAAGAGATCGGGACGCGCGACGGCAGGCAGCGTGAGATTGAGCAGACCGCCCGCGGCGACGAGCGCGCCGATCCAGGCGAGGAGAGGCGGACGCTCGCCGCGCAACACGCCGTAGCCGATCATCGTCATCTGCACCACGGCGAAGAGCACGAGCGCGCCGACTGCCGCACCGATCCGCAGATACGCGAACGAGAACGGCGCCGCATATGCGAAAAGCGCCAGCGGCGCGATGGAGCGTTGCGGCCGCAGCGACGTCCAGCTGCGCTCGCGCGTCACGACCAGCAGCACCAGAACGATGGCGCCGGAGCCGAGGCGGATGGCGGTGAAGGAGGCGGCGTCGATTTGATGCGCCGCGAGTGCGAGCCGCGTCAGCACGGAGTTGAATGCAAATGCGATCAACGCGAGGACAGTGAGCGCCGCAGCGCGTGCGGTGACCGGCATTTCACGATCTTACTGTGCACAGACATATGGTCAACGTCTTGACGATCTCGGACAAGCAACATAAGATAAGTGCGATTCGAGTTTCGTACTGCGTGAATGGGAGGGTGTGAATGCGGCAGCAGCGAATTCCGGTGAAGCGCTCGAACATCCCGGCCGGCCAGAAAAACCGGCTGATCTCCACGCTCCTCACATACCTGCCGGGCGCCTGGATCGATCCGAAAGAGAACGAGCTGATCACGCTCTACCGCCTCCGCTACAAGATGGCCATGGAGGAGCAGAAGCACGACACCGCGCTGATCTTCCTCAACAAGATCCTGGAGATCGACCCCTCCAACGCCGACGCGAAACTCTGCAAAGGCGAGATCTACCACCGCTGCCTCGGCGACTACTCCCGCGCCATCGACCAGTACAACAAAGTGATCCGCCTGACGTCCGACGGCCGCGACGAAGCCGTGAACTCGCGCGCCCGCGCCGCGATGTCGGAGATCATGGAGATGCTGTCGTAGATCGCGCGCTGCGCGCCGCTAGGCGTCTCGCGCCTTCTTCGGAAGGTACGTGACGCCGTCGAGCGCTTCGAAATCCTGATCGCTCGTCACGAGCTCAGCACGATACTTTCGAGCGGTTGCCAGCACGATCGCATCCGCCATCGCCAGTCGGTGCTCGAGGCTGAGATCTGCTGCTGTCAGCGCGATCCTCCTGATCGACCGCAACAACGTGGCTCCGCTGCATCCTGAGATCGCAACCAACGCATCATCCTCGGACAGGTCGCGCTTCAACCGCTTGTACACCTCGTAAATCACGATGACGGGCGTCACGACAGCGGCGAGATTGCGAAGCTTGCTCGCGTAGTCGTCCGCGAGAGCGCCGTCGGTGAAGAACTCGATCCAACCCGACGAGTCGACGACAATCACATCCGATCCTTCTTCTCGCGCAACTTGTCTGTGCGAATGCCTTTGGCGAAACCGCGAAGCGAGGAGAGCGGCCGATCGGGCACGAGCGTGATCACGCCGCCCTTCGAGACGACCTGCAGTTCCTGTCCGACGCGAAGATTCATGCTGTCGCGCACTTCCTTCGGGATGACGATCTGGTACTTTGGCGAAACTCTGGTGCGAGCCATGTGGCCTCCGATCGATCGTCCAAGCGTAAGCGAGTGAGGGCTACACGCAACAGAGCAGCCGCCCCCCCCGCTCGCCTTGGAGGAGGAAAAGTACGACACGGCCATGATCTTCCTCAACAAGATCCTGGAGATCGATCCCTCCAACGCCGACGCCAAGCTCTGTAAAGGCGAGATCTACCACCGATGCCTCGGCGACTACTCGCGCGCCATCGACCAGTACAACAAAGTGATCCGCCTGACCTCCGACGGCCGCGACGAAGCCGTGAACACGCGCGCCCGCGCGGCGATGTCGGAGATCATGGAGATGCTGTCGTAGATCGCGACGCGGCGCGTCAGAGGACCAGCAGAAAGTCTTCTGGTCGGACGCGGATGTCTTCCAGGATCTTGCGAAGCAGGCCAGGGGAGATGTCGCGGCCTTTGCGATCCGGCACCGTGGTGACACGGCCCGATCGACTTTCGAAACGTTGGAGCGGCGGGCGCCCTCGCCCGCCGGTTTTATCCGGGATTCGGCGGGCGAGGGCGCCCGTCGCTCCAACGTTTCGGGAGTCGATCGATGTTTCGTGGCGTAGGCACAGCGCTCATCACTCCGTTCCGCGATGACGGCTCGCTCGACGAAGCCGCACTGACGAAATTCGTGCAGTGGCAGATCGACGAAGGAGTGAACTTCCTCGTCCCCTGCGGCACCACCGGCGAAAATCCGGCGCTCACCGCGCAGGAGCATCAGCGCGTGGTGGAGCTGACGGTGAAAGTGGCGAACGGTCGCGCACCCGTGCTTGCCGGCGCCGGCAGCAACTCGACTCCGCGCGCCGTCGAGCTGACGCTGCAAGCCATCGACCTCGGCGCCGACGGCATCCTCACCATCACGCCGTACTACAACAAGCCGACGCCCGACGGGCTGCGCCGCCATTTCGGAGCGCAGGCCGAAGCGATCGAGAAGAAGAGACCCGGCTTCCCGATGATCATGTACAACGTTCCCGGCCGCACGGGACTGAACATGACGGCGGAGACCACGCTGCGCATGGCGCGCGAGATCCCGAACATCATCGGCGTGAAGGAAGCGTCCGCGAACATGGAGCAGATCCTGTTCATCCTGCGCGACCGCCCGAACGATTTTCTCGTCCTCTCCGGCGACGACGCCTGGACGCTGCCGCTCCTCGCCGCCGGCGCGGACGGTGTGGTCTCGGTGGCCAGCAACGAAGTGCCGCGCCTCATGCGCCAGCTCGTCGACACGCGCGACGTGGCCATCCAGAACCGTCTCCTGCCGCTGCTCGTCGGCAACTTCATCGAGTCGAATCCCGGCCCGGTGAAGGCGGCCATGAAGATGATGGGCGTCATCGAAAATGATACGGTTCGTGCGCCGCTCGCGCCGCTGACGGACGCGAATCGCGCCAGGCTGCGGGCGGTGCTGGAGGAGTGCGGATTACTTGAGGGAAAGTCGTAAAGTCTCCAAGTCGTCGAGTCTCCGAGGAACGGCCGCGATCGCGTGCTCCTCTGCGACTCTGAGACTCGAAGACTCTGCGACTCAACAACACCATGCTCACCATTGAAGAACGCGTCAAAAACCTGAAGACCGCCGGCGACAACCGCATGGAAGCGGTGAAGACGGTCGGCCTTTTTCTCGCCGAGCTCGAAAAAGGAACCGTGCGCGCCGCCGTTCGTGACGCCGACGGCGTCTGGCAGGCGCAGACGTGGGTGAAGGAAGGAATCCTGGCGGCGTTCCGCTACGGCGTGCTCGCCGAATTCGCGTCCGGCGCGCTCTCCTTCATCGACAAAGACACCATCCCCGCGCGGCGCTTCAAAGTGGCCGACGGCATCCGCATCGTGCCCGGCGGTTCTTCCATCCGCCGAGGCGCGTACATCGCGAAAGGCGTGGTGGTCATGCCGCCGGCGTTCGTGAACATCGGTGCGTTCGTCGATGAAGAGACGATGATCGATTCGCACGCGCTGGTCGGCTCGTGCGCGCAGGTGGGCAAGCGCGTGCACCTCTCCGCCGCCGCGCAGATTGGCGGCGTGCTCGAACCGGTCGGCAATCTTCCCGTGGTCATCGAAGACGACGTGGTGATCGGCGGCAACTGCGGCATTTACGAAGGCACGATCGTGCGCACGCGCGCCGTCATCGGCGCGGGCGTGGTGCTCACCGGCTCGACGCCTGTCTACGACGTCGTGCGCGGCCAGATCTATCGCCGCACCGCAGAACGCCCGCTCGAGATTCCGTACGGCGCAGTGGTGATTCCGGGCACGCGGCCGGTCAAAGGCGCGTTCGCCGAGCAGCACGGACTGCACGCCGCAGCGCCGTTGATCGTGAAGTATCGCGACGAGAAAACCGATTCGGCGACGGCGCTCGAAGAGGCGCTGAGGTGAATCCGGCGGCGCGTTTCGCGGACGTCGAAATCTCCCTCATCCGCCAGATCAACGCGCTCGCCACCTCCCACTCCGTCAACCTCGGCATCGGCGAACCGAACGTCGAGCCGGACGAGACGCTCCGCGAGATGGCGCGCCGCGCCGCCACTACCTCGTGGCACTACTCGGCGAACGCCGGCACGCTCTCGCTGCGCAAGAAGCTCTGCGAGAACACGGCGTTCGATCCGAAATCGGAAGTGTGCGTCACCGCCGGCACGCAGGAAGCGCTCTTCGCCGTCTTCATGGCCTTCCTCGATCCGGGCGATGAAGTGCTGATCCCGAATCCCGGCTTCGTCTCCTACGTCACCGTGGCGCGCATCTGCGGCGCGAAGCCAGTGTTTTACGCGCTCGAGCCGCCCGACTGGCAAGTCGACACCGACGCGCTGCTGCAGAAGCTCACACCGAAAACAAAGATCATCGTCGTGAACTCGCCGTCTAATCCGCTGGGCTCCGTCGTCGACACCGCCACCATGCAGCGCATCGCGGACGCCGACGTGCTGGTCGTGAGCGATGAGGTCTATCGCGAGATCTGGTACGACGCGCCGCCGCCGTCGATGCTCGGCCTCGCGCCGAACGTGATCACGCTGAACGGTCTCTCGAAGTCGCACGCCATGACCGGCCTCCGCCTCGGCTGGATCCACGCCCGCGCGGACTTGATGACGACGATCATCAAAGCGCATCAGTACATCGCCACCTGCGCCTCTGTCTTCTCACAAGCGCTGGCGGAAATGATCTTCGACAACGCCGCGTGGAACGCGGAGTGGCTGCAGCGCGTCCGCGCGCAATTCGCGGAACAGCGCGAAACGGCGCTCTACGCCATCACGCGCGAGCTCGACGCACCGATCCCATCGCCCGCCGGCGCGTTCTACGCGTTCGTGCCGGTGCCGTCGTGCGACACGCTTGGCTTCGCGAAAGCTCTGGCTACCGACGCCGCGGTGCTGGTCATACCCGGCGTCGCCTTCGGCCGTCGCGGCGAAGGATTCGTGCGCATCTCGTACGCCGCACCGGTCGAACAGCTCGGCGCGGGAATCGAGCGCATCGGCCGCTACTTACGATCCATGAACCGATGAAGACCTTCCTCCTCGCCCTCGTCATCCTCTTCCCCGTCGTCGCGCTCGCGCAGGAGCCCGACTACTCCGCCTGGAACACCATCCTCGCGAAGTACTACGACCCCGCGCACGGCATGGACTACGCGAACCTGAAGAAAAGCGACGCGCCCACGCTGCAGAAGCTGCGCACGCAGCTCGGCAACGTGAACGTCGCGGCGCTCACGCCGAAAGAGCAGCTCGCGTACTGGATCAACGTCTACAACGTGAACGTCGTGGCCACGATCGTGGAGAACTATCCGGTCGATTCGATCCGCGACATCTCCACCGATCCGATCGTGCGCCTGAACGTTTTCAAGAAAGAGCGCGTGCCGTTCGGCAAAGAGACGCTCTCGCTCGACGAGGTCGAGAACAAGAAGATCCGCGAGACGTTTCACGATCCACGCATTCACTTCGCCATCAACTGCGCGGCGCGCAGCTGCCCGCCCATTCGCACCGAAGCCTTCACCGGCGCACGCGTCGACGCGCAGCTCGACGATCAGGTGCGCCGCTTTCTTTCCGGCCCGCACGGCGCGCGTTTCGAGCGCGACGGCGATGAAGTGGACGTGCACGTGACGAAGATCGTCGATTGGTTCGGCGACGATTTCGAAAAGTGGGGCGGCGGCAAAGCCGCGTTCCTGCGCCGCTTCGTCACGCCCGACAAGCAGCGCGCGATCGATGCCGCCAAAGGCAACTTTGACTTCGAGTACGACGACTACGACTGGGCGCTGAACGACTGGAAGCGCTGAAGAGTGTCGTGACGACGGCGGGCGAGGGCGCCCGCCGCTCCAACGTTCGTTGCGTGAACGTCGCGCCGGCGTTTTTTTTCGCATAACGCCTGCGCGCATCTTCCTTGCACAGCGTTACCATTCGCGCGATGGTGGCGAAGGCACAACGAAAAGACGAGCGGATGCCCGCGCGGCCGGCGAGAGACTCGGTCGCCTCGGCCGAGGTGTCGCTTTACCGGAATGTTCTGAAGATCAAGCAGGAGCACGAGCTCGAAAATCTCGGCATCTCCTTCTTCGATGCGGAGACGACCATCCAGTGGTCGTACAACGCCGATCACTACTTCCACGCCGCATCCACGATGAAGCTGGCCGTGCTTCTCGGCGTGTTCCGGCAAGTCGAGCGCGGTGAGCTCGGCCTCGATGCGCCGGTGCATGTGCGCAACCGCTTCACCAGCATCGTCAATCAGGAGCCGTTCATGCTCGACCTCGGCCGCGACGCCGATCCCGACGTGTACGGCCATCTCGGCAAAACGCTCTCGGTGCGCGAGCTCTCGTACTGGATGATCACCAAGTCCAGCAATCTCGCCACGAACCTGCTGGTCGACGTCGTGGGCATCCCGACGATCCAGCTGGCGCTCGACGAGCTGGAGATCGACGGCGTGCGCGTGCTGCGCGGCGTCGAAGACCAGCGCGCGTTCGAAGCGGGGCTGAGCAACGAAGTCACGGCCAACGGCCTGCTCAAACTTCTGCGGATGATCGCGGAGTACAAAGCCTACTCGCGCGAATCGTGCGAGGAGATGCTGAACATCATGCTCGAACAGCAGTACCGCAGCGGCATCCCCGCCGGTCTGCCGAAAGCCGCGCGCGTCGCGCACAAGACGGGGAACATCTCCACCGTCCATCACGACGCGGGCATCGTTTACCTCGAAGGGAGAAAGCCGTACGTGCTTGTGATCCTCACTCAATTCGCCGCGGAAACAGGACGCGGCAGCGCCGTTGCGGACGTATCTCGCGACATCTTCAATACACTCGCAGGCAGCGTGTATGAAGAGTGAGGAGCAGGACGCAGGCCTCAAAGTCGTCGACGCGTACGATCTGGATGACGAGCTTCGCTCGATCCTGAAGCCGGGCGAGATGGTGCGCGATGCGCAGGGCCGCCGCCACCGCCTGCCGCGCTACTTTTACGAAGTGCCGACGCACGAGATCGCGCTGTCGACGCGCCTCACGCCGCACTTTGGATTGAATGAGTTCATCCTCGTCGATCTGAAAGAAGCGGCGCGCCTCCATCAGTATCCGCGCTACGTCCCGTGCGCGGTGCGGCTGCTGGCGTTCTATCTCGAGCAGTTCCGAGCCGCCGTCGGCGCATCCGTACACATCGCCGTGAATGGCGCGTATCGCTCGCCGTCCCACAAGCTGGCCATCAACGCCACGCCGCACATGTGGGGCACCGCCGCCGACATCTATCGCGTCGGCACAGCCATCGTGAAGACGAAAGACGCCATCGACAAGTACAACGAGATCGCGGAAGAGCTGAGTGACGACATTCACGTGCTGCCCTACGGCCACATCACCGGCAAGAATGCCGACGATCACGTGCACATCGACCTCGGCTACATCACGCTGGTTCCGCGCGAGATCAGCGAGGACCGGATGGAACAGCCTCAGGAAAACCGGCCTCGATTCGCCTTCGAGGAGCGCCGCCGGAAGGACCGGCGCGCTGCCGTAGCCTCCGAAATCGAGGAGTAGCGCCCGAAAAACCCTCGGCCTGACCTTTGCAGCAGAGTGTGCTGAAGTCGAAGTCCACACTCGGAGTGTCAGTGCCACCAATCACCTGGAAAGACGAGCTCGATAGCGAGGTCCTGCGCGGCCGCAAGACGTGGCTCGACATGCCCGTCATCGGTATGGAGTCGGAGTTCAACGTCTGGCTCGACGAAGTGGAGATCATTCCGGAGGACTACTGGAAGCATCCCCAGAACTTCATCGACGCCCCGCTGCTCGCGCGTGAAAAGACGTCCTCGCAGCTGCCCACCGGCGGCGCGGTTTACTTCGATCGCGGTGTGATCGAAGTGGTCACGCCCGTGATCGAACTGGCCGAGCACTCCACCGCGCGCATGGTGCGCAACCTGTGGGAGCAGATCGGCTTCATCCGCGATCAGCTGACGCGCTGGGAGAAGCGGACCAATCACACCGTTCGCCTCAAGGCCTACAGCAGCCACTACAACATCTCGTACGAGATCCCGAAATCGCAGCAGACGCGCAGTCGCAACATCAAGAAGCTCGCGCTGCTGCTCGCCTATCTGCTTCCGGCGCCGGTCATGCTCGTGGCGGCGAACCGCCGCTCCACCGGCGTGGGCGTGCGGCCTCGCGGCAACCGCATCGAGATCACTCTCGACTTCACGCCCGATCCGGGCCTGATGGTGGCCACGGCCACGCTGATCGTCGGCATTGTGCGCGAGGTGATGTTCTGGCCTTCGTACGAGCTGTCGATGCTGAAGAAGATGCGCCTGCCGGTCATCGGAGGCGTGATCCCCGGAAAGCACACCACGCGCAAAGGGTGGCTGACCAAAGACTTTCACTATCCGCAGAGCCCGTACACGACGGACATCAACGAGCCGCTCTGGACGACGCAGTTCTGCGACACGCGCTCGCTGCGGCAGATCGCGAAAGAAGTGGCGTGGCATTTCCGGAAGAGCATCCGCCGCTTCTCCGATCCGTTCAGCTTCCGCCTGCTCTTCGCGATTCTCGATGGCCGCGCGCCGTCGATGCTGGAGCTGATCGATCGCCCGAGCGCGTACGAAGACGTGGGACGCCTCTGCCGCTGGGGCATGGTCATTCACGAGTTGAAGAATTACGAATCGGAGATGCGCCTCCTCGCGCCGCGCTCCGAAACGTGGGAAAAGCAGACCATCGACGAATACGTCGTCGAGCGCCAGCAGGCGCGCGACAAACATCAGTCGGAGATGGCCAACGTCGGCGCGCGCGAGCCGCGCGCCCGCAGCGCGAAAGTGGCCGGGAAGGACGCGCATCCGCTGCTCGTTAGCGATCGTCGTCCGTCCGGCGCGGTCGCTCCGCGCAGCACGCGGCGCCGTCCGCGCCAGCAGGCGCTCCTCTCGCGCCGTCGCAATGACACGCCCGGGAAGCTCGTGCCGTCGCGGCCGTCGCAGTATCTCGATCGCCGCGGCATCTCGCTGCTCGAGCCGGCCAACGACCGTCGTCGCAAAACCGAGCGCCGCCGCAACGCGTACACCACGCCATTCCCCGATCGCCGCCTCACCCGCTCCGCATACGAGCAGGTGTTCCTGAAGCTCGTCTCCGGTGGCCGCCTCAAAGTCGACGGCGATCTCTACACGCCGATCGGAATGAAAGGCTGGTACCACGCCATCTTCCGCCGCGAATCCGACGGCGCCGAAAAGCTGCTGACCATCGATCAGCTGCTGAAGAAGATGGGGGATTGGGTTTAGGGCGGCGAAGCCGCCCCCCCCCCGCCCAGGCTCACAGGCTCACAGGCTCAAAGGCTCACAGTAGCGCGAGCCTGCCGAGAGGCGCGTTGGAGTCGTTTCAGCACACACGATGGGTTTCGGGCGGCGCCCGCCCGAACCAGGCTCAAAGGCTCAAAGGCTCAAAGTAGCGCGAGCCTGCCGAGCGGCGCGTTCAAGTCGTTTCAGCAGAAACGATCTCAGGCTCCGAGTCGCGCGATCTGGCCGGCGGCACCTTCGTGGTTTCAGCACACACGATGCAGGCGATACCCGTGAGAACCGTGGGTTCTACTTTGAGCCTTTGAGCCTGTGAGCCTTTGAGCCTGCGAGGGGGGCGGGCCGCCTATGAGCCTGGGTCGGGCGGTGGACCCGGCGACCGCCGCTCCCAATCCTCGCGTAGCGCGTGACCGGGCGAGCGGCCTTTCAGCCGCGGTCTCTCGAGAATTCGCGCAAGCAAATCAGCCACGCCCCAACAGAGGAACGTGGCCGCGGCGATCGAGAAGAAATCGGTGATGTGTGTGAGGCCGAGGAGCACGAAGAGGAACAGCGGGACGGCGATTCCCATCACGAGTACGCCGACGACGAGCCTGACCCCCGACACGCCCGCTATTGAATCACAGAACGTTTAGCGCGCGTCGGCCATCAGCCCGGCGTCCGCCACGCGTCCTGCCACGCGGTCGTGATAATCGCGCTCGAAGTTCTGCACCTTCGCCACGTAGTTGCGCGTCTCGCGGAACGGCGGCACACCACCGAAGCGCTTCACGTTGCCTTCGCCCGCGTTGTACGCCGCGATGACTTTCGTCTCGTCGCCGTTGAAGCGTTCGTGCAGGTACTTCAGGTACTTTGCGCCGGCGGCCACGTTTTCCGCGGGATTGTGCAGATTGCGCGCGCCCATCCAGCGTCCCGTCTTCGGCACGAGCTGCATCAGGCCGATCGCGCCCGCACCGGAGTGCGCCGTCGGTTTGAATTTCGATTCCGCCTGCACCACCGCGGCCACGAGCTCGGGCCGCAGATTCTGTTTCTTCGCTTCCTTGTAGATGATCGAGCCGAACGGCACTTCGCTCTTGAAGAAGTCTTCGCGCACGTTCTCCGTCACCATCGTCAGCTTCTTCGGCGCTTCCGTCACCGCTTTCAGCGGCGCTTCCGCAACCTGCTGCACGCCCGAAACCGCGGCCTGCACGCCGCCCGCGACGCCGCCCGCCACTTCGCTGGCGATGTTGAGGGACGACTTCAGATCGGTGGCCAGAGCCTGATCGATCGCGCCGTCCGTCGTCCGTTTGGAGGTCGTCTGCGTGCCGGCGTTACCGGCCGTTCCGGTGGAGCTCTGCAGCATCTTCAGAGGCGCGCCGATGCCGCCCACGGCGAGAGACGCACCGAGGGCCCAGGTCACATACTTTTTGCGAAGGCCGGCGAAGCGTTTCGGCTTCACCGCCTCGACTTCACGACGCAGTTGCGAGCGATCGAAGTTGTCGAGAAACCGCTCCTGAAAGGGACGTGTCGTCTTCGGCTGGTCCATCTGTTTCCTCCTGGGCGCCTCTGGTTACATCATTGTTATTTGCAACCGATGGACCACATCGAAATAGTTGAGCCGACAGAACTTGGCGCGCGGATTGAACTGTCGACAAGGCGAGTCGGAGGCGCTTCGCCCCCGCTCCACTACAATGCGAGGCGACGATGACGAAGGCAGCATCAATCGTTCTCGCCGCATTCGTTCTGGCGGCGCCAGCAGTCCGTGCGCAGCCCGTTTGCGACGAGCCCATCGACCCGAATCCCGCGGCTGAGCTCGAACAGTCGATGTTCTGCAACCCGATCGACCCGCCGCTGGAGAGCGTGCAACCGCAGCAGCCTGATCCGCTCATGCAGCGGCTCATGCGCTATGCGCAGCTCACGATGAAGCATCGTCTCTCCGGCTTGGCCAGCTACTACTCGACGTTCTTCGACGGTCGCAAAACGGCCAATGGTGAGGTCTACCGCAACCGCCGCTACTCCGCGGCGCATCTCACGCTGCCGCTCGGCTCCTGGGTGGAAGTCACTTCGCGCGCGACCGGTAAAAAGATCCGCCTGCGCGTGAACGATCGCGGCCCGTACGCCCGCAAGTTCGTCCTCGATCTCTCCCAAGCCGCCGCCCGCTTCCTCGGCGTCGACAAGACCGAAGACCGCTACGTCGACATCCGCCTCATCGCCTTACCGGGCGAGAAGCCGCTGCCGGAGGATCTGAAGATCCCGTCGATCGAAGAGATCGAAGCGGCAGCCGCCCAGCCCGCCCGCCAGGCTCAGAGGCTCACAGGCTCATAGGGTTCCAGGCTCATAGGCTCACAGGCTCACAGGCTCAGAGTAGCGCTCGCGGCGCGACTCGCACGATCACACACATGCCACAGCCAAGACCGGGGCGCTCGCGCGTGTACGCACGCCATAGGCGAAGCCCTAGCAAATCACGCCGCGCGTGCTGCTATGAGCCTATGAGCCTGTGAGCCTATGAGCCTGGAAAGGTGGGCGGCGCGGGGACGTTCACCCCGGGATCGTGAAGCAGAACGTCGAGCCCTGGCCGAGGGTGGAGTCGATGGTGATCTCGCCGCCGTGGGCTTCGATGATGCGCTTGGCCATGTACAGGCCGTAGCCCGGGCCGCCGCCGCGCGATTTTTCGAGCTTGCTCACGCCGCCCAGCTCGAACACCTGCGGCGCGTATTTCGTCTCGATGCCCAAGCCGTTGTCGCGGATGCAGAAGCGGATGCCCTGGCCGTCGTTCGTGCAATCGATGGCGATGTGGCGCTCGCCTTTCGGGCGATCGGAGAAGAACAGCGCGTTCGACACGATCGCGCCGATCGCTTCGCGCATCTTTTCCGGATCGACGTTCGCCACCGGCAGATCGGTGGGAAGGTCGACCTGCACGCCGCCTTCTTCGATCATGAAGTTGTATTTGAGGATGACCTCTTCGACGATCTCGCGCAGAGGCGTCGGCTTCTTCGTGGTCGGCCGCGCGAGCAGCTTCACCATGTGCGACATGTCGTCGAGCACGCGCTTCATGTACTGCGCGCTGCCACGGATACGGCGGAGAAAGTCCTGCCCTTCCTCGTCCAGCTTC
>DASSMK010000341.1:0-14112 GCA_035688915.1 Thermoanaerobaculia bacterium
CCGGACCCATTGGTTGGCCTAGCCTCCGCCGGACACGCACTGCCAACTCGCACGACACTGTCGGCGGAGGCTAGGCCAACCAACGGGTCCGGGCCCGTGGCCCGGCCGCCGGAGGCCCCCCGTCAGCGGTGATCCACTTCGTCGGCCAGCACTTTCGCCACGCAGGCAGTCAGCGACTTTGCGTAGGGCACGTGCAGGAACTCGTTCGGGCCGTGTGCGTTGCTTTGCGGGCCGAGGACGCCGGTGATGAGGAACTGGGCTTCGGGGTAGCGGGCGCCGAGCATCCCCATGAACGGGATAGAGCCGCCTTCGCCGAACGTCATCGGCTCCTTGCCAAAGTACGCGCGGGACGCGTCAGCGACTGACTGTTCGAGCCACGGCGCGACTTTCGGGGCGACCCAGCCGGCGCCGCCTTTTTCCGGTTCGAAGACCACTTTCGCGCCGTAGGGCGGATTCGATTCGAGGAGATCCTTCAGCTTCTGCTCGAGGCCATTGGCGTCGAGTGAGGGCGGGATGCGGAGTGAGAGCTTGATGGCCGTCTTCGGACGGAGCACGTTGCCGCCTTGCACGAGATCGGGCAGGCCGGCCTGGCCGGTGTACGCGAGCGCGGGGCGCCAGGTGCGATTCAGCAGCAGCTCGAGCGGATCCTTCGAGAGCGGCTGCATGCCGGAGACGAACGGGAACTTGCTCCACACCTCGTCGCCGAGAACCTTCGCGGTGGCTTTCGCTTCGGCGAGCCGATCTTCGGGCACTTCCACGTAGAGCCACTTCGGGAGAATCTCGCCTGTCTTTGAATCTTCGATGCGATCGAGAAGCTGGCGGAGGATGCGGAAGCTCGACGGCACGATGCCGCTCGCGTCGCCGGAGTGCACGCCTTCGGTGAGCACTTCGACGGTCAGATTGCCGACGATCGAGCCGCGCAGCGACGTCGTCATCCAGAGCTGCTCGTAGTTGCCGCAGCCGGAGTCGAGGCAGATCACGAGGCGCGGCGTGCCGATGCGATCGGAGAGGAGATCGATGTATGCGGGAAGATCGACGGAGCCCGATTCCTCGCAGCACTCGATGATCACCACGATGCGCGCGTGCGGCACCTTCTGCTCTTTCACGGCGCGGATGGCGGCGATGGTTGCGAAGATCGCGTAGCCGTCGTCGGCGCCGCCGCGGCCGTAGAGTTTGCCGTCGCGCATGACGGGCGTCCAGGGGCCGAGGCCTTCTTCCCAGCCGGTCATGGCGGGTTGTTTGTCGAGGTGGCCGTACATCAGCACGGTCGCGGAGGCGTCGCCTTCGATCTCCATGAAGATCAGTGGCGTGCGGCCTTCCAGCTCGTGCACTTCGAGAGTCAGTCCTTCGATGTTCTGCTGCTCGACCCACGAGCGCGCGAGAGCCACGGCTTTGTCCATGTGGCCGTTGCGCTTCCACTCCGGATCGAAGAGCGGGGACTGGTTGGGGATGCGGATGTATTGCTCGATGGTGGGGACGATGGAGGAGTCCCAGAGACCATCGACGAAGTGTCGCGTGCTGTCGGCATTCATGCGACGGCGGAGGATAGCATCGAAGAGGGCATTCATGCGATGATGTCCATACATCCGGAAAACTTTATGGAACTGCGGTAAGCTGGACGGCGTAGCAGGCCGGTCCACTGGCGATACATCGTTTGTTACGGAAATTCGTCGAGAGGCCAGAACGTGGTACCGTGACATGGGTCTAAAGTCCGCAAATTTGCGTAGAACCACCGACCGGCTCAATGAGAGAGAGGCCGCCGTGCTGGAACCAAACGCACTGGAACCGAAAGTGCTCGAGATCGCGACTCCCGCATCGCGTGAAGGCGAAACGAAAACGGGTAGCCGCGCCACCGCGGCGCAGGCTGCGGTCGAGATCGCGCCGCCTCCTTCACCGGCTGCCGACGACGTCGAAACGCTCTACGTACAGCATCGCAGCCTGCTGCTGTACGTGGCCTGCCGCAAGTTCCGCATCCCGGAGTGCGATGCGGAGAATCTGATTCAGGAAGTCTTCCTCTCGTTCCTGCAGACCGGAACGAAGATCGACAACATTCGCGCGTGGCTCGTGGCCGCGATGTGCAACGCCAGCCGCCACTACTGGCGCGCGTCGGGCCGCACGGAGTCGCTGCCGGACAACATCGACGATCACTCCGATCCCGGCTCGCACGGGCTCGCGGAACAGTTCGCGCTGCAGATGACCGTGCGTCAGGCGATGAAGTATCTGCAGCCGCGCTGCCGCGAGACGCTCTGGCTGCACTACTTCGAAGGCCGTTCGGCCGGCGACGTGGCGCGCGAGCTGGAAACGACGAACCGCTACGCCGAAAAGCTGATCCACAACTGCCTCAAACGCGTGCGCGAGATCTACATGAACATCACGGCGGTGACGCGATGATCCTCGAACGGCACTACGACGAAGAGACTCTCATCGCCCTGCTCGAATCGCCCGATCCGGCGGCCACCGCGCGTGATCGCCACCTGGCTTCGTGCAAGAGCTGCTCGGAGACGCTGGACTCGTTCCGCACGATGTCCGAAGTGCTGGCCGACGCCGCGGTGTGGGATGCGCGGGAGCTCGAATCCGAGCCGGTGCCCGAAACCATCGCTACGCTACGCGCCTTCGCCGACACCATGGCGCACCAGGACGCCACCGCCGAAGTCCTGCTGCAGCAGCTCGTAGCCGGCCCTCGCGAAACCTGGCGCACGACCCTCGCCGCCAACCCGCACTACCGCACCCCGGGCATGGTGCGCAAACTGATCGCGGCGACAGATCGCGCGATCGACACCATGCCCCCCGATGCGCTCGAACTGACGTCGCTCGCCACCGACATTGCCGATCACCTGGATGCGTCTGCGCATGGGGTGGAGGTGGTGGCGAGATTGCGGGGGGCGGCGTGGCGGGAGCGGGGGTATGTGCTGTTTTATGTGGGTGAGCACATGCGCGCTCTCGTCGCTGTGGATCGCGCCGAAGAGGAATTCCGGCGCTGCACGATCAGTGAATACGAGCAGGCGCGACTCCAGATCATTCGCTCGCTCACGTTGCGCGCGACGGAAAAGCTTCCGGACGCACTCGTCACCGCACATTCCGCCGCGGAGATGTTTGCTCTCTTCGGCGACACGGCACGAATGGAGTCGGCGCAATCGGCCGAGGCCACTGCGCAGTTCAGCCAGGGTAATTACCGGCGCGCTCTCGAAATCTGGGTCACCATCGCCGAACGTGCCGGTGGCGATGCGGAGCGCCTGTCGCGCATTCTGCCGAATATCGCTACCTGTTACCGCGAGATCGGCGATCTCGCGAAAGCGCTCGACTACTACTCTGCCGCCGCGGCTGTGTGGCAGGAGCTGGGCAATCGTCCCGAGAGTGCTCGCGTTCGTTGCAACGTCGCGCGTGTTCTCGCGTTGTCCGGCCGGCACGACGAGGCGCTGGCGCGACTGTTCGAAGCGAAGCAGGAGTTTGTTGCCGCCGGCCTCCAAGGCGCCGCGATTCTTTCGAATCTCGACATCGCCGAATTGCTGCTCCTCCGAAATCGCTTCGCCGACGCCTATCAGCTCTGCCACGAGACCATCGAAGCATTGCGGGCCGCGGGTATGCCGTACACGTCACGCGCACTCACCGCCGTCGCGTACATGCAGGAAGCAGTCGCTGCAGCGAAAGCCACTCCGGTACTCGCGAGGCACGTTCGCAACTACATCGAGCGCCTGCCGACAGAGCCCAATCTGCTGTTCCTGCCGCTACCTGAATAAGGCGGCGAAATCTCAGCGTGATCCTGCTTCGCGAAATGCGGGGTAGGGATTTTTCCGCTTCAGACACTCCTACCTTCGAGGGCGCCCTCCAGATCCGTCGATTTTGACCACCGTCAGGAGGGTGTATGAAGCTCGTCCGCCGTACTCTCGTCAGCGTTGCCCTTGGCGCGCTACTGCTTTCGTCTCCGATCGCCACCGCATCTCCGCGCAACGCACGCGGAGGTGATCCTCGCGATCCGCGTATTGTCCGTGTCGTCAAAGAGATCATCCGGTTCTTCAAGCCGACGACCTCGGAAGACTTGACGCCCCCCAAACCCTAACCCCCGTCCCGCGCACCCGACGCCGTACAATACCCCGCGCTTCGGCAGCCTTCACATCTCACAGATCGGGCCACGATTCGGGAGTTTCGGGGAGTTTTATGGCGGACATTCTGGCGGTTCGCGGGGTTCGGAAGACGTTTGGGGACGTGCGGGCGGTGGACGGGGTTTCGTTCACCGTCCGGCGCGGGACGATCACTGGGTTGCTCGGCCGCAATGGCGCCGGGAAGACGACCACCATCCGCATGATCACCGGCATCTTCATGCCGGACTCGGGCGAGATCGTCTGGCTCGGCGACGACAACGGTCTGCCGTTTCGTGACCGCATCGGCTATCTGCCCGAAGAGCGCGGGCTCTACAAGCAGATGAAGGTGGTCGAGCATCTCTTCTTTCTCGCCGAGATCAAAGGCCGCCGCAATGCTGATGTGAAGCAATCCATTGACAAGTGGCTGGAGCGCTTCGAGCTCACCGACAAGCGCGACTCCAAGGTCGAAGAGCTCTCCAAGGGCAATCAGCAGAAAGTGCAGCTCATCGGCACGCTGCTGCACGATCCCGATCTGATCATCCTCGACGAGCCGCAGTCCGGCCTCGATCCCGTGAACATGGTGCTGGTGCGCAAGCTCCTCACCGAATTGCGCGGCGAGGGGAAGACCATCCTCCTCTCGACGCACATGATGGGCGAAGCGGAGCGCATGGCCGACGAGATCGTGCTCATCCATCGCGGCCAGGTCGTGCTCGAAGGAAGCCTCGACGCCGTCCGCTCGTCGGCCGGCAAGAACACGCTGCACATCGATTTCGACGGCGACGGCGGGTTCCTGCAGCATCTGCCCAACGTGCGCCGCGCCGCCATCGGCCACAACTCCGCGGAACTGAGTCTCGTCGAAGGCGCCGACCCGCAGCTCATCCTGCAGGAATCGATCGGCCGCTTGCGCATCCGCCGCTTCGAGCTCGCGTCCCCATCGCTCGAAGAGATCTTCATCGAGAAGGTCGGAACCGAAACGCTGCAGCACGACGAGGTGACGCGATGAACAAGATGTTCGCAGTCTTCAAACGCGAGTACCTGCAGGCGGTGCGGCGGAAGATCTTCGTGATCATGACCTTCCTCTTCCCGTTCCTGATGTCGGGCATCATGCTGCTGCCCGGCCTGCTCATCTCGCGCGGTATGGGCGAGAAGCGCATCGCGGTGCTCGACGGCACCGGCAAGCTGCGCGAAGCGTTCGCGCGTCCCAACGAAAACGCACGTCCCGACGCGAAGAAGGAAGCGCAGGAAACGCTGCGCGGCCGCCGCAGCGGTCCCGAGCTTCCGTCGCAGCTGAACATCGACTATCAGGACAAACAAGGCGCGAATCTCGATGCGGAAGCGAAGCCGTACTTTGCGCGGCTCGCCTCGAAGAAGTCCGACAAGCTCGACGGCATCTTCGTCATCCCGGCGAACTCCGTCGATCCGAAGAGCGATGCGCAGCTGACGTATTACAGCCGCTCGTCGACCGACGTCGTGACGCAGGAACGCCTTTCGCGCCTCACCAACAAATACATCCAGCGCCTCCGCTTCGCCGCGAACGGCATCAGTCCCGAAACCATCGCCTCGCTCACCACCGAAGTGCCGATCGAAGGCGTCCAGCTCTCCAGCAGCGGCGAACAGAAAAAGGGTGGCGAAGCGAATCTCTTCATGGCGTTCATCTTCGCGGCGCTGCTGATCCTGCCGTCGTTCATTTACGGCAACGAGATCATGCGCGGCATCGTGCAGGAGAAGAGCGAGCGCGTCGTGGAAGTGCTCGTCTCCTCCATGACCCCCGAACAACTCCTCGGCGGCAAGATCCTCGGCGTGGCTGCGGTTGGTCTCACGCAGATCTCCGTCTGGATCATCATGGGCTCGCTCGTCGCGGGCTACGGCGCCGCCACCGCTGCCATGGCCGGCTTCAACATCGGCCAGTTCCTGCGCCCGATGATCTTTGTCTGGTTCTTCATCTTCTTCCTGCTCGCGTACCTCACGTACGTCTGCATCTACGCCATCGCCGGCTCGGTCTGTAACTCCGAGCGCGAAGCGCAGCAGATGATCGCGCCGATCACCATGATCATGATGCTGCCGTGGTTCCTGATGTTCCCGATCATCATGAATCCCGACTCGACGCTGGCCGTCGGCTTCTCGCTCTCGCCGGTCTTCGCGCCGATCACGATGTTCGTCCGCACACTCGTCTCCGAAGTGCCGCCGTGGCACATCGCCGTCGCCATCGGCGTGTCGCTCGTGACCATCGCCGTCTTCATCTGGATGACCGCGAAGATCTTCCGCGTCGGCATCCTGTCGTACGGCAAGCGTCCGACGTTGCCGGAGCTGTGGCGCTGGTTGAAAGTGGCGTAGCGACGCGCTCACCTCTCGCTGCTATGATCTCCGCGCCCACCGGGCCAGGGGGTCGTATGCAGGACGACGTCAAAACGCTCAACGACATTTATGCCGTGACCAGCTCGATCGATCGCCCCGCCGCGATGAAGGTGAAAAAGGGCGATCGGTGGGTGGATGTCACCGTTCCCGAATTCCGCGACACGGTGCGCTGGTTCTCCACCGGCCTCCGCTGTCTCGGCGTCAAACCGGGCGATCGCGTCGGCATCCTCGCCGAGAATCGCCCCGAGTGGACCATGGCCGATTTCGCCGCGCTCTGCGCCGGCGCCGTCAGCGTCCCCGTCTATCCCACCCTCCTCGGCTGGCAGATCGAATACATCCTCAATGATGCCGGCGTCGTAACGGTGGTCTGCTCGAACGAAGAGCAGCTCAACAAGATCCTCGAGATCCGCTCGCACGTGCCGAGCATGCACAACCTGATCGTCTGCGATCCGCCCGCGAACATGCCCGCCGGTGTGCGCACGTTCCAGTCGATCGTCGACGACGGAAAGCAGCTCGAAGAGAAGGAAGGGCGCGATCGCTTCGAGTCGCTGCGCAAAGCCAGCCGTCCCGACGATCTGGCCACGCTCGTCTACACCTCCGGCACCACCGGCAATCCGAAGGGCGCCATGCTCACGCACGGCAACATCACCAGCAACGTAATGACGGTGCGCGACATCGTGCCGTTCCAGCCCGGCGACGTCGCGCTGTCCATCCTGCCGCTCTCACACATCCTGGAGCGGATGGTCGATTTCCTCTTCCTCTACAAAGGCGGCTGCATCGCATACGCGGAGAGCGTCGCCAAAGTCGCGGACAACCTGCAGGAAGTGCAGCCCACCTATTTCGCTGCGGTGCCGCGCCTGTTCGAAAAAATGCGCGCGCGCATCATGGACAACGTGGCCACCGCGCCGCCTGCGCGCCAGAAGATTTTTCACTGGGCGCTCGACATCGCGCAGCAGCGCCTGCCGTATCGCGTCGACCGCAAGCCGATGCCGTTCGGTCTGAAAGTGAAATCCGCCATCGCGGACAAGCTCGTCTTCGGCAAAATCCTCGCGCGCCTCGGCGGCAAGGTGAAGTACGTCGTCTCCGGCGGCGCGCCGCTCTCCGCGGAGCTCGCCTCCTTCTTCATCGGCGCAGGCGTGGAAATCCTGGAAGGCTACGGCCTCACCGAAACCTCGCCCGTCATCGCCGTCAATCGTCCCGACAAGCGCCGCCTCGGCAGCGTCGGTCCGGTCATCCCCGGCATCGAAGTGAAGATCGCCAGCGACGGCGAGATCATCACGCGCGGCCCTCACGTCATGAAGGGCTACTTCAACAATCCGGAAGCGACGGCGCAGTCGATCGACGAGAACGGCTGGTTCCACACCGGCGACATCGGCGAGATCGACAGCGACGGCTTCCTGAAAATCACCGATCGCAAGAAAGACATCATCATCAACGCGTACGGCAAGAACATCGCGCCGCAGCCGCTGGAAGCGCTCCTCAAGAGCAGCCCGTACATCGGCACGCCGGTGCTGATCGGCGACCGCCGCAAGTTTCTCACCGCGCTGATCGTTCCGAACTTCGAGAAGCTCGAGCGCGACGCCACGTCGCTCGGCATCAACTTCCGCACGCGCGAAGAGCTGGTCGGCGATGACCGCGTGCGCGCGATGATTCAGGACGAGATCGATCGCTTCAACACGAACCTCGACCGGCAGGAGAAGATCCGCCGCTTCGCGCTCCTGTCGCGCGATTTCACCATCGAGGACGACGAGATCACCCCTTCGTTGAAAGTGAAGCGCAAGGTGATCGACAAAAAATACAAGAACGTCATCGACTCGATGTATGCGAATGACAACGTCGAAGACGAGCGGGAACTGAAACGAGCATGAGCAATCTGGCCGAGGTGGTGCCGCAAGGCGGGGCGTTCACGGTGGAGCGGGAGGGCGACCTCGCAGTGATCTGGTTCGATCTCCCCGGCGAGAAGGTCAACAAATTCTCGTCGAGCGTCATGCAGGAGTTCTCGCGTCTCGTCGACGACATGGAGCGCGCCACCGACATCAAGCGCATCGTCGTCGCGTCGAAAAAGCCCGGCATCTTCATCGCGGGCGCCGACGTCTCCGAATTCACCAAAGCGACTTCGCCGGAACTGGCGAAGGAGTACACGCGCTTCGGCCAGCAGGTGTTGCACCGCTTCTCGAAATTGCCGCAAACCAAAGTCGCCGCGATCAACGGCGCGTGCATGGGCGGCGGTTGCGAGCTCGCGTTGAGCTGCGATTGGCGAGTCATGTCCGACTCGAAAAAAGCGCAGATCGGATTGCCGGAAACGAAGCTCGGCATTTTCCCGGCGTGGGGCGGTACGACGAAGCTCCCGCGGCTGATCGGCCTTCCCGCGGCGCTCGACATCGTGTTGAACGGCAAGACCGTCGACGGCAAGCGCGCCAAAAAAATGGGACTGGTCGATGAAGTCGTCGAGCCCGGCATCCTGCTCGACGTGGCGAAGAAATTTTCGTCGCGCGGCCGGCGCAAAGGCGGCACCCGCACGAAGTTCCTGATCGAAGGCAATCCCATCGCGCGCAGCGTCATCTTCAGCAAGGCGAAGCAGGCCGTGATGAAGCAGACGCACGGCCACTATCCAGCGCCGCTCGCTGCTATCGAAGTGATGGAGCGCGGGCTCTCCGGCGGCGTGGAACGTGGACTGGCGGCGGAAGTCGAAGCCGTGGCGCCGCTGATCATGGGCGACGTCGCGCAGAACCTGGTGCGCCTCTTCTTCCTGATGGAAGACTCCAAGAAAGATCCGATCGCCGCCAAGCCGCGCGACGTCGAGATCGTCGGCGTTCTCGGTGCCGGCATCATGGGCGGCGGCATCGCGCAGATCGTCGCGGACAAGACGGACGCCGAAGTGCGCATGCGCGACATCAACTGGAAGGCGATCGGCGGCGGCATGAAGGCCGCGGCGAAAGTGTGGAAGAAGAAAGTCGATCGCCGCCGCATGACGCGCGGCGAGATGGCGCGCAAGCTGGCGCGCATCACCGGCACCACCGATTGGACCGGCTTCTCGCGCGCCGACATGGTGATCGAAGCGGTCGTCGAGAACGTCGAGATCAAGCGCAAGGTGCTGGCGGAGTTCGAAGCGATCGAGAAAGAGAACGCCATCTTCGCGACGAACACCTCCACCATTCCCATCACGCGCATCGCCGCGGAAGCGAAGCGTCCCGAGAACGTCGTGGGGATGCACTTCTTCAATCCCGTCGACAAGATGCCGCTCGTGGAAGTGATCCGCGGCGAGAAGACGTCCGACGCCGCGATGGCCACCGTGGCCGCGTTCGCGCGCAAGCTCGGCAAAACCGTCGTCTACTGCAATGACGGTCCCGGCTTCGTCGTGAACCGCATCCTCGGCCCGTACATGAATGAATCGGGGTTCCTGCTCGAAGAGGGGAACAGCATCGAATCGCTCGACAAAGCGATGGTCGACTTCGGCATGCCGATGGGACCGATGGCGCTGCTCGACGAAGTGGGCATCGACGTGGCCGCGAAAGTGGCGGGCATCCTGACCGAGGCGTTCGGCGAACGGATGGACAAATCGACGGTGGTCGACAAGCTGTACGCCGACGGACGCTACGGCAAGAAAAACGGCAAGGGCCTTTACCTCTACGCCGACGGCAAGCGGCAGGGTCCCGATCCGTCCGTGTACAAAGTGCTCGGCGTGAAATCGCCGCATCCGGCGGATGCGAAAGCGGTCGTCGAGCGGATGCTCTTGGCGATGATCAACGAAGCGGCGCTGATCCTCGACGAGAAGATCGTCGCCACCGCGCCGGAGCTCGATCTGGCCATGATCATGGGCACCGGCTTCCCGCCGTTTCGCGGCGGTCTGCTCCGCTACGCCGACTCCCTCGGCCTGCCGTACATTCTCGCGCGGCTCGACGAGCTCTCGTCGCGCGCGGGCAAGCGCTTCGCGCCGACCGAACCGCTCAAGAGAATGGCGGCGAGCGACGCGAAGTTCTACCAGGTCTACGCGCGCCGCGCGTAGACCTGCCGAATGGATCTCACGCTCGCCCCGGAGCCGCTCACAGCCCGTCAGCGCACGCTCGTCGTCTGGGTGGCGATCGCGTGCGCGCTCTCGCGTTTGCTGGCGCTCGCGCGCTCTCCCTGGGATTGGGACGAGATGCTCTTCTGCCTCGGCATGCGCGACTACGACGTCACGCGCCACCATCCGCATCCTCCCGGTTTTCCCGTTTACATCGGCCTGGCGAAGCTGTTTCGTCCGCTCTTCGATAGCGATTTTCGCGCGCTGCAGTGCGTGAATCTCATCGCCGCGGCGCTGCTCTTTCCCGCCGTGTTTCTGCTCGCGCGCGAACTGCGATTCCGCTTCACCACCAGCGTCGTCGCCGCCGCGCTGTTCGCGTTCTTTCCGAACGTCTGGTTCTTCGGCGGCGGCGCGTTCAGCGACGTGCCGTCCATCGTGCTCGTCACGTTCGCCGCAGCGTTCCTCTTTCGCGGCGTGCGCAGCCGCAACGCGTATTGGATCGGCACGCTGCTGCTCGCACTGGCCATCGGCATTCGTCCGCAGAACCTGCTCATCGGACTCTTTCCCGGCATCGTGGCCACGTGGAAGCGCAAGCCGCACGAGATCGCGATCGCGCTGCTGATCGGCATCGTGGTCTGCCTCACCGCGTACGGCGCCACCGTCTACGCCACGGCGCCGTTCGATCAATACCTGCTCACGGTGCGCGCGCATGGCGACTACATCAGCCGCGTCGATTCGTTCCGCGCGCCGGGACGTCCGCCGCTGTGGCGCCTCTTCGATCGCTTCTTCATCAAGCAATACCAGTCGCCGCCGCTGAGCGTGATCGTGTCGCTGTTCGTGCTGATCTCCGCAATCGCGGCGACGCGCGCGCGCGATCGGCGCATCGGCTTCGCCGCGCTCACATTCGCGCCGTTCGCGATCTTCGCGTGGCTGATGCTCGATCGCTTTTCGATCAGCCGCTTTTCGATCGGCTATGCGCCGATGTTCGCCCTGCTCGCAGCGGATGGCATCGCGCGCGTCGTCCGTCTGCGGCGCAATGCGAACGGCCACGCGAGAACGTACGAAGTGGCCATCGGCGCCGCATTGATCCTCGCCTTCATCGCGTACACCGCGCCAGTCCTCGGGCCTGTACGTCGCGACGTTTCGCCGCCGGTGCAGGCGGTGAACGACATGATGCAGAAGCTGAAGCCGCGCCGCGAGACGCTGTACGTCGGCTATCCGATGGTGCCGTTCATGGAGTACCTCGCGCCGCAGTATCCGTTCATCCGCGTCATCGACGACCGCGCGCTCGCGCTCACGCAGCCGCAGAACGCGTGGCTGCTCACGGAGCTCGACGGCACGTCGCCGCAAGGCTTCTATTTCGCGCGCGACCGCAACGCGCTCTGGAACATCGCGCGCCGCCATTTCTTCGAGATCGATCTCCGTTCGTTCGATCGCGTGCCGCGCTTCCTCGACGGCTGGTACGAGGGCGAGCGCGTGGAAGGCGACGAGTGGCGCTGGATGTCCGCCGAGTCGTTGCTGCTCCTGCCGCCGCAGAACGGCAAAGCGAAACTGCGTCTGATCCTGCGCGTGCCGTCGGAGCTCACCCCGCGCGCGCCGCGCATCACCATCCGCCTGAACGGCAAGCTCGTCGACCGCTTCCGCGCGCACGAAGATCTGCTCACGAAGGATTACGACGACCTCGAGACGGCGCCGACCGGCCTGCCGAACACGCTGCAACTGACGATCGACCGCACCATGAAACCGGGCGGCAACGACCCGCGCGAGCTCGGCTTGCAGCTGCGGTCGCTGTCGTGGGGACCGCAGTAGCGCCCCGCCGCCGCACCCGCCCGGCCCGCCGCCCCCCGCCCAGGCTCACAGGCTCACAGTAGCGGCGGCCGCGCGCGTTAAGCACATGCCACATGCCATACGCTTCGCGCTTGCGACGCACGTGCTGCTATGAGCCTGTGAGCCTATGAGCCTATGAGCCTGGCCGGGCGGGCGGCCCGGGGGTTCGCAAAGACGTCACACCACGCCGCGCGCCGCTCGTGCGAATCTCGCGGCATGCACCTTCGCGTCGCTCTCCTCGCCGCACTCACCGCGACCGCTTCGCTCGCCCAGACCTTCACCGTCGCGCCCATTCGCGCGCACATGCGCTTCCTCGCCAGTGATTCGCTCGAAGGCCGCGGCACCGGCACGCGCGGCCATCGCATCGCCGCCGAATACGTCGCCTCGCAGTTCGAAGCGATGGGTGCGGAGCCCGGCGCGAACGGCTCGTATTTTCAGGACGTGCCGTTCCTCAAAACGATCGCCGCGGATGAATCGACGCTCACGCTGACGCCCACCGGCGGCGCTCCAGTCACGTTGCATTACGCGCAAGGCTTCATGTCTGCCGGCGATCCCCTGCGCCGCGAAACGCAGCTCACCGGCGATGTGGTCTACGCCGGCTTCGGCGTCACAGCTCCCGATCAAAAGTACGACAACTACGCGAAGCTCGACACGCGCGGCAAGATCGTGGCGATCTTCTCCGGCGCGCCGAAAAGTTTCCCGAACGAAGTGCGCGCGCATTACAGCTCGTCGCTCAACAAAGCGGAGACCGCAGCGCGTCACGGCGCGATCGGCCTGATCACACTCACGTCGCCGAAAGATGCCGCGCATTACGACTGGGGCCGCGTCGTCCGCCAGTACCGCCTCGGCGCCATGAACTGGATCGAAGCGAACGGCACGCCGCACGGCGTCGCACCATCGCTCAGCGCCACGCTGTCCTTGAGCGATCCCTCCACCGCCGCATTTCTGACCGCGGCGAAACTGAATCCGGAAGACATCTACGCCGCGCGTGAAGAAGGAAAGCCGCGTCCCATGGCGCTGCCGATGCGCGCGTCCGCGCACCTTCTCACCGCGCGCGAAAAGGTCGTCAGCCCGAACGTCGTTGCGATCATCCGCGGCACCGATCCGCAGCTGCGCAACGAATACGTCGTCTACTCCTCGCACCTCGATCACCTCGGCATCACCGAGCCGGTAAACGGCGACGCCATTAATAACGGCGCGCTCGACAACGCCTCCGGCATCGCCGCAACGCTCGAGATCGCGCGCGCCTTCGCCGCCGATCGGCCGCGCCGCTCCATCCTCTTCGTCGCCACGACCGGCGAGGAGAAAGGGCTGCGCGGCGCCGACTACTTCGCGAACAATCCCACCGTGCCGCTGAAGTCGATCGTCGCCGACATCAACATCGACGAGATCCTGATGCTGCACAAAACGCGCGACCTCACGCCGCTCGGTCTCGACAACAGTGACCTCGGCGATTACGCGAAGAAGATCGCCAAAGCGATGAACGTCGAGCTCTCGCCCGATCCGTTCCCGGAGGAAGTGATCTTCGTACGGAGCGATCAGTATCCGTTCGTGAAGCAGGGCGTGCCGGCCATCTACGTCGGCGTCGGATCCAAAGCCGTCGATCCGAAAGTGGACATGGCGGCGGAAATGGCCAAGTGGATGACGACGCGCTATCACTCGCCGTCGGACGACCTCAGCCAGCCGCTCGATTACGAAGCCGCGCTGCCGCTCATCGAATTCAACTACCGCCTCGGCCAGGCCGTCGCGAACGCCGACGCGCGTCCGCGCTGGAAGCCGAACGATTTCTTCGGCAAGACGTTCGGGCAATCGCGATGAATGTTGGCGCGGCGGGGCTTGCCCCCCCGG
>DASSMK010000342.1:0-18605 GCA_035688915.1 Thermoanaerobaculia bacterium
TTTCGTCTGTGACTTGAACTTCGCGCTGAGGTAATCGCGATTCATGCGCGCGATGAAGTCGACCGAGATCTCCTTCGGGCAGACCGCTTCGCATTCGCGGAACATCGTGCACGTGCCGAAGTAGCTCTCCATCGTTTCCACCATGTTCAGCGCGCGCTGGTAGCGCTCCGGCTGACCCTGCGGCAGGAGGCCGAGGTGCGCGATCTTGGCGGAGGTGAAGAGATGCGCGGCGCCGTTCGGGCATTGTGCGACGCACGCGCCGCACTGGATGCACTCCGCCGCATCCATCGCGTTTTCCTGCACCGGCTTCGGCACCGGAATCATGTTCGCTTCCGGCGCGCTGCCGGTATTAACGGAGATGAATCCGCCGGCCTGAATGATGTGATCGAGCGGGCTGCGGTCGACGATAAAATCCTTGATCACCGGAAACGCGCGCGAGCGCCACGGCTCCACGACCACCTCGTCGCCGTCATTGAAGTGGCGCATGTGCAGCTGGCAGGTGGCCATGCCGCCGCCGCGCGAGCCGTGCGCGACGCCGTTGATCATCATGCCGCACGAGCCGCAGATGCCTTCGCGGCAATCGTGCTCGAAGTGGATCGGCTCTTCGCCTTTGTCCGTCAGCTCTTCATTGACGACGTCGAGCATCTCCAGAAACGAAGCATCGGGCGAGACGCCGGTGGCCTTGTACGTGACGAACTGGCCGTCGCTGTTGCGCGCCTTCTGCCGCCAGACGTGAAGTGTGAGATCCATTACTTGTAGCTCCTCGTGGCCAACTGCACTTCCTCGTACGCGAGCGTTTCCTTGTGGAGCACCGGCTCGTTGCCTTCGCCCTTGTACTCCCACGCGCCGACGTAGAGGAACTCGTCGTCGTTGCGCTTCGCTTCGCCGTCCGCGGTCTGGTGCTCGACGCGGAAGTGGCCGCCGCAGCTCTCCTCGCGGTGGAGCGCGTCGATGCACATCAGCTCCGCCAGCTCGAAGAAATCAGCCACGCGGCCGGCCTTCTCCAGCGCCTGATTCGGCTCGTCGCCGGTGCCGAGCACTTTCACGTCTTTCCAGTACTGGCCGCGCAGCGTGCGAATGGCGTCGAGGGCGTGCTTCAGCCCTTCTGCGCTGCGCGCCATGCCGCAGTACTCCCACATGATCGAGCCGAGCTCTTTGTGATACGAGTCGACGCTGCGCGTCCCTTTCGCCGACAGCAGGCGGCTGACGCGATCCTGCGTTTCGGCCATCGCCGCCGCGAACTCCGGACGATCGACGCTCACTTTCTTCCCGAACTGCGTGGCCAGGTAATCGCCGATCGTCACCGGCACGACGAAGTAGCCGTCCGCCAGGCCCTGCATCAGCGCGCTGGCGCCGAGGCGGTTCGCGCCGTGGTCGGAGAAATTCGCTTCGCCGATCACGTAGAGGCCGGGCACGTTCGACATCAGGTTGTAATCGACCCACAGCCCGCCCATCGAATAGTGCGGCGCCGGATAAATGCGCATCGGCACTTCATAAGGATCTTCGGCCGTGATGTCGTGGTACATCTCGAAGAGGTTGCCGTAGCGCTCTTCGATGACTTTCTTGCCGAGACGTTTGATGGCGTCGGCGAAATCGAGATAGACGCCGCGGCCGCTGGCGCCGACGCCCTTCCCTTCATCGCACGCTTCCTTCGCCGCGCGTGACGCAATGTCGCGCGGCGCGAGGTTGCCGAAGCTCGGGTATTTGCGCTCCAGGTAGTAATCGCGCTCCGCTTCCGGAATCTCTTTCGGATTGCGTGTGTCGCCCTGCTTCTTCGGCACCCAGATGCGGCCGTCGTTGCGTAGCGACTCGGACATCAGCGTGAGCTTCGACTGGAAGTCGCCGCTCTGCGGAATGCACGTCGGATGAATCTGCGTGTAGCAGGGATTCGCAAACGCCGCGCCGCGCTTGTGCGCGCGCCAGATGGCGGTCGCGTTCGACGCCTTCGCATTCGTCGAGAGGTAGAAAACGTTGACATAGCCGCCGGTGCCGAGGACGACCGCATCGGCGGCGTGCGCCTCGATTTTTCCGGTGACGAGGTTGCGCGTGATGATGCCCTTCGCGTGTCCGTCCACCACCACCAGGTCGAGCATCTCGTGGCGGTTGTACATCTTCACCGTGCCGGCCGCGATCTGCCGCTCGAGCGCCTGGAACGCGCCGAGGAGAAGCTGCTGGCCTGTTTGTCCGCGCGCGTAGAAGGTGCGCGAGACCTGCACGCCGCCGAACGAACGGTTGTCGAGCAGACCGGAGTACTCGCGCGCCAGCGGAACGCCCTGCGCCACGGCCTGGTCGATGATGTTCACCGACAGCTCGGCCAGGCGATAGACGTTCGCTTCGCGCGCGCGGTAATCGCCGCCCTTGATCGTGTCGTAGAAGAGGCGATAGATGCTGTCGCCGTCGTTCCGATAGTTCTTGGCCGCGTTGATACCGCCCTGCGCGGCGATGGAGTGCGCGCGGCGTGGCGAGTCGTGATAGACGAAGCACTTCACGTTGTATCCGAGCTCGCCCATCGTGGCGGCCGCGGACGCACCGGCCAGGCCGGCGCCGACGACGATCACGTCGTACTTGCGCTTGTTGGCCGGGTTGACCAGCTTGTAATGCGATTTCGCGTGAGCCCACTTTTCGCCCAGCGGGCCCGAAGGGATCTTGCCGTCGAGTTGCATCAGTGAACCACCCCGATCAGGACCATCAGAGGGAAGGAGATGTTCGCGCCGGCGATGAGCACCGCGAACGCCGTGGCGAAGGCACGCCGCCAGCCGTTGAAGCGCGCGTGATTGAGGCCGAGCGAATTGAACATGCTCCAGAGCCCGTGGTAGAGGTGCAGGCCGAGGGCGAGGTTGGCGAGGATGTAAATCGCTGCGACCCACCACACCTGAAAGCCCGCCACCACGTTGTGGTACGGATCATCCTGGATGAATTGTGCCGGCGCGACTTTGCCGCCGAATGTGAGATGCGCCAGGTGATAGAAGATGAAGAGCAGGATGATCACGCCGCCCCAGCGCATCGTGCGCGAGGCATACGTCGCTTCCACGAACTTCTTCTCGCGGTAGCCGACCGGGCGCGCGGCGCGACTGATCATCGTCAGCGAGTACGCTGAGTGGATGTGCAGCGCGACGCAGACGATCAGGAGCAGTCGCGCGATCCAGAGCGCGGCCGTCTCCGGCATCGCGGGAGTGCCGAGCGTGCGCAGCCAGTGCGCGTAGTCGTTCATGTGCTCGGGACCCAAATACAGCTTCAGGTTCCCGACCATGTGTAGAAAGATCCAGCCGAAGAGGATCACGCCGGTAACCGCCATGACCGCCTTCTTGCCGATGGCAGAGCGGTAGAAATACCCGAACCACGTCATTGCGGAGCTCACCTCGTAGGGGGGTGGATTCTGGCCAGTCGCTGCGTGCGCGGAAGCGCTCGTGCGCGCCATCTCGGGCTCCATCATATCGCCCGCTCCGCGAGATGCAAGGATTCCGGAAACGCATTTCGCAGTTCCGCGCGGATGACGAACGTCACCTGCGCTCCCTGACATCCTCCAATGGGCCGCGCGCTCCCCTTGCCGCATCTTGTGCGTATGCTGAAGACGACCATTCCTCCGGCGGAACTGCTTCACGTGACGAAGAGCTACGGCGCGACCGTCGCTCTCCACGATCTCTCCTTCGAGCTCCGCGCCGGCGAGCTCCTCGCCCTCCTCGGCGCCAACGGCGCCGGCAAGACCACCGCCGTCCGCTGCCTCCTCGGCCTCGCCGCACCTGACGACGGCCTCGCGCGCGTGTTCGGCGACAACCCGCGCGACGCGAAGACGCGCACGCGCATCGGCGCAATGCTGCAGGTCGGCAAAGTGCCCGAAACGCTGAAGGTGCGCGAGCACATCGACCTCTTCTCGAGCTACTACCCGCATCCCATGCCGTTCGCGGAAGTGGTGGAAACCGCGGCGCTGCAGGGCATCGAGAACCGCAAATTCGGCGCGCTCTCCGGCGGTCAGAAACAGCGCGTGCTGTTCGCGATGGCCATCTGCGGCAATCCTGACGTGCTGGTGCTCGATGAGCCGACGGTGGGACTCGACGTGGAAGCGCGCCGCGCGATGTGGAAACAGATTCGCGCGTTCATCGCCAAAGGCAAATCGATCCTGCTGACAACGCACTACCTCGCCGAAGCGGAAGCGCTGGCGAATCGCGTGATCGTCATCAACAAGGGAACGCTCGTCGCGGAAGGCACGCCCGCGGAAATCCGCGGCGACGCAGCGACGCTGGAAGACGCATTCATCGAATTGATGGCCAGCTGAGGAGACGCCATGAACACCTTCACGATCCATTACAAAGAAGCGAAATACGAGTTCCTCAAACTGGTGCGGATGCCCGGCTACGCGCTGCCGACGCTCGCCTTTCCTGTGCTCTTCTATCTGTTCTTCGGCGTCGCTTTCGGCTCGCGGAACGGTTCGACCGAGACCGCCAAATACCTGCTCGCCACCTACGGCGCGTTCGGCGTGATGGGCGCATGCCTCTTCGGCTTCGGCGTCACCGTGGCGAACGAACGCGGTCTGGGTTGGTTGCAGGTGAAGCGCACCACGCCCATGCCGGTCAGCGCGTATTTTGTGGCGAAGACGGTGATGGCGATGCTCTTCAGCGCGATCATCGTCCTGCTCCTCTTCACCACCGGCACGCTCCTCGGCCACGTGCAGATCACCTTCGCGCAGATGGCGTCGATGTTCGCGATCCTCATCCCCGGCTCGATCGTCTTCTGCGCCATCGGGCTGACCATCGGCTGCTTCGCCTCATCCAACGCGGCGCCAGCGATCGTCAATCTGATCTATCTCCCGCTGTCGTTCCTGTCGGGACTGTGGGTGCCGATCTGGATGCTGCCCAAGCCGCTGCAGACCGTCGCGTTCTGCCTCCCGCCGTATCACCTCGCGCAACTCGCGCTTCGCGTGATCGGTTTCACGCGCGGCGGCCGATCGGTGGGAACGCACGTGCTGATGCTCGCCATCGCGCTCGCGCTGTTCACGACCACCGCGGTGCTGGGTTACCGGCGAGGCGAGAACGCGTAGACTCACCCTTACCGCCGCCCAGGCTCATGGGCTCATAGGCGCATAGGCTCATAGTTACGACCAACGTGCTGCTATGAGCCCATGAGCCTATGAGCCTATGAGCCTCGGGCCAGCGGCCCGAACCACCGCCATGCGCATCCTTCCCAAAGACTCCGACATCGCCTGGACGCCGTACGCCTGGCTGATCTACATCATCCCGTTCGCGCTCACGCCGTTTTACGAGACGCGCGGGAGCGGCCTGGCGGTGTTCCTGGCGATGGCGGTTTTTCTGCCGATTTACTTCCGCAGCTTCTGGTCCTGCGGACGCGAGCGGCTGATCATCATCGCCGCCCTTACCCTCCTCGGCGTCGCCTGCTGGCCGTGGAGCAACGGCGCGGGCGCGTTCTTCATCTACGCCGCGTCGTGCGCGGGACAGCTGCAGAAGCGGCCGTATCCCGTGGTCGGCTTGATCGCGCTGATCGTGCTGATCGAAGCGAAGCTGGTCGGCCATTCGCTCATCGCCGCCGCGTGGCCGTTCATCTTCGTGCTCGTCGTGGGCGGCATCAACGCGCATTACGCGCAGGTCGGCCGCGCCAACGCACGGCTGCGGATGGCGCAGGACGAAATCGAACATCTCGCGAAAGTCGCCGAACGCGAGCGCATCGCCCGCGATCTCCACGATCTCCTCGGCCACACGCTGTCCATCATCATTCTGAAATCGGAGCTGGCGTCGAAGCTGGCCGATCGCGATCCACAACGGGCGCGCGATGAAATTCGCGATGTCGAACGGATCTCACGCGAAGCGCTGGCAGAAGTGCGCGCGGCGGTGCGCGGCTATCGGTCCGGCGGTCTGAGCGCGGAGGCCGATGCGGCGAAGAAAGCGTTGGAGTCAGCAGGCGTGACGTTCGATGCGCAGCTCGACGCCGTGGCATTGACGCCGGCGCAGGAAGCGGTGCTCGCGCTGGCCATTCGCGAAGCGGTGACGAACGTCGTGCGCCACGCGAACGCGCGCTCGTGCCGCTTGACGCTGCGTCACGAAGACGGCGCGGTGCTGACCGTGTCTGACGATGGTCGCGGCGGTACCGCAGCCTTCGGCAGCGGCCTGCTCGGCATGCGCGAGCGCGTGGAAGCGCTCGGCGGCACGCTCGTGCACGACGGCAGGAACGGCACGACACTCACCATTCGCCTGCCGCAAGCATCGACCGCGCTGCGGGAGTCTGCGTGATTCGCGTCGTGCTCGCGGAAGATCAGGCCATGGTGCTCGGCGCGCTCGCGGCGTTGCTGGAGATCGAAGGCGACATCGAAGTCGTAGCGCGTGCGGCGGACGGCGAAGCAGCGCTGGCGCTTTGCCGGGAGAAGAAGCCCGACGTGCTGCTCACCGACATCGAAATGCCGAAGATGACCGGACTGGAACTGGCGTCTGCGGTGAAGCGCGAGCTGCCGTCGACGCGCGTGATCATCCTGACGACGTTCGCGCGCGGCGGTTATCTGCGCCGTGCGCTGGAAGCGGGAGCGTCCGGCTATCTATTGAAGGATTCGCCGGCGGAGCAGCTGGCCAATGCCGTGCGGCGCGTGCGGCAGGGCGGCCGCGTGATCGATCCGGAATTGGCGGCGGAAGCGTGGAGCGAGCCCGATCCGCTCACCGATCGCGAGCGCCAGGTGCTGCGCATGGCGGGCGAAGGGCAACCCAGCGCGGACATCGCGGCGACGCTGCATTTGTCCGAGGGGACGGTGCGGAATTACCTGTCGGAGGCGATCAGCAAGCTCGGCGCGGCGAATCGCGTGGAAGCAGCGCGGATCGCGCGCGAAAAAGGGTGGCTGTAGCGCGCGTATCGCGTCGCTAGAGGCTCTTGCGAAACTCTTCGCGTACTCGTTTGCCTGTCTTCTCTGCGCCCGTCAATCCGTACACGCCCGCGGCGTAATCCGTCGTGGCCACGCGGTAATCGCGTGACGCGTCGATCGTATCCGGCTTCGCCACGTACGCGAACGAATCGGAGCCGCGGCGCGCTTCGATGGCCGTGAGCAGTTCTTGCAATTTCGCGCCGTTGATCGTGGCGACGACGATCTCGTTGTCGTACGGCATAGCGGCGCGCAGCGTCTCGTCCGTCAGCGGGCCAGCGGGAAGCGGCTGGCGATAGCTGCTGACCGTTGATAACGCGACATCCGCATTCACCGCGCGACGCACTGCTTCGAGTGATCGCGCCGCCAGCGCTTCGAGCGACAGCGGTTGCGATAACGACGCGATGCGCGTGAACTGCTCCGCGTATTGCGGATCGCGTTCGAGCGCACGCTGCATCGATTTCACGCGCTGCGCGATGCGCGCGTCTTCTTTCATGTGCGCATCGACCGGCACCAGCGCGCCGATTGCGTCCACACCGCCGTCGCGGAACGTCAGCTCCGCGCGTGCGATCGACGTCAGATACTGCGCGGGCGCGATGAACCAGGTGTTGGTATTCGGGATCTTCTGCAGCGGATGCTCGATGTGACTATGCGAGCCGAAGATCAGATCGATTCCCGGCACCGCCTGCGCGAGCTTGAAATCGTCCGCATTGTGCTCGTGGCCGATCATCACCACGGCGTCCACATGCCACACCTCGCGCAGCTCGCGCACCTGCTTCCGCGCCGCGGCGATCGGATCGTCGAAATGCAATCGCGGCTCTTTCACCAGCCGCGGAAAATCGGATCCTGCCACGGCAAAAATGCCGATGGTCTTGCCGTTCGCGCGCACGAGCGTGTTGTCTGCGTTCAGCACCGGATAGGTCAGCTGCGCGCGGCAGTTCTCGAGCGCTTCCAACCCGTAATCGGCGTCGTGATTGCCGAACGACATCGCATCGACGATGCCGTTGAACCACGGCCATTCCGCACATTGATACTTGTCCGACCAGGCCGGCGCCCCTTTGTTGACCATGTCGCCGCCGCTCAGCACGATCGCACCGGCGCGCTTCTGCTGCTTCAGATAGCCGATGGCGCGTGCGATCCCGCCCTGGTTCTCGCCGACGCCGGTGTAGTACGGCAGCGCGTGCGAGTGGTAATCCGAAAAGTGCAGCAGCGTGACCGTCTGCGCGCGCAGCGGCGCGGCGAGCAGCAATAGAAAGAGGATGCGGCGCATGTTGCGGCGAGTGTAGCGCTACGGCTGCAGCGCCAGATCCTTACTGCCGCCCGCGGTGATCACCACCTCTTTCACGTTCGGCAGATGCAGCATGGTCTGCGTCACCGACTGGCGAATCATCCGCACCGCGCACGAGCCGCCGACGTTCTGCAGCCGCTCGTTGAAATCCACGGTCAGCACGCCGCTCCGCAGAATCACCGAACGCACCTCAGATCCCTTCGGAAACGGCGCGGTGCGCACGAGCGCCTCCGCCACCAAACGCGCCAGCGAAATGCTCTTTGGCATCGTGCGCGTGACCGGCTTCACGGCCGTGCAGTTCGCATCGGGCAAATACAAATCGAAGCGCACCGGCGCCACCGCAAACGCGCGTTCTTCACGCACGACCGACTGTTCGGAGCCGTCCTTCGCCGAATATTCGAGCGCCTCCACGGTGATGCGCGGACCCGACTCGCGCGTCAGCCACAGCGTCGCTTCGTACGGATTGTGCCGGCCCATCTCGCCGCGCGAGGTCGTATGCGTCTCGCTGACCAACGCTCCCTTCGCGTCACGCACACGCACCGACACGCTGTTCTCGAACGTCCGCGCGCGGCCACGCACGATCAAAGGATTGGCCACGGTGATGGCATCGATGGTGATGTTCTTCTGCGGCACCGGCTGCACCGGCGCTTGCGACGAGGTCGTATGCGCGATGGTTTGCGATTCGGCAACGGTCGCTGATTCCGCCGTCGCGGTGGACTGCGTGATCTCGACGGACGGCGCCGCCGGCACATCAGGTGCCGGCGTAACCGCCTCCGGCTTCGCACACGACACGAGCAACAGCGCAACGATGGCCACTCTCATCGCGCCATCATGCAACGGTCGTTTCGGAACTGCGAACGTTCGCGCGAAAATCGTTGGAAATGTGATCTACGTCTCGTTGGGCCGCAGAGCGGTCCGGTATTTCGTGCGCCGACCAAATGGGTCTAAGGAGCTTGAATTTGAAACGGGTCACCATCCTCTCTCTTACCCTCGTCACCCTTCTCGTCAACGGCAGCGCGTGGGCCGACACGCCACCGCCCACCGTCACGAGCATTGAGCCGGCTGCGGCGCCATCCAGCGGCGGCACGAACGTCACCATCACCGGCGCCAATCTCTCCATCCCGCCGAATTTCGCCTGCTTTGTCCCCTGCCCCACTACCGTCACCTTCGGCGACATCACCGTAGCGGCGAAAGAAGAAACGAATACGCGCATCGTCGTCGTCGCGCCGGCACATGCCGCGGGCCGCGTCGACCTCACGATCCGCACCGGCGACGCGCGCAGCATCACCATCCCCGACGCCTTCACCTTCACCGCGGGAGCTGAAGACTCGTGGCAGAAAATCCTGCTGCCGGTCTATCTCGACGGCACGGTCAGCGGCAGCAACGGCTCGCAGTGGAAGAGCGATTTCTGGCTGCGCAACAACAGCAGCGGCCCGATTGCGCTCGCGCCGTGGCCTTGTGAGACCGACGCCTGCCCCGCCATCTTCCCGCCGCAGACGATCGTCAATGGCGAGCAGACGCTGCACGGCCTGGCCGCGTTTTTCCGCGCGCCGTCCGCCAATCCCACGCGCCTGCTCTACATCCCGCGCGACAAAGCCGCCGGCGTCTCCTTCGGCCTCCGCATCGCCGACATCTCGCGCGCCGCGCTCAATGCGGGAACCGAAATCCCGGTCGTACGCGATTCGCAGTTCCGCTCCGGCACCGTCACGCTGCACAACGTGCCGTTCGACTCACGCTTCCGCCTCATGCTGCGCGTCAACGAAATGGCCTACACGAGCGCGCGTTTCCGCGTCAGCACGTTCGCTGAACAGGCCGGCGGCGCGGGTGAGCTGCTCAATACGGTCGAACTGACGGCCACCACCACCGAATCCGGCGACTTCCGCTCGCAGGCCGCGTACGCCAGCTATACGTGGGACGAACTGTTGCAGCAGCCGCGCACGTTCCCGAATGCGGTGCGCGTCGAGATCACACCCCTCACGGCCGGCAGCAAATTCTGGCCGTTCGTCAGCATCACCAACAACGACACCCAGATGGTCACACTGGTGACGCCACAATAGTGCAATTACAACAGGCTCAACAAAGGAAAGGGGCGCACCGTAGTGCGCCCCTTTTTGTGTCTTCAGTGTGCTGCGAAGTTACTTCTTGAGCGAGTCCTGCATTTCGCGGATGGCCGCTTCGCGACCCTTCTCTTTCGCCGTACGGGCGAACTGAGAGCGCTTGTTCTCCGGGAACTGGCGCACCAGCGCGAGATAACGGCCCTGCAGCTGACGCGACGCCAGCTGTTCCGGCGTAATCGCAGAACGCTTACGGCCCTTACGGCCGGCACCCGCTTTGGCGGAGCCGCCTTCATTGCCCGCATTACCACCGCCCTGCGGCGCAGCCGGTGCGGCCGCAGCTTTCGCGGGACGACCCGGACGACGGCCGGGCGGACGGCCCGGACGACCAGCACCCGATCCGGGCGGACGGCCCGGACGGCGGCGAGCTCCGCCAGACGCAGCGCCCGACGAAGCGCTCGATCCCGAGCTGCTGCTCGAAGAACCACCACCCATACCGCCGTGCGCTTCGCGCAGGCGATTGAGGCGCGCTTCGAGATCGGTGATCTCGCCGCGCATTTCGTCGAGATAACGGCTCACATCGCCGGACGAAACACGGCGCTCACGAATGAGACGGTCGATGACATACGACGCCTGGCCGGGGGACAACTGCGGGGATGAAGCGTTCTTACGGGGTCTCGGCATTCAAACTCCTCCTTACACTCGCACAAATATTTGTGCATCGCTCACTGGATTGTCAATAGAAAAACAAAAAGGCGGGCCATTGGACCCGCCTTTTCACACGCATTGTGCGAATTTGACCGTCAATACCGGTAATGATCGGACTTATAGGGGCCTTCCACCGGCATGCCCAGGTAGCGCGCCTGGTCGTCGGTGAGGGTCGTCAATTCGACGCCGAGGTGCGCCAGGTGCAGGCGCGCGACCTCTTCGTCGAGCTTTTTCGGCAGCACATACACCTCTTTGCCGTATTCGCCCTTGTTGTCCCAGAGCGCCAGTTGTGCAAGAACCTGATTGGTGAACGACGCCGACATCACGAACGACGGATGGCCGGTCGCGCAGCCGAGGTTCATCAGACGCCCTTCGGCGAGAATCAGTACGGAGTGGCCGTCCGCAAACACCCATTCGTCGTACTGGGGTTTGATATTGACCCGCTTCACGCCCGGCACCTTCTTCAGACCAGCCATGTCGATTTCGTTATCGAAATGGCCGATGTTGCTGACGATCGCATTGTGCTTCATGCGCGTCATGTGCTCGGCAGTGATGATGTCCTTATTGCCGGTGGCGGTGACGAAGATGTCCGCGCGCTCGACGACGCTTTCCAGCGTCCGCACTTCGAACCCTTCCATCGCCGCCTGCAGCGCGCAGATCGGATCGATTTCCGTGACCACGACGCGCGCGCCCTGGCCGCGCAGTGCCTGCGCGCAACCCTTGCCCACTTCGCCGAAGCCGCAAACGACGGCGAGCTTGCCCGCAATCATCACGTCCGTGGCGCGATTGAGACCGTCGATCACCGAATGGCGGCAACCATAGATGTTGTCGAATTTCGACTTCGTCACCGAGTCATTGACGTTGATGGCCGGGAAAAGCAGCGTGCCGGTCTCCTGCATCTGATACAGGCGATGCACGCCGGTGGTCGTTTCCTCGGACACACCTTTAATGTCTTTGGCCACGCGCGTCCAGCGCTGCGGATCGCGCGCAATCTCGGCACGGAGCAGGTCGAGAATGACGCCCCACTCTTCGGGATCGTCGGACGGATTGAATTCCGGGACGTGATTCTTTCCTTCGAATTCAACGCCTTTGTGCACCAGAAGCGTGGCGTCGCCGCCGTCGTCCACGATCAGCGTCGGGCCGCTTCCATCCGGCCACAGAAGCGCCTCGGACGTGCACCACCAATACTCTTCCAGCGTCTCACCCTTCCAGGCGAAGACCGGAATGCCGCGCGGATCGTCCACGGTGCCGCCGGTTTCCGGACGGCCGACGACGACCGCGGCTGCGGCGTGGTCCTGCGTCGAGAAGATGTTGCAGCTCACCCAACGGACGTCGGCGCCGAGGAGGTGCAGGGTTTCGATGAGGACGGCGGTCTGCACCGTCATGTGCAGTGAGCCCATCACCTTCGCGCCCGCCAGCGGCTTCTGTTTGCCGTACTGCTCGCGGACGGCCATGAGACCGGGCATTTCGTGCTCGGCCAGGCGGATTTCCGCGCGGCCAAGGGTGGCGAGATGAATGTCTTTGACTTTGAACGGCTCACGCCCGGCCGCACGCGCGGCCTCGAACTGGTGCGTGACTTCGAGAGTAGCAGTCATGCCGATTCCTTCACTCCTGTTGGGATTCTGCCGGCACCGGTGGGATCAGCCTGAGATGCGCGGCAAGGTCAGAGGGGCGAATTCTAGCAAACTGCCGAAAATTCCGCGGCTCGGCTCTCCCTCACTGTTCCGGCTGGTCGCTGCCCGCTCCGCCATGTACCATGCCGCGCCATGTCGTCCAAGCCGGAAACAGAGCGCGGGATCCCTCTGCATACGAAGATTCTGATCGGGCTCGTGCTGGGAGCGCTGGTCGGAGGCACGCTGAACTCAGTGCTCGGCGCCGGCGCACCGATGCTGACGTTCGCGGCCGATCAAATCACCAATCCGATCGGCCAGCTCTTTCTCCGGCTCCTGCTCTTACTGGTCATCCCGCTCGTCTTCTCGTCGCTCGTCCTGGGCGTGGCGGGACTGGGCGATCTGCGGCGCATCGGACGCATCGGCGTCAAATCGCTCGTCTATACGTTGATCGTCTCCGCCATCAGCGTGGTCATCGGCCTGACGCTCGCCAATACGATCAAGCCGGGTAAGCGCATCTCGCCGGAGATCAGCAAGCAATTGCAGGCGCAATACAGTAAGGATGCGGCGAAGACGATCGAGAGCGCGACGAGCAGCAGCAAGTCGAGCGACGCGCCGCTGCTGAAGGTCGTCAAGACCGTCGTCCCGACCAATCTCTTCTTCTCGATTTCCAAAGAGACGCCCGACATGCTCGGGCTGATGTTCTTCGCGCTCTTCTTCGCCATCGCATTAAGCATGGTGCCGAAAGAGCAGGCCGCGCCGCTCATCAACGCCATCGAGGGTATTTACGCGACGGTGGAGCGCGCGATTCAGATCGTGATGCGCCTCGCGCCGTATGCGGTCTTCTGCCTGCTCTTCACGATGACCGCGCGATTCGGTTTCGGCCTTCTGATCAGCCTCGGCTGGTTCGTCGGCACAGTGCTCCTCGGCCTGGCCATCCACATGTTCGGCGTCTATTCGGCGTCCGTGGCGCTGCTGTCGCGGATCAATCCGCTCACGTTCTTCCGTCGCATCAAGACGGCCATGATCACGGCCTTCTCGACGTCGTCGTCCAATGCCACGCTTCCGACCGCACTGCGCGTTTCCGAAGAAAACCTCGGCGTTCCGCGCGACATCAATTCGTTCGTGCTCACCGTCGGCGCGACCGCGAATCAAAATGGAACGGCACTCTATGAAGGCGTGACGGTGCTCTTCCTGGCGCAGCTGGCGGGCGTCGATCTCTCGCTCGGCCAGCAGCTCATGGTCGTCTACCTCGCCATCCTCGGCGGCGTCGGCACCGCGGGCGTTCCGTCCGGCTCCATTCCTTTCATCATCGTCGTGCTCGCGCAAATCGGCGTGAACCCCGCCCTCATCGCCATCATCCTCGGCGTCGACCGCATCCTCGACATGTGCCGCACCGTGCTCAATGTGACCGGCGACATCACCATCGCCACCTACATTGCACGATCGGAAGGCTTCGAGCTATTGAAGGAAATCCCGGAGCCGGCAGCGGTGGATTTGTAAGCGAACGTGCGACGGCTGCTGAACGGATTGCGCAAAGTCGCCGCGGGATTGCGGCCGTTCAATGAGTCTGTCTGGCCCGGTGCGGCGAACGATCTCTTCGTCGCGCACACATCGATTTACGACTTCTTCAGCCGGTTTGTCTCCGGCAAGCGCGTGCTCGATGCTGGCTGCGGCACCGGCTATGGCGCGGCGCGGCTCATCGCGAGCGGCGCGCGTTCCGTCGTCGGTGTGGACATCGACGGCTGGAGCGTCCGCTATGCCCGCCGCCACTACGGTTCGCCTTTGGCCACGTTCGCCCGCGCCGACATCGAGCACCTCGCGTTCGAGCCGGCTTCCTTCGACGTCATCACGAGCTCGAATGCGATGGAGCATCTCCAATCGCCCGCATCATTCCTGACCGGAGCCCAGCGCGTGCTTGCATCGGACGGCATGGCGATCGTGGCCGTACCGCCGATTCTCAGCGCAAACGACGCCGAAACGCATGCAGCCATTCACTACCACCGCAGCAATCTCACGATCTCGCAGTGGCACGAGCTGTTTGCGAATCGCGGGTTTCACGTCGACTGTTATGCGCACCGCATGCAGTCGGCGAACTTGCTGCCGGACTTTGCCTCCACACAACGCAGCACGTTGAGCGCGAGCGATTTCGTATTCGACGCAACCGACCTCCCGGGCTTGCAGGCGCAGCCGACCATCACGGCGATCTTCGTCCTCCAACGTTGACGGCGTCGCCGCCAAGTCATCTCTTCGCCACTGTGACCATTTTTGCAGCTTTACTTTCTTTCATTAATGAATGAAAGTGGGTGGCGGTCCGAACCAGTTTGAGTTTGCGAGAGTCGTTCAACGACAGACGGGAGAGCTATCGCCTTCGACGCAGTCAGGGATTTTCTCCACAAGAAGTTCCAGATCAAGAACACCGACAAGCAAAGCGATCAGTTCAAGTTCGGTATGGCGAACGCGATGCACATACACGGCGAGTTCAACGCGACCGCGCAGATCGATGCGGTGCCGGGTGGACCGACAGACATCCAGGGCGCAACGCTCTATGCCGGCGCGGTCGGCGCGGATTCACCGATGCTCGTTCAGGGCTCCTTCGGGCCGCCCATGAGCGGTGGTCTCATGAATTTCAAACTTCCGGTCTCACTCGGCGCGTCGAGTGACGGGGTGACGATCTCCGATAACGACACTGTCGTGGTCGTGGTGGCGATCACTTCGGGCACGGATCCCAACAACCTGAACACGTCTTATCTCTGGCAGACGGTGACGATGAACTGATGACCGCGGGTGATCTTTCGAGCGGCCTGGTGAGAGCCACGCCGCTCGATGATCACACCACGTTGGTCGCGCCCTGCTCCACCGCTTCGTGGCGCTCCACGGTGCCGTCCGCGAGGTAATCAGCGAGCCAGATGCGCTCCACTGATGGATACGCGGCGAGGAACGGCAGGATGAGAATCGCGCCGATCGGGCCGAGGAGAATGCCGCCGCAGGCGATGCCGAGAAGCACCGTGGCGTTCGAGAGCTCCATCGCCCGGCCGTAGACGCGCGGTGCGATCAGGTAATTCTCCAGCGCCTGATAGCCCATATAGCCGGCCAGCACGATCAGCGCAGCGGTCGGTGAAACGGTCAGCGCGAGCAGCACCGCCGGAATGAGCGATGCGATGAAACCCACCACGGGGATGAAATCGCCGATCAGTGCGAGGATCGCCAGAAACCACGCCCCCGGCACATGCATCGGCAGCAGCACGGCCAGTGCTGCGAAAAACGACGCGAACGATGTAATCAGCTGGCCGCGCATGTACGCGAAGACGACCGGCCGCACTTCTTCAAACGTTTGCGCGAGTTTCTTCCGCTGTTGGCGCGGGCCGAAACTCACCAGCCACGCCAGCAGCCGTTTGCCGTCGAGCACGAAGTAGAGCGAGAGGACGAGCGTGAACACCAGCGCCGCGATACCGCTCACCACATAGCGTCCCACCGACATGCCGCGGATCAGGTACTGCTTGGTCTGATGCGGATTGGGCGGCTTCTGCAGGTCGCCGAGGAGGGTTTGCACGTACGGCGCACCGGCGGGCCAGATGCGGATGACGTGCTGCCCGAGCTCCGGCACCTTCTTCACCAGCTCCGCACTCTGCGCGGCGGTCCGCGGCACCACGATGACCAAAAACGCCGCGAACGCGCCGAAGACGATGATTGCGATCAGCAGAATGGCGATGCCGCGGCGCACGCCATGCTGCTCCATCCAGCGTTGCGCCGGAGTGAGGATGATCGACACCAGCGTGGCGATCACCACCAGCAACAGCAGCGGCGCGAGCCGCCGCACGATCAGGACGAGCAGCACGAACAGCGCGACCTTCAACAGCGTCGCAAATGGGATTCGCAGCTCGATGCGGCGTGGCTCTTCGTCGGCCATGGCAGAGACTGATTGCAGGTTCCTCGCCGTCTTCCGCGCGTCTCGAACGCGCCTGCGTGCCGGGGGCTGCTAGAATGGTCGGTCCGGGGCGGGTATGAGAGCGGGCAAGATCGATCGCGTGAAACGTCGCCTGCTGCAAGAAGCGGTGGCGGACAACCTCGATACGATTCGGGGCTTGCCCCCGCGTGCCATCCGGCCCGCGCACCGGCGCATCCATCTCTGGCTCAAGCGCGCACCGTTCGTTCTCGTGCCGCTGACTCTCGCCGGCTCCAGCTATTTCGTCACGCAAACGAGCGCCGTCGCACCCGCGCCGCGCGTCATGGCGGCGAGCCTCGCCATCGCGCCCACCGCACGCACTCCCATCGCCGATGACGCACCGATCAACGCACCGCTCGAGCGCGTCACCGCCGCCGCCTTTCCTCTCGCCGTTCGCCGCATCGTGCTCGACGCCGGTCATGGCGGCTCCGATCCCGGCGCGTCCGCGACCGCCGTCACCGAGAAAGACGTCACGCTGGATGTGAATCGCCGGCTCGCCGCGATGCTGAAGAAAGACGGCTTCGAAGTGATCGTCACGCGCAGCGACGACCGCTCGATCGCATTGAAAGAACGCGCGCGACTCGCGAACGCATCGAAGAGCGACATCTTCGTCTCCGTGCACGTGAACTCCATCGTGCAGCACACCGCCAGCCGCGGCATCGAGACCTACTATCTCGGCCCCACCAACGATCCCTCGCTCACCGAGCTCGCCGCCGCGGAAAACCGCATCTCCGGTTACTCGATGGCCGACATGCGCAAGCTGCTCGACGGCGTGTATGCCGACGCGCGCCGCGACGAATCGCATCAGCTGGCGAGCCTCGTCCAGCAGCAGCTCTACACGAGCCTCCGCGCCAACGATCCCCATCTCGAAAACTGGGGCGTGAAGCGCGCGCCGTTCGTCGTGCTCGTCGCGACGGACATGCCGGCCATCCTGGCCGAGGTCGGATGCTTATCGAACGAACAGGAAGCGGCGATGCTGCGCGAGCCGGCGTACCGGCAGAAGATCGCCGAGGCGCTCTTCCGCGGCATTCGCGCATACGCGAGCGCGAACGACGCGCCGCAGCAGAAAGGAAGTTCCAACCATGGCTGATCAACTCGACGACCTTCTCCACGTGGGCATCGACCTCGGCACTTCGCGCAGTGCCATCTCCGCGTCCAACGGCGAGCGTTTCGTCGTCGACAGCTTCGTCGGCTGGCCTGCCGACATGGTCGCGAGAAAAGTGCTGAAGCGCGACGTCCTCATCGGCCATGAAGCGGTCGCCAATCGCACCATGCTCGATCTTCATCGTCCGCTCGAGCGCGGCTTGCTGAAAGAAGGATCAGACAAGGATGTCGAAGCCGTGCGCGAGCTGCTCAAGCATCTGCTGCGCCTCGTCGGCGTCAGCTCGAACGGCAAAGTGCACGCGTCGAGCGTGCGCGCCGTGGTGGGCGTTCCGGCGGCGGCGCTGCGCACCAACAAGCAGTACCTGCGCAACGCCATGAAGGGCATCGTCGACAGCCTGCTCATCGTGTCGGAACCGTTCGCTGTCGCGTACGGATTGGATGCGCTGCTGCACACGATGATCATCGACATCGGCGCCGGCACCACCGACTTCTGCGTGATGAAGGGCCGCTATCCGACGGAAGAGGATCAGCGCACGCTCACCATCGCGGGCGACTCCATCGACACGCAGTTGCTCAAGCTGATCAACGAGCGCTATCCGCAGGCGAACGTCACCGTCTTCATGGTGCGCGAGTGGAAGGAAAACTTCAGCTTCGTCGGCGACGCGCCGGTGCAGTGCATCGTCACCGCGCCGGTGAAGGGCGTGCCGACGGAGCTCGACATCACGACGGAAATGAAAGCGGCGTGCGAAACGCTCGTGGCGCCGGTGATCGAAACGATGCTCGACCTGCTCGCGCGCGTCGAACCGGAGTTCCAGGAGCGCGTGCGCAACAACATCATCCTCTCTGGCGGCGGCGGACTGATTCGCGGTCTCGCGGATGCGCTGGAGAACGCGCTGAAAGCGGTGGGCGGCGGCAAAGTGCGCTACATGGAAGATCCGGTCTTCATCGGATCGGACGGCGGACTCGCGCTGGCGATCGACGCGCCGGACGGCGACTGGGAAAAGCTCTCCGCGTAACCACGCTGCCCGTTGGAGCGGCGGGC
>DASSMK010000343.1:0-18937 GCA_035688915.1 Thermoanaerobaculia bacterium
GCGATGCCGAGCGCGGCGGAGATCGAAGTGGAGGCGTGACCGGCGTTGAAAACGTCGTACTCCGACTCTTCACGTTTGCAGAAGCCGGAAATGCCGTTGTGCTGGCGGATGGTCGGGAACGTCTTCTGGCGGCCGGTCAGGAGCTTGTGCGGATAGCTCTGGTGGCCGGTGTCGAAGACGATCTGGTCGCGCGGCGTGTCGAAGACGTAATGCAGCGCCAGCGTGAGCTCGACGATGCCGAGGTTGCCGCCGAAATGGCCGCCGACGCGCGAGACCACGTCGATGATGGTGTCGCGGATCTCCTGCGCGAGCTGGGGAAGCTGTTTGCGATCGAGCTTCCGGAGATCGCGCGGCGATTCAATCGATTCAAGTAGTCGGGCCATCTTTCTTTCCTGAACGCCCTCGCGGGCGGCCTGAACGCCCTCGCGGGCGCCCTGAAACGCCCTCGCGGGCGGCCTGAAACGCCTCTAGTGGCGGCGTTCGCAGATGAAACGCGCGATGGGAGCGAGATAGTTCACCGGACCGGCGATCCTACCACCGTTCTCCAGGGCAACCTCCAGCAGGCGCCCGACTTCCGCGCGTGCGGCTTCGGTGCCGAGGAGCGCGGGAAACGTCAGCTTTCCCTGCGCCACATCTTTGCCCGCTGTCTTTCCTAGCGTGGCCGACGACTCTTCGATGTCCAACAGGTCGTCGACGATCTGGAACGCCAGCCCGAGCGCGTCGCCGTACTGCCGCAGCGCGTCCAGCTGCTCGGCGCTCGCATTCGCGAGGAGTCCGCCGAGGAGAACGGAGGCGGTGAGGAGCTTGCCGGTTTTGTTGCGGTGGATGAAGTGCAACTCGGCGAGGAGCGATTCGCGATCGCTCGTCTCCGCTTCCTGCGTGCGCTCCGCGACGATGTCCGCAACCTGCCCGCCGATCATGCCCGTCGAATCGACGGCCGTGGCCACTTCATGGATCGCGCGCAGCTGCCGTTCCGCCGGCACTCCCTCGATCGGCTTTGCAAGCCACGCAAACGCCTCGGTCAGCAGCGCGTCGCCCGTGAGGATGCCCATCGCTTCGCCGAACACCACGTGCGTGGTCTTGCGGCCGCGGCGCAGATCGTCGTTATCGATGGCCGGCAGATCGTCGTGCACGAGCGAGTAGGTGTGGATCAGCTCGAGCGCGCAGAGATGCCGCAGCAGCTTCTGGACATCCGCGCCGCACGCTTCCGCGGCGGCGATGGCGATGATCGGGCGGATGCGCTTGCCGCCACCCATCACGGCGTAGCGCATCGCTTCGTGAATGACGGAGGGGCGGGTGGAGGCGGCGGGCAGCGCGGCGTCGAGCGTGGCATCGACCAGCGCGCGCTGCTGCGCGAGATACTCGTTCAGCTCCACTACTGCCCCGGCTCCTCGTCTTCATCGAGCTCTTCTTCGTCGAAAGGCTCGGTCACCGGCTGGCCTTTCGCGTCGGCGAGGATCAGCTCGATCTTCTTTTCCACTTCTTCGAGGCGCTGATGGCAGAAGCGCGAGAGGCGAATGCCTTCTTCGAACAGCTGCAGCGATTCATCGAGCGGCAGCTCTTCCCCTTCCAGACGCTGCACGATTTTCTCGAGCTGCTGGAAAGACTTTTCGAAGTCGTTGCCGCGCGGGCGTGCCATGGGCGGGTTATACCACCGCCGCGCTCGCGCCAGCGCTGAGGCTCATGGGCTCATAGGCTCATGGGCTCATGGGCTCATAGCAGCGCAGGCGGCGCTAGCGCCGCGTGCTTCGCATGTGCCTCAGGCGATGGCTGCCAATTCTCGCGCAGCACCTCTATGAGCCCATGAGCCTATGAGCCTATGAGCCTGGGCGGATGGGGGCGGCGACCTCCGGCCACAAACTCTCCACGCCCAGCGTGCGCGAGTCGACGGTGCAGGCCAGGCGGCCTTTCTTCAGTTGCACTTCGATCGGTTCGCCGACCTGCACCTGCATCGAATCGAGCACCGGCTTGCGTCCGCGGCGCGTGCGGGAGAATGCGATGGCGTAGCCGCGCGAGAGCACGGACAGCGGCGAGACGGCCTGCAGCGTCGTCATCACACCTTCGAGTTGCTGGCGCTCACGGACGATGCGCGCCGGGTAGCGCGCGAGCGGCTCGTCGCACGCGTTCAGTCGGCGGCGCAATGACTTGGCGTGCGCATCGAGGAGGCGGAAGAGCATCACACGACGGCGCTCGAGACGATCGCGCAGGAAGGCGATGCGGCGCGGGACGATGCGGAGGCGATCGGAGGAGGTGAGATGACGCAGCTCGTGGCGGTAATTGCGCACGCGGTTCTGCACGATGTGCTGGATGCGGCGCGTCATGTGGTCGACGTGCGCGCAGATCTCGCTCTTCGCGCGGATGACGATTTCCGCGGCGGCAGAGGGCGTGGGCGCGCGCAGATCGGCGACAAAGTCGGTGATCGTGAAATCGGTCTCGTGGCCGATGCCGGAGATCGTCGGGATCTCGCAAGCCGCCACCGCGCGCGCCACGATCTCTTCGTTGAAAGCCCAGAGATCTTCGAGCGAGCCTCCGCCGCGGCAGATCAGCACCACGTCGTGCTGCTTCCAGCGCGAGAGATGTTTGATGGCCACGGCAATCTCGCGCGAAGCATTCGCGCCTTGCACGCGCACCGGATAAATCTGCAGAGTGAGATTGTCGAAGCGGCGGCCGATGACGTGCAGGATGTCGCGGATGGCCGCGCCGGTCGGACTGGTGACGACCGCGATGCGCTGCGGCAGCATCGGAATCGGCTTCTTCCGCGCCGCGTCGAACAAACCTTCTTCGGCGAGCCGCTTCTTCAGCTGCTCGAACGCCAGCTGCAGCGCGCCCAATCCTGCCGGCTCCGCGGCGACGGCGTTCAACTGAAACTCGCCGCGCGCTTCGTAGACGGTCAGGCGTCCGCGCACGATCAGCTGCAAACCGTTTTCGATGCGGAAGCGGAGGAAACGCGCGCTCGTCGCGAACAGCACGACGCGCATCTGCGCCTTCGCATCTTTGATCGAAAAGTAGAGATGGCCGGCGGCGGAGCGGGTGAAGTTTGTCACCTCGCCTTCCACGGCCACGTCGTTGTATTTGAAGAGATCGAGATTGATCTGGCGGATCAGCTCACTGACGGAGAAGGGGCGCTCGGCCATTTCAGCCTTCCGTGAGCGGCCCTTCCGCGCGTCCTTCGATGAACTGCTGCACGATCGGATTCTTCGACTGCTGGAACACGGCCGGGCTGCCGACTTCGACGATCTGTCCCTGGAAGAGCATGGCCACGCGGTCGGCGATCTTGAACGCCACTTTCATGTCGTGCGTGATCGTGACCGTGGTGGTGTTGAGCGTCTGATCCATCTCGACGATCAGCTCCGCCACGACGTCGCTGATCACCGGATCGAGTCCGGTGGTCGGCTCGTCGAAGAGCAGAATTTCCGGCTTCAGCGAGATCGCGCGCGCGAAACCGACGCGCCGCCGCATGCCGCCTGACAGCTCCGAAGGCCGTTTGTCGCTCACGCCCGGGAGATGCACGAGGTCGAGGCATTCCTCGACGCGATCGCGAATCTCTTTCTCCGTCATGTTCGTGTGACGGCGCAACGGGAAGGCGATGTTCTCGAAGACCGACATCGAATCGAACAGCGCGCCTTCCTGAAAGGACATGCCGAAGCGGCGGCGGAAGCGATTGAGATCGACGTCGCGCATCGTGGTGATGTCTTCGCCGTCCACGACCACCCGTCCCTTGTCGGGACGCAAGAGACCGATGATGTGCTTCAGCGTGACGCTCTTGCCGGTGCCGGAGCCGCCGACGATCACCAGCGATTCGCCGCGCTCGACGTCGATGGACATGTCGCGCAGGACCTGCTTCTCTCCAAATGACTTGTACAGATGCTGCAGCGAGATCATCGGCATCGGCGTCAGAACAGCATCTTCGTCAGGAAGAAGTCACTCAGGAGAATGATCAACGACGCGCTCACGACCGCCGCGGTAGTCGCTTTGCCGACGCCTTCCGCGCCGCCGGTCGTGTAATAGCCGCGCACGCAGCCGGTCAGCGTGAGGATCAGCCCGAAACACGCCGCCTTGATCAAGCCGCTCCAGATGTCGTTCAGCTGAAGGAACTGATACGAGTTCGCCGAGTACTGCACCGGATTCGCGTTCATCAGCTTCACGGCGACGAGGTAGCCGCCGACGATGCCCAGGGCGTCGCCGAGGATGACGAGGAAGGGGAGCATGACGATGCCGGCGATGATGCGCGGGACGAAGAGGTACTGCACCGGATCGGTGGCCAGCGCCTGCAGCGCGTCGATTTGCTCGGTGACGCGCATCGTGCCGATCTCCGCGGCCATCGACGAACCGACGCGGCCCGTGACCATCAGTCCGACCAGGACAGGCGAAAGCTCGCGCAGCATGGCCAACGCCACGACGCTGCCGACGAACGCTTCCGCGTGCACGCGTTGGAAGCCGTAGAACGTCTGCAGCGCGAGCACCATGCCGGTGAACATCGTGGTCAGGAAAACCACCGGGATGGAATCGACGCCGACGCGCACCATCTGGCGCAGCCATTCACGAATGTCGAACGGGCGGCGGAACGTCCAGCGGAACGTGCGCCATAGCGCGCCGAACCAGAGCCCCGTCTGTTCGAAAAGGTGAATGAAGACGAGGCCGAAGCGGTCGAGAATCGCGGTCATGCGTCGAATCGGGAGCGCACTGCGACGACATTCTCGCCGTCCACGTAAACGCGCGGCACGCGCGCGCTGACGTTGCAGAACACTTCGTAGCTGATCGTATCAAGTTTCGCCGCCAGCTCTTCGACGGTGATGTCGCCGCCGAGGAGGACCACCTCGTCGCCGATGTCCGCGTCGGGAATGTCCGTCACGTCGATTGTGACCAGATCCATCGACACGCGGCCCACCACCGGCACGCGTTGGCCGCGCACGAGCACTTCGCCGCTGTTCGAGAAGCCGCGGTCGTAGCCGTCGGCGTAACCGACCGGCAGCGTGGCGATCCGGCTGGTGCGCGTCGTATGAAAGGTGGTGCCGTAGCCGATGGCGTGGCCGGGCGGCAACTCCTTCAGCCGCGCGATGGCCGTGCGCCAGCGCATGACCGGCTCGAGCTTCTCGCCGCCGTTCACCGCTTCGGCGCCGTACAGCGCGAGGCCGACGCGCACGAAATCGCCGGGCGTGATGATGCCGCGCATCGTGGCCGCGCTGTTCGCGAGATGGTGCAGCGGCGCGTCCAGCCCCGCTTCGCGCAACGTGGTGATGAGCGTTGCGAATCGCGCGCTCTGCTCGCGCGTGAATGGATCGCGCGGATCGTCGGCGTTCGCGAAATGTGTGTAGATCGCCTCTACCTTCAATCGCGGCGTGGCCTGGATCATCTCCACGACGCGCGGCAGCTCCGGCTCGATCACGCCCATCCGTCCCATGCCGGTGTCGAGCTTGAGATGAATGGCCACGTTGCGATGCTGCGCGACGGCGCAAACGGTTTCGAGCACTTCCGGCCCCGGCACGCCGATGGTGATGTCCATCTCGATGGCGCGGTGAATCTGTTCTTCGTTCATCGGGCCGAGGACGAGGATGGGGAGAGTGATGCCGGCGTGGCGGAGCTCGAGCGCTTCTTCGAGCAGCGCGGTGGCGAGCATGGCAACATTCGCTTTTTCGCAGCGGCGCGCCAGCGCCACCGCGCCGTGGCCATACGCGTCCGCTTTCAGCACCGCGACCAGGCGCGAGCCTTCCGGCAGACGCGCCGCCACCGCGGCCACGTTCCGATCGAACGCGCGCAGGTCGATCTCCGCCCAGGTGGGGCGGCTCGCCGCGAGTGCATCAGACGCCGTAGACATGGAGGTTCCGGCCATTCATCGGCCGCGAGCGATTCGATGCAAGAAACAGGATCGTTTCGGCGATCTCGTCCGGCGTCATCGCCGAGGGAGCGCCGCCGCTCGCTTGCGCCCACATCCCCGTATCGACGGAACCGGGGCTGACTGCGTTCACGCGCACGCCGTGCGGCTGCAGCTCGACCGCCAATGCTTCGGTGAACGAAACGATCGCGCCTTTGCTCGCGCAGTACGAAACCCAGCCGGGAAACTTCTCCGGTCCCGGCACGCCGCTGATCGATGCGACGTTCACGATCGCGCCGCTCTTCCTCGCCATCATCGACGGCAGCGCGCGGCGGCAGGTGAGGAACGTGCCGGTGACGTTGACCGCGAACATCCGCTCCCACCGCTCCGGCGTCGTCTCCACGAGCGGCGCGGGATCGATCATGCCGGCGTTGTTCACCAGCACGTCGCACGCGCCGAAACGCGTTTCGCATTCGGCGAAGAGACGATTGATGTCGTCGCGATTGGCGACGTCGCCTTCCACCGCGAACATCCGATCGCCTGATGCGCTCGCAATCTCGTCGAGCTTCGTTTTCGAGCGCGCGAAGATCACCACGCGTGCCCCTTCGCGCGCCAGCAACTCGGCCGTACTGCGCCCGATGCCGCTCGAAGCGCCGGTCACGATGGCCACTTTGTTCTCGAATTCGTTCATGCGGCTATGAAGGCGTGTCGGTCTGCGCCATAATCGGGCGCAGGCTACCCCAACATCTGGCGCTCGAGGAAAGGATTCGCATGAACTCGGATCTCAACAACCTTTTGCAGCTCATTTTCCGATGGATTCACGTGGTGGCCGGCATCACCTGGATCGGCCATCTCTACTTCTTCAACTGGGTGAACGGCCCCTTCCAGGCCAAGCTCGACGGACCCACCAAACGCATCGTCAATCCGGAGCTGATGCCGCGCGCGCTCTACTGGTTCCGCTGGGGCGCCGCCTGGACGTGGTTCACCGGCATCCTCATGGGCGGTCTCATTTACTACCACTCCAAGGTGGTGTTCGAAGATCCGAGCGTCGGCAATCCGTGGCTCTGGCTGGCCATCGTGCTGGTGATCCTCGCCGTCGGCTTCGTGATCTACAACGCGGTGATGAAAGCGGTGGCGAACGTGATCGTCGCCAACATCATCGTGCTGATCCTCTTCGCCGCGGCGTATCTGTTTCTCGAGTACGTCGGCAAGTTCAGCGGCCGCTCGCTCTACATCCATGCGGGGCTGATCTTCGGCACGATGATGGCGCTCAACGTCTGGATGATCATCTGGCCCGCGCAGAAGCGCATCATCACTGCCGTCAAAGCCGGTACGGCGCCGGACGCGGCCGACGTGAAGCATGCCGGCCTGCGCTCGCGCCACAACACCTACATGTCGGTGCCGCTGATCTTCACGATGATCAGCAATCACTACCCGACCATGTACGGCAACGAGTATCGCGACGTCTGCCTGGCCGGCGTGATCGCCATCGGCTTCTTCGCCACCTGGGTGATCTACAAGAAGGCAGCGAAGGTGCAAGGCTTCTGACGCCTTGAAACTTCTCCAGATCGACGCATTCACGAGCGAGGCATTCCGCGGCAATCCCGCCGCGGTCTGCCTCCTCGACGCCGCTGCCGACGAGAGCTGGATGCAGCGCGTGGCGATGGAGATGAATCTCTCCGAGACCGCGTTCCTCTACCAGCTCGATGACGGCGCCTGGTCTCTGCGCTGGTTCACACCCGCCATCGAAGTCGCGCTCTGCGGCCACGCCACTCTCGCCTCGGCCCACGCGCTCTGGACCGAGAAGCTGGCCATTCCGGAAGAGATCCTCCGCTTCCAGACGAAGAGTGGCCTGCTCACTGCGTCGCGCCGCGGCGATCTGATCGAGCTCGATTTCCCCGCCACGCGCGAAGAAGCCAGCGACCCTCCCGAAGGTCTCCTCGAATCGCTCGGCGTCCAGAAGCCGCGTTACGTCGGACGCAACAAGTTCGACTACCTCGTCGAGCTCGATTCCGAAGACGAAGTGCGTGCGCTGAATCCCGATCACAAGAAGCTGCGCACGATTCCGGTGCGCGGCGTGATCGTCACCAGCCGGGCTTCGCGCGCCGACGCCGACTTTGTCTCGCGCTTCTTCGCGCCCGGCTCGGGTGTCGACGAAGACCCGGTGACCGGCTCCGCGCATTGCTGCCTCACGCCGTACTGGGCGGCCAAGCTCGGCAAGAACGAGATGACCGGCGCGCAGCTCTCCCCGCGCGGCGGCATCGTGCGCGTGCGGCTGGAGCGCGATCGCGTGAAGCTCGGCGGCGCCGCCGTCACCGTGCTGCGCGGCGAACTGCTCGTCTGAGCGCGCCGGCGAAAAATTTTTTTGCCCGTCCGGCAGCGGCCGCTCCGCTGCGGCTGCGCTGGTTCTGAATTCGACCCATTCTCTCCAAGTTTGACCCGCCAAAACGGCCCTTCGGCGTACAAGATGGGTCAGATTTGGATAAGCCAAATTTGCCCGCATTCCGCTAAGTTCTTGCAGGTCAACACTTCGAATAACTACGGAAAAGCGGCACCGGCATTGCCTTTGTGCGCCTTCTCGCTTCCAGCAATCATTCAGCTCAGGGGGAAAAATGTCAGGATTCTCGCGCAGCACGCGGCTCGCGCTCACGCTCACGCTTGCCTTTGTGCTCGTCACGTTTGGTCTGCAGCCGGCATGGGCCGTCAAGGCTTACCCGAAGTCCGTCATCTACTATCAGCCCGACGGCACGCCGTTCGAAGCCCACATGATCGGCGACGAACGCATCGTCTTCATCGAAGACTCCGAAGGTCGCACCGTCATTCGCGACAAGTCGACGGGCTGGTATCTGTACGCTGATCCGGCTTCGCATCACACCGATCAGCTCCGCCCGTCGAAGTACCGCCCCGGCAAAGAGAAAGCGCCGGCCGATTTCAAGGCGCACGTCCGTCCGAACATCGACGCGGCCAAGCTCCCCGGTCCTCCGTTCGTCCAGCAGGATGACGGCACGATCGGCCAGCTCTTCCGCAGCCAGCACCAGCAGGCGCAGACCAAGAACGGCCGCTTCAACGCGGCCACGAACGCGGCCTCGCTCGCGCCGACCACCGTTCCGGTGCTCGTGATCCTGGTCGAATTCTCCGACTGGAAGCACACCAACGGCGTGGGCACGCCCGTCGCCGGCGAGCCGGACTTCAATCCGATGCCCGGCCAGCCCAACAGCGCCCCCACCTGGGCCACGCTCCTCGGCGACCGCAACGTCGCCGGCGGCCTCAATCACTTCTACTGGGAAGCGACCTACAACCGCATGCAGTGGGACGTCACCGTCGCGCAGCGCGGCAAGGGCCAGAACGGCACCGGCACGCTGATCAACGACGGCTGGTACGTCAACCCGAACACGATGGCGTACTGGGGCGCGGCGAAAGCTGGCGCGCTCGGCGCCTGCGATGAAGACAAAGGCTCCACGCGCAACGGCGTGAAGGACCTCATCGCCTGGGCCATCCAGCAGGCCGATGCCGACGTGAACTTCGCGCAATACGACGCGAACGGCGACGGCTCGATCTCCGACGCCGAGCTGATGATCTTCGTCGTGCACGCCCGCGACGGCCAGGAGCAGTACGGCTCCGGCTGCGACGGCAGCGACCCGCTCAACAATCACATCTGGTCGCACAAGTGGAACATCGCCGCGAACATCGCGGTGGACGGCAAGACCGTTCCGACCGGTCACATCTACGCGATCGAGCCGGAATTCTCGCCGGAGTTCAACTACTCCACCTCGCCGTGGACGATCACCGACAAGTTCTTCGGCGTCGGCGTCTTCGCTCACGAAGCGCTGCACACCCTCGGCGCCACTGACATCTACGACACCGGTTACGACGCCACGCCCGCCGGCGAATGGGATCTGATGGATTCCGGCAGCTACAACGGCGCGCGCTCCGGAACGCACCCTGCGCACATGGGCTCCGAGCTCAAGCAGGACATCAAGATGAACGCCGACACGGATGCGAATTCGTACGGCTTCATTCTCGAATCCGAAATCACGGACGTCGCCACCGTCGACGGCGTGAAGAACGTCGCACCGCTCGGCGGCTCCTCGCCGGTGGGCGTGCTCGCGCGCGTCAAGTCGCCGAACAACGCCAACGAGTGGTTCCTCATCGAGAACCGCGCCGCGGTCGGCTACTACGAGCCGTACCTGCCGGAGCATGGTCTCGTGATCTGGCACCGCGACAAGGCCGCGACCGTCGGCAACAACTCCTATCCGTACGAAGCGAACGTTCTCCGCAAGGGTTGGGCGAACACCGCCACCGGCCTGCAGACCGCAGTGACCGGCGCGGCGTTCTCGCTCGACGACAACGAAACGTCCTTCACCGCCACCACCGATCCGAGCAACAAGCTCAATAGCGGCTCCGCCTCGGGTGTCAAAGACATCCGCTGCATCAGCGCCGAAGCTTCCTCGATGTCGTTTGCCTACGGCACCGTCACCGGCGCGCACGTCGCGTACGCTGGCGCCACCGTCACGGGCGGCGACGGCGACGAATGGCTCGACGCGGGTGAAACCGCTTCGCTCAACGTCAACGTGATGAACTCCTCCTGCGCGGGCGCCGCGGCCAGCAACGTCACTGCAGTGGTGACGTCGGCCAACGGCACCGTCAGCGCGTCGGTTCCGGCGAGCGTCGCTTCGCTCGCTCCGGGCCAGACGGCCACGTTCTCCTTCAACGTCAGCCTCACCTGCGCCACCTGCGACGCAGCCGGATTTGACTACGTGATCTACGCCGGCGGTACGGCGGTGCAGAGCGGCTCGTTCACCAAGCCGGCCAACCGCAGCTACCTCTGGTTCGATGACGTCGACGCTCAGGCGAAAGCCGGCTGGTCGAGCACGACCTCGTTCGTCCCGAGCGCTTGCACCACGGTCTCGCGCCACGGCGACTGGTCGGTCGTGCAGCATCCGACCGCGCCGCGCGGCAACAGCTTCCGCGCTCCGGTCGCTTCGAACAACCTGACCTACACCAACCCGGACGAAGTCTGGATCAGCCCGAACATCACCATCCCCCCGGGCACCGACGTGCGCGACTTCCGCTTCTCGTACGCGGCCGAAATCCCCTGCTCCGGCTACACGCGCGGACGCCTCTGGGTCTCGACCGACAACGGCGTGTCGTGGACCCGTCATGAAGACTTCTACCGCGACGCGGGCGACCTGTCGTGGGAAGAAGTGACCACCTCGCTCTCGCCCTACGCCGGCGCCACGCAGCTGCGCTTCATGTTCGGCGTCTACACCTACACCTGCCAGACCGGTTGCACCGCCACGCGCGGCGTCTACGTCGACAACATCGGCGTGATCGTTTCGCAGGGCGGCAGCACGCCAGCCGACACCATCGCTCCGGTCACGGCCATCACCTCGCCGGCCAGCGGCGCGACGGTCTCCGGCACCACCAGCGTCACCGCCAGCGCGTCGGATAACACGGGCGTCACCCGCGTCGACTTCCTCGTCGACGGTGCGGTCGCCGCCAGCGACTCCTCCTCGCCGTACTCGTTCTCCTGGAACACCACCACGGCGAGCAACGGCACGCACTCGCTCTCTTCGCGTGCCTACGATGCGGCGGGCAACTCCGCGGCTTCGGCCTCCGTCACGGTCACGGTGAGCAATACCACCGCGGACACGACGGCCCCGACCGCCTCGATCACCTCGCCTGCTTCGGGCGCGACGGTCTCCGGCACGACGACGGTTTCGGCGAACGCCACCGACAACGTCGGCGTGACGCGGGTCGAGTTCTACGTCGACGGCGTTCTCGCCTCGACCGACACCAGCTCGCCGTACTCGTTCGCGTGGAACACCACCACCGCGACGAATGCGTCGCACTCGCTGTCGGCGAAAGCGTTCGACGCGGCAGGCAACGCCGGTACGTCGTCCACCGTCACCGTGACGGTGAACAACAGCACCGCCGACGTCACCGCTCCGATCATCTCCAGCGTCACCTCGGTCGTCACGAACAGCAAGAACGGTTCGTTCGAGATCCGCTGGACGACCAACGAGCCGGCTACGTCGGTCGTGATCCTCAACGGCACGACGTACAACGACACGGCGCTCGTCACGAGCCACGTGCGCGCATTCCGCGGCTCGAAGGGCGCAACGTACACGTACACCGTGCAGTCGACGGACGCTGCGGGCAACACCGCGCAGGCCGGTCCGTTCACGCACCAGAATTAATCGCAGCAAATGGCAGTGAAAGCGGCGGGCTCCGGCCCGCCGCTTTTTTTTGCGCGATATCGTTGCGGCTCGCGACCATGCACATCGAGCCAGCGACCGATCTCGCCGAAGTCCGCCCGCTCTTCCTCGAGTACGCGGCGTCGCTCGACGTCGATCTCTCGTTTCAGCAGTTCGACGACGAGCTCGCGCAGCTCGACACGACATACGCGCTGATCCTCATCGCGCGCGAAGAGCGTCAGCCCGCCGGCTGCGTCGCCCTCCGTGACCTCGGCGATCGAATCTGCGAAATGAAGCGGCTCTACGTCCGCCCCGCATTCCGCGGCCAGAACCTGGGACGCGCACTCGCCGAACGCGTCGCCGAAGCACGCGCGCGCGGCTTTCGCGCCATGCGACTGGACACGCTGCCGTCGATGCACGCGGCCATCGCCATGTACGAATCGCTCGGTTTCGCCGACATCGCACCGTACCGTCACAATCCTGTTGCCGGAACGCGTTACCTCGAGCGGCCGTTGTCGTGAGCTGCGTCACGCGCCACTCCATCCATCCGGCTAGACTGACCCGATCGTCATGAGTCTTCGCAGCATCCTCGCCATCCTGCTCTTCGCCGCCACCGCCTCCGCGCAGACCGTCATCAACGTCGATGCGAAAGCTTCGCGCCACCGCATCAATCCGAACGTCTACGGCTGCGCCTTCGCCACCGCCGCGCAGCTCGATGACCTGAACGTCCCGCTGAACCGCCACGGCGGCAACGCCACCACGCGCTACAACTGGCAGCAGAACTGTTCGAGCCGCGCCTTCGACTGGTATTGGGAAAGCCTGGAAGAAGAAGGCGGCGCCACGCCCGGCGCGTACGTCGACGACTTCGTGCAATCGACGAAAGCCGGCAACGCGCTGCCGATGGTGACGATCCCTATCAGCGGCTGGGTGGCCAAGCTCGGCCCGAATCGCCAGCGCCTCTCCAGCTTCTCCATCGCCAAATACGGAGCGCAGGAAAAGAACGACTGGCAGTGGTTTCCCGACGCGGGTAACGGCAACAAGCCGGACGGAACACCGATCACGAACAACGATCCCTACGACGCGAACATGACCGTCGACGTCGCGTTCCAGGAAGGCTGGATCCAGCACCTCGTCACGAAGTGGGGCAATGCCTCCGCCGCCGGCGTGCCGTACTACGTGCTCGACAACGAACACTCGATCTGGTTCTCCACGCATCGCGACGTGAAGCCCACGGGCGCGACGATGGACGAGCTGAAGACGCGCATGGTGCAGCACGCCGAGATGATCAAGTCGGTCGATCCCGCGGCGAAGATCGTGGCGCCGGAGGAGTGGGGCTGGTCCGCGTACTTCATGAGCGGCTACGACCAGCAGTGGTCGTCCGTTCATCAGCAGTGGTCCGACACGCCCGATCGCGTGGCGCACGGCGGCTGGGATTACCTGCCGTGGCTCCTCACGCAGTTCCGCGACGTGGAGATCACCAGCGGCCGCCGCCTGCTCGACGTCTTCACCGTGCACTACTACCCGCAAGGCGGCGAGTACAACTACTGGGACGATTCCGCCTGGACTAACGGCCTGCGCAACAAGTCGACGCGTTCGCTCTGGGATCCGAATTACACCGACCAGTCGTGGATCGGCGATCAGGTGCAGCTCATCCCGCGCCTCAAGGATTGGGTGGACCGCTACTACCCGGGCACGGAGATCGGCCTCACGGAGTACAGCTGGGGCGGCGAGCAGTTCATGTCCGGCGCCCTTGCCCAAGCCGACATCATGGGCATCCTCGGCCGCGAAGGCATCGACCTGGCCACGCGCTGGACCACGCCCGAAACCGGCGAACCCGCGTACAACGCCATGAAGCTCTGGCGCAATTACGATGGCGCCAAGTCCGCGTTCGGCGACATCAGCGTCAGCGCCAGCGCGCCGAATCCCGACAACATCGCCGCGTTCGCCGCCGTGCGCACGTCGGATCAGAAACTGACGGTCGTCCTGATCAACAAGCAGGATTCGTCTGCGTCGACGACGGTCAATCTCGCCAACTACACCACCAGCGGCAACGCGCAGCGCTGGCAGATGACGCTCGCCAACACTTCCATCGTGCATACCTCCGACGTGACCGTGGCCAGCAACGCGCTGTCGCTCACGCTTCCGGCGCGCAGCATCACCATGCTCGTAATCCCCGGCACGAGCGACGTCATCGATCCCGCCATCGCGCTGACGAACACCACGCAGAACGAAGACGGCACGTTCTCCTTCAGCGGCACCGCTTCCGACGCCAGTGGCATCGCTACCGTCACCTATCGCGTGAACGGCGGCACGCCTTCCGGCACTGCCACAGGCACGACGTCGTGGAGCGTGTCGTCGATCCGCATGCCCAATCCGTGGAACGTGATCACGTTCACGGCCAAAGACAACAACGGCAACATCAAAGCAGTGAGCAGCACCATCGTCAGCCAATCGATCTCCCAGCCACCACCACGCCCACGCAAACGCCGCCGCCCTTCATCGCACTAACCACGCACCCAGGCTATGCCCTCCAACGCTGCCGGCCGTGCCGGCCCGCCGGAGGCCCCCCGTCGTCCCCGGTACAATCCGCGCCATGAACATCCGACAGATGCTCGAACGCATCGAGCAGGACACGCTCGTCCCGCGCGCGGCCAAAAGCGCCGAAACGCGCGGACGCGATCGTGCCGATGAGGAAGACGATCTCCGCCCCGCATACCAGCGCGACCGCGATCGCATCATTCACTGCAAATCATTTCGGCGTCTCAAGCACAAGACGCAGGTCTTCCTCGCTCCCGAAGGCGACCATTACCGCACGCGCCTCACGCACGTGCTCGAAGTGACACAGATCGCGCGCACCATCGCCAAATCCCTCCGCCTCAATGAAGTCCTCACCGAAGCCATCGGCCTCGGCCACGACCTGGGGCACAGCGCATTCGGACACGCGGGCGAAGCGGCGCTCAATAAGCTCGTGCGCGGCGGTTTCGATCATTACAGACAATCCGTGCGCGTCGTGGAAACGCTGGAGAACGACGGCCGCGGTCTCAACCTGACCATCGAAGTGCGCGACGGCATCCTCAAACACTCCAAAGGCGAAAAAGGCGAACTGCTGCGCAAACGGCCCAAGTCACGCGCATTGACGCTGGAAGGCGACATCGTGCGCATCTCCGACATCATCGCGTACGTCAATCACGACATCGACGACGGCATTCGCGCGGGGATCATCAGCGAAGAAGACATTCCCAAAGAGATTCGCGATACATTGGGCCGCACCGGAAGCATGCGCATCGATCGCATGGTGCGCGACGTGATCCAGGCCACGCTGGCTTGTGATTACGAAGCGATCTCCATGTCGCCCGAAGTGCTGGAAGCGCTGGAAGAGCTGCGCAAATACATGTTCGAGAACATGTACCTCGTCCCCACAGTGCGCGACGAATTCGAGAAAGCGCAGAAGATCCTGACGGCACTGTTCGAATACGTCGTGGCGCGTCCGGATGAATTTCTCGTGCAGAAAGACGGCGAGCCGGTGGAACGGCTGGCCATCGACTTCATCGCCGGCATGACCGACCGCTACGCGATCAATCTCTATTCGAAGCTGTTCATGCCGCGGCCGTGGATGTCGTAGACGAGTCGTCGAGTCTCAGAGTCTTAGAGTCGCAGAGTCGCAGAGTCGCAGAGGAAAGCCGCAAGCGCGCACACACTTTGAGACTCGACGACTTGACGACTCTGCGACTCGATTCTCCGCGCCAAATGAAAGCGGCGGGCATCACGCCCGCCGCTGCACGCTGCTGTTGCGCGTGAATCTCGCTATTTGCGGCCGCGCGCCTTCTTCGGCACATTGAGCACGTCGCGCAGGTCTTTGCCTGCTTTGAAACGGACGTTCTTCGAGGCCGGAATGGTGATCTTTTCGTTCGTGCGCGGATTGCGGCCTTCGCGCGATTTGCGTGCGGTGACGGAGAAACTGCCCAGGCCGGGGATCGCGCAGCGCTCGCCGCGCTGGCATGTGTCGGAGATGTAGCTCACGAACGCGTCAAACGCCGCAGTGGCTTCCTTCTTGGAAATGCCGGCCTGCTCGGCAATTGCGCTGATGACGTCGCCCTTTCCTGCCATAGAGCCTCCTGGTGCCTCTCGTACTGCGCCGCTGTGTGGTGTGCGGACAATCTAGGTAAAGGCTCAGGGATTGTCAACGGCGTCGTGGGAGGGCTCAGCGTGTGATTTCTCTAAGGCCTCTTCCGTACTGGTGTCACGCAGACGGAGCCGCGCATCGAGATAGCCAAGTACGACCGAAACAACCTGCGCGTGGCTCCATGTAAGCGGCGCGACGGACAATGCCTGCCCTGCATACGGATCGACCTGCTCCGGCAGCAGCAGTGATTGTGACGCTTTCGAGCGCGCCCAACGCACGAGGTCGAGTGCGGACTCCAATTCGCCGGCATTGCTCGCGCGCGCAATCGAATGTTCCGCCAGCCACATGGTGCAGATGATCCATGGATTGCCGGGCACGCGCGTGGGCTCGTCGGAAATGCGGTGATACGCGTCGTTTTCATAACGCGCCACACCGCCTGATTCGGTATGCACCCACAGATGCTCGCGAATGGCGCGCATCGTTCCTTCCACTACGGCGCTGGAGGGCGGAAAGACGCCGAGGTAGAAGACGGCGAAGGTGGAGGCATCGATGGTGGTGTCGAGCTGCAGCGTGTCGTCGTCCTGCAGCACGAGACCGCGCGCAAAGCGCCCCTCACTCTCTATCCAGAGATGACGCATCATCGCGTCGCGAATCTCAGTAGCCGCTTTGGCGTATGTGGAGCGACGATCCTGATCATTGAAGAGATTGGCGAGTTCCGCGGCGGCGGACAATGCCGCATACACAGCAGCGCAGGTGAAGGTGAAGACGCCCTGCCGCTCTTCCCACATGTCGATGCTCGGCAGCGGCAAGCCGGTTTCCGGATCGCGATACTTCATCAGGAAATCGGCGGGCTGAATGACCAGTCGTTTGTAGACGGCGCGCAATAAATCGAGATCGCGTGTGCGCGCGTAATGCCGCGCCACGAGCCAGACCACCAGCGCCGTTTCGTCTTCCTGAATCGGCAATTGCGTTTTGCCGTTGCGATACCACGGATGCCACAGCGAAGCGAGTGATCCGTCCGGATTGTATTTGTGCAAAAAGAAGCCGTCGTCTTTGATGACGCCGTTCGCAAAGTGCAGAAAGCGGCGCGTCACCTCCGGGAAGCCCGCGCGATCCAATGCATCGCAGACAAACGCGGCGTCGCGCGCCCACATGTACGAGTAGTGGTCGTTGTGACCCCATTGAATGTCGGAGTCATTGGCCGCCAATACCGCGCCGCCGCGATCGCATTGCGTAGCGATGGTCAATAGCGATCGTTTGTAAAGATCAGTCACCGTCTCGGGCAAATCACTCAGTTCGACGGCGGGCTTATGTACCCACGTGTACCAATACGATCCCGTCCGCGCCAACACACGCGCCGCCGTTTCCTCGCGCACAGCGCGATCGAGCTGCCGCACTTCACTGTACCGCCGGCCCGCACAAATCCAGTACACCGCCACTGCAGTTCCCGACGCTTCGAGATGCAGCGGAATGGCGATCGTGGTGTCGACGGATCCCTGTGCAATGGGCGCCATCGACAAGACGCCGTCTTCCGCATCGCGCCAAGTGCCCTCGCTGCCACCCACGCCCGTCCGTCCGCACGCATACTCCCGTACTCCGACAGCATCGTCGACCGCGGCATTGATCAGCAGGTAGCGCCGCGCTTTGTAATGGATGAGACTCTGCGTCTCCGGATCAAAGTACGCGGTGTCTCCCACCGCGTTGCCGTACAAATTAAAGTCGTGGTGCAGGAAGATCTTGATGTCCCGCTCTTCTTCCCGCGTGTTCCGCACCACGATCCGCCGCACGTAAACATTGGCGTCCGGATCGACGGCGTCATAACAACGGATCCGTAACCCGAGCTCTTCGTTCGTGCAGCGCACGTCCGTGACGAGCGTGTCCCGCAAATAGTCGAGACTCTTCTGCCACGACGCGTCTTCGACCCAGCGCAGCGAATCGTTGGCCCAGATGCCGAACCGAAACCGCGCGCCAGCGTGGTTCTCCATCCCTACGTGAGGGAAATAGAAATCCGCCAAGCGGTACTCGGAGTCGAACGCGACTAGCAGCGAGCCGTTGCCGATGGTGAGGTCGCGTGGCACGGCGGGGAAGAATACACGAACGACGAGGGGGCCTCCGGCGGGCCGGCACGGCCGGCTGCGTTGGTTGGCCTAGCCTGGTTGTGTGCCTGTCGCCAGAAGCACGAATGCAGTGAAGCCGTCGGCGCCGGAGTCCGGCGTTAGGCGCAGCACGCCGTTGTCGATCCAAGTACGCGCGCCTTCGGGAACGAACGGCGTGATGTCGACTCGCGCGTAGCCTTCGACGACGGCGTCGTTCTCTTCCGGCTCGAGCGAGCACGTTGAGTAGACGACGTACTTGGAAGCGAGCGTCATCGACGCCGCGAGCAGCTCGCGCTGCAATGCCGCAAACGCCGGCAGATCGGTCTCGCGCAGCCGCCACTTCAATTCCGGGTTCTTGCGAATGGTGCCGGTCGCACTGCACGGCGCGTCGAGCAGCACCACGTCGAATCGATCGCGGAACGGCGGCCGACGGCCATCGCTCACCACGCGTCGCGAGAGTCCGCGCAACGCGAGCAGGCGCGAGAGCGAGACGTCGTTGCTGACGACGCGCGCACCGGCGTGAGCCATGTAGATCGACTTGCCGCCGGGCGCCGCGGCGAGGTCCAGGATGTTGTCGCCACACGCACGTGCGATCGCTGCGATCACAGCGCTGCCTTCGTCCATCGGATGAAACGCGTCGCGCGCGAGCTCGCCCGACGAGCCGTGCAGCTTCCACACGCCCGGCGCGAGCGTCGAGGGCACGGCAGCA